>JANNDT010000219.1:0-1939 GCA_031387905.1 Deltaproteobacteria bacterium
GCGCGCGCACGGCAGGCTCGCGCTGCTCTCCGCGCCCGTAACAACCTCGGCGCGCCGCTACCTCGCGGGTGGCGTCCTACGCACGCTGCTGCGCAACTGGCTGGCGCTGGCAGCGTGGTCGCTCGGGCTCGATCGCGCGCGCGTCGCCGCGTGGTACCGGCAATGAGCGCGGCCGCCGCAGTCCCCGAAGCGCGCTCGCGCGAGCAGATCGCGGCCGAGCGGCGCAGCATGTTCCGCCGCCTCGGGCACTACATGCGCCTGAATCAGCGGCTGTACGTGCTCGGCATCGCGACCACGCTCATCTACGCGATTCTGTTCGTGGCGTTTCCGTTCGCGATGGGCCGCGCAACCAACGCCGTTGTCGACTACGCGAAGCTCGCGCCCGGCGACGCCGCCGCCCGCGCGGCGGGGGCGAGCAAGATCATCTGGCTGTGCGCTGCGATGGCGGCGATCGCCACAGCGCGCGCCGCGGTCCGCTACTTCTCGCGCGCCGAGATCTTCAACGCGGCGCGCGAGGTCGAGTACCAGATCCGCAACGATCTGTTCGCGCACCTCCAGCGCCTGCCGCAGTCGTTCTACCTGCGCTGGCGCACCGGCGACCTCATGAGCCGCTGCGTGAACGACCTCACCGCGGTGCGCCTGATGCTCGGGCCGGGACTCCTGCAGCTCACGCAGACGCCGGTGCTGATGAGCCTCGCGCTCGCGGCGCTGTTCGCGAAGAACCACACGCTCACGCTGCTGATGCTCGTGCCGTATCCGCTGTTCTTCCTGATTGCTCGCAGCTTCGGCCGGCGCATGCACGCGACGAATCTCGCCGTGCAGGAGGGGCTCGCCGATTTGTCGAGCCACCTCCAAGAGACCTTTGCCGGCATCGCGGTCGTGAAGGCCTACGCAATGGAAGAGACGACGCGGCGCCGCTTCGACGGGCTCGCGCAGGGCCTCTACGCGCGCAACGTCGAGCTCGCGCGAGTGGGTGCGGCTATGCCTGCTGTCACTGGCCTGTTGCCGCTCTCGGGCATGGTCGTCGTGCTCGTCGCCGGCGGCCTGCAAATCAGGTCGGGTGAGATGACGCCCGGCGATTTCGTGACGTTCATGATGATGAACTACGAGATCGGTCTGCCGTTGTTCATGCTCGGCTGGATGTTCAACCTCGTGCAGCGCGGCACCGCCTCGATGTCGCGCATCGACGAGGTGCTCACGACGCCGCCGTCGATTGCGGACCGCGAGGGTTGCGTGCAGATCGAGACGCTGCGCGGCGAGATCGAGCTGCGCGGGCTCACGTTCGCGTACCCCGGTTTCGAGACGCGCGCGCCGGCGCTGCGCGACGTCTCGCTGCGCATTCCCGCTGGCGCCGTCGTGGGCTTCGTCGGTCCGGTCGGCTCCGGCAAGACGGCGCTCGCGTCGATCGTGCCGCGCCTCTACGAAGTGGCGGCGGGCCAGCTCTTCATCGACGGCATCGACATCAACAAGATTCCGCTCGCGACGCTGCGGCGCGCGATCGCGATGGTCCCGCAGGACCCGTTCCTGTTTTCGCTCTCGCTCGCGGACAACGTCGCCTACGGCTTGCCCGAGACCGACATGGCGCGCGTGCGCGACGCGGCCGAGCGCGCGCAGCTCGCCAAGGACGTGGCCGATCTGCCGTACGGCTACGGCACGCTCGTCGGCGAGCGCGGCGTGATGCTGTCGGGTGGGCAGCGCCAACGCGCCGCCCTCGCGCGCGCCCTCGCGCTCGATCCGCGCATCCTGATTCTCGACGACACGCTCTCGGCCGTGGACGCGGAGACCGAGGCCGCGATCCAGAGCGGCCTGCGGCGCGCGTTCGAGGGACGCACGGTGCTGGTGGTCGCTTCGCGCGTGGCGACCGTGCGCGACGCGGACCTGATCGTCGTGCTCGACGACGGGCAGATCGTCGAGCGCGGCACCCACGAGGATTTGCTCG
>JANNDT010000306.1:0-17612 GCA_031387905.1 Deltaproteobacteria bacterium
GCGCCAGCCAGCGCAGCCCGCAAATTGTCGTGCTCGCGCTCGAGCCGCTCGAGCCACGCAGTCGATTCCTTGCCGCGCAGCGCCGGCTCGGCGTGCTCGGCGAGCGCGAGACACCACGCCCGGTGGCGCTCGCGCAGCGCCGCGCCCTCGCCGCTCGCATCGAGCTGCTCGTTCGCGAACTCGCGCAGCGTGTCGAGCATGACGAAGCGCAGCGCGTCTTCATCGCTCTCGGACCTCACCACCTTCGCCGGTCCGTCGCCGCCGCGAAAGCCGTAGGTAATTAGGCTCTTGGCCGCGAGGCTCGCGAGCGCCGCCTCCAGCGACAGCTCGTCGTCGGGATCGCATACCTCACGCGCCGCGGCGCGCGTGCAGCCGCCGACGAACACACCGAGCCGGTCGAACACGCGCTTCTCGGCGGGTTCGAGCAGGTCGTAGCTCCACGCGATCGCATCGCGCAGCGTTTGCTGCCGCTCGGGCAGGTCGATCGGGCCATCTGTTAGGACGCTGAGCCGGCTCGCGAGCGCGCTCAGCAGCGCCGCCGGATCGAGTGTGCGCGCTCGCGCGGCGGCGAGCTCGATCGCGAGTGGGAGGCCATCGAGGCGCTTGCAGATCTCGGCGATCGCGGGCGCGTTGTCCGGGCTCAGCGCGAAATCCGCGCGCACGCCCTCGGCGCGATCGACGAACAGCCGCACGGCTTCGCTCTTGGCGATCTCGTCGAAGCGCGATTTTCCGCCGCGCGCCGGCACCGCGAGCGGCGCGATCGGCACCTCGTGCTCCGCCGAGAGCCGCAGCGCCTCGCGGCTGGTCGCGAGCACCTTGAGCCGCGGGCACATGCGCATCAACTCCGCGACCTCGCGCGCACCGGCGCGCACGCGCTCGGAGTCGTCGAGCACGAGCAACAACTCCTTGCCATGGAGGTGTTCGGCGATCGCCTCCACCAGCGTCGCGCCGCGCTTCTCGCGCACGCCGAGCGCCTTCGCGATCGCCGACGGCACGAGCCGCGCGCTGCGCAGCGTGCCGAGCGGCACGTAGAAGACGCCGTCCGCGAAGCGGTGCAGGAGTTCGCTCGCGGTACGCAGCGCGAGCCGGCTCTTGCCCGTGCCGCCTGGACCCGTGAGCGTCACGACTCGCACATCGCCACGCAGCACGAGATCGCGCACGCTGGCCACTTCCTGCGCGCGGCCGATGAACGGTGTCGGCGGCGTTGGCAAGTTGTTGGGGCGCGTTTCCAGCGAGCGCAGCGGCGGGAAGTCGGCTTGAAGTTCGGGGATCACGACCTGATAGAGCCGCTGCGGCGTGGCGATGTCTTTGAGCGCGTGCTCGCCGAGATCGCGCAGCGTCAGGCCGTCGCTGCCGATGGCGCCTCGAACGAGTTCGGCAGTGCGCTCCGAGAGCAGAATCTGTCCGCCGTGCCCCGCGGAGCAGATGCGCGCGGTCGCGTGCACGTCCATGCCGACGTAGCCCTCATCGGTTCGCTCCGGCTCGCCGGTGTTGATGCCCATGCGCACGCGCACGACGACGCCGTCCGGCCACGGATGCGAGGCGAGCGCGCGTTGGCACTCGACGACCGCGCGCAGGCAGCCCACCGCGTCGGGGAAAGCCACGAAGAACGCGTCGCCCTGCGTATCGACCTCAGCGCCGCCGTGGCGCGCGAAGGCAGCGCGCATCAACTCGCGGTGCCCAGCCAGAACTGCGGAGTAGCGATCGCGGAGGCGGTGGAGGAGCCGCGTCGACCCCTCGATGTCCGACAGCATGAACGTGACGGTGCCGCTGGGAAGTTCACGCACGGCGCGCACCATAGGAATCGCGCGACGCGCGATCAAACAGCCCACGCCGGGAGGAGCGATCTCCTCCCGGCGTGTGCGGCATTTTCAAGGCGCCAGCGTGAACGGGCCGGCAGCGTCTGTGAGGTTGCCGTTCGAGCGCCGGGCCGTTTCCGGCTGGAACTCGAGCACGCTCGCTCCGTTCCAGCCGATCGCCGAGGCGGGCGCCGTGAAGCGCACGCCGTCGGGCAGCAGCGTCGCACTGACGCCAGCGGGAGAGACGTCATTGCCCGAGAGGAACATCTCGGTGCCGAGGGCGGGGAAGCGGACGCGATACACGAATGTGCTCGTGTCTGGCGCCCCCGCGACCCGCACGTCCATGCTGAGCACACCCTCGCTGACGGAGTTTCCGCACGAGACCAGATCGCCGCTCGGGTTCTCGAAGTCGCCGAGCGGATCGCCGCAGTTGTAGAGCACTGCACTGTCGCTGCCGCCCGCACCCAGTGCCGAGAGGTGCACGTTCACGGTGATCGCGTTGCCGGTGAAGCCCGTGTAGTCGTGCGTGATCGTCGCGATCGCCGAGCCGTTCGGCAGGAGCTGCACGAACGCGGCGGGGCTGCCGTTCGGGTTCGTGAGCGGGAGGACTGCGCTCGTGCCGTCGCCGAAGTCGATCTCGAGCACCGGCGTCGTGAGCGCAGCCCAGTTCCCGATCTCCACCACAATCGACGTGCTCGCGATCCCGCTGAAGATGCTCGTCTGAATCTGCACGGGGATGGCTTCGAAGAGCTTGCCCTTGAAGCTCTTCAGCAGAAGGTTCCCGGCCCCGTCGATGTACTGGATCGAGATCAGCTTCCCGTAGGCGCCCGGCAGCGTCAGGGCGTGAGGTCCAGGAATGCCAGTGAGATTGCCGGTGCTGTAGGAAACCGCGCGGCCCGGGCCGCCGGGCACGTTGTCGAGATCTTCGTAGACGAGCGCGACGACTTCGCGCAGCCCGCTCGCGTCGGTGGCGTCGAGCGTGAGCTCGATGTCGCCGCTGCTCGGGTTCGCAACGACGTCCTGCCGCGTCACGCGCACGGGGGCGAAGTCCGCGTCGAACGCCGCCGAGTTCGGATGCAGCGCCTCGATCGTCGCGGTCTTCCAGACGCGCTCGTCGCCCACCACGTCGAGCACGCCTTGATCGGCGAGCGCGAGCGTGCATTCGAACTGGCTGCCGGTGAACAGCAGCGTCTGCAGCGTCTGGCCGGCGGAGTCGAGCGTGTTCACCGTGCCGATCTGTGTCGGCGCCATCGTGTCGACGCATGCCTTCGGCTCCGGCTGCGACCGCGCCCACTCTTGAGTGAACGTCGCGATCACCGGATCGAACGGCGTGACCACGGTGTACGTGCCGCCGCGCAGCGCGACATCGTGCACCTTGGTGCCCGTCACCGCGCGCTCACTGAACACCGCGGTGCGCCCCTGGATCGCGCGGGCGTGCGGCGCATCGGAGCTGCCGCCGAGCGCGAAGTAGCTACCGCGCGCGGTGTCCGCGCGCCCGATCGCGCGATCGAGCGTGGTGGTCGTACCGAGTTCGCGCACCGTCAGCACGAGCGTGCCGAACGGAGTCGTCGCCGGGTTTGGCGAGCCGGGCGGTTGCCCGGGCGGAGGCGTCGCCGCCGTCGGCGAGAGCCGCCACTGCGGAAGGCCGATCAGCGCGAGCGAGATCACCGAGTCTTCGTCGTACACGTCCACTTGCCGAAGCCCGAGCAGGTAGCCGGCCTTCGCCTTGCTGAGCGCCTCGCCGAGCGAGAGCCCCGCCGTCGCGCGCGAGAGCACCTGCGTGAGCAGGCCCTCGGTGCCGCGATCGGCGAAGTCGGTGTGGCCGATGCCGTAGTTCAGCGGCCGAATTTGCACGCCGGCCTGCTGCGCCCAGTCGAAGGCCGGATCGACCTTCAGCCCGAACGCTTGCGGGATCGACCACGAGGCCGGCACGTCGAGGCCCGTGTGGCAGCCGATGCTCGCCGTCAGCGTGCCGGCGAGTTGGCCGTACACGTCGGTCGTATCGACGAAGTCCGCGTAGTTGCCGGTGCGGAAGCCGTTCGCCGACAGGCCGGCGAAGTGCGTGCCGTGCAAGTTCGTGACCGAGAGCTCGGGCACTCGGCAAACCGCGTCTGAACCTGGCGGCGGGGTGCCGAAGGCCTCGCAGCGCAGATCGCTCGCGGTCCACGTGCTGTTGTTGAGGACCTTGGTCTCGGCAACTTGGCGGAGCACCTGCTCTGAAGCGGCGGTGCCGTCGATGAAGAAGTCGTAGCCCGTCGCGAGTGCATGCGTCGCCGTGAGCACGCCGTTGTTCTGCGCGAAGGACGCGACCTCCGCTGCGATCTCCGTCGGGTGTTTCGCCAGGCGGCCGATCGGGAGCTGCTCGACCCAGAGCGTGCGGCCGCCAAACGGCAGACCCGGCGCGGTGTAGAACGCGTCGGTGAGGTTGAAGCCGCCCGCGAGGCTCGCGGCGAGCGGGCTGTCCTCGCGCACCATGGCGTCGCCGCCGTAGAAGCGCTCATTCGCGATGTCGGTGCCGTCGCTCTCCGCGTAGTGCGGGATCACGAACTGACTGCCAAGAATTGTCACGGAGCGGGCGGACGGGAACGCCGCGAGCTCGGCCTGCACCAGCGCCTTCACCTGCGACGCCACCGCGTTGCGCGCCGCGACGTTGCACGGTGCTGTGTCCGAGGCGTCGAAGAGCGTGCTGGGCACCGAGATCAGCCGCATCGCGAGTGCGGGGTGATCGAGCGAAGGCGCGATGAGTGCGAGCCAGCTCGCGAACGCCGCGTCGTCCATGCCGTGCTCGCGCTGGAAGCGTTGGCGCTGGATCACGCCGATCGTCTTCGGGGCGCTCGCGCCTGCATGCAGCACCTCGAGCGATGAGGTCGCTTGCGCGGGCGCCACGAGCGGCGCTGCGACGCAGTTCGCGCCCAACAACGCTTCGCGATCGACCGGCCGCGAAGCCTGGATCGTCAACTGGTACGGCGCGGCGCTGAAGCTGCCGTCGTGCGACACGACCGCGACGAACAGCGCGGTCTCCTGGGGGCTGACGCGCACCAGCGCTCGCTCGGGCGCTGCGCCGAGCCGCGCGGAGAACGTCTTCACCACCAGCGTCTCGTCCTGAAGGTCGGCGATGTCGAACGAGCCGAGCTCATCGAGGCCGATGTCCGACCCGGCGACGGTGCTGCCGCCCGGCGAACCCGCGACCTGGGAGAGCGGAACCTCCTCGAACGCGATGGGGCTGTTCAAGAAGGGGCTGTTCAGGAACGGGCTATTCAAGAACGGACTGTTCAAGAACGGACTGTTCAGGAACGGGCTGTTCAAGAACGGACTATTCAGGAAGGGGCTGTTCAGGAACGGGCTGTTGAGGAACGGACTGTTCAAGAACGGGCTGTTCAAGAACGGACTGTTCAGGAACGGGCTCGTCTTGAGCGGCTGCCCCTCGAACGGCCGGAGGCCCGGAGCGCGGCTGAGGACGATCAGGTCGTAGTCGGCTGCGGCTTCGAGCGTGATCTCGACCTCGCTGTTGGCGGGCGGCGCGCTGCCATCGGCCATGCGCACCTCGACCACGTCGACATCGCGGGGCTGATCGAGGTCGAACGAATACGTCCAGTCCGCGGCGAGGCGCGGCGCCGTGAGCGAGGAGTCGTTCGCGGGCTCGCCGCGTCCCGGCATCGGCGCGAGCACATTCACGACGAACGCGTCGGACCTGCTCGCGCCCTCGTCGTCCGTGACGGTGCAGCTGCCGGTCAGCGTGCCAGGCGACAGACTGGCCGCGTCGCAGTGCGCACGCGCGACGCCCGACGAGTAAGCCTGCTCGTTCTCGCTGACGAGCGTGGTCGCGAGGAGAGAACCGCCGACTTGCAGCGAGACCGTGTGTGTGTCGAGCACGCCGAAATCGAGGTAGCGGCATAACAACTCGACGCCTTGCCCCGCCTGCACTTCCGCATTCACGGCGTTCACGATCGGCGCCGCATTCTGGACCGCGAGCGGCCCGCTCGGTGCAAAATTGCTCGAGGTGCTTGCGCTCGAAGTGCCGTCGGAAACCGTGAGCACAACCAGCAGCGACGGGTCGTTCTCGGGCAAATTGAAGATCGCATAGGGGCCGACGAGGGTGCGCGGATCGATCGTCGCGCCGGTGATGTCCCAGCGGCAACTCAGTTCGCCGCCCTCATCGAAGGACGAACCCGTGCAGTCGAAGAAGACGAAGTCGCCTTCGAGTTGGCCATTCGGCGGCGTGATCGTGATGCGCGCCACGGGAGGCCGGCGCGCTTCGTCGAAATACGCCCAGCTCGATTCCTTGGCATCCGTCGTGAAGACGCCATAACGAATCAGCAGATCGCGACCGTCCGTCGGGAGGCCGCTGATCTTCATCTCTCGCCAGCCGCTGTCGAGCATCGGCCGCGCGCCCCTCATCGAAACTTTGAGGAGGCACGGCGTCGCGCTGCAAGTTGCCGGCGCGGAGCCCGGCAGCGGCAGCGAGAAGGGTCCGCCCGCGCGTGCATCCGTCACGCTGTACTGCGCGCTCGCGTTGCTGGGATCCGTAATCGATACGAAGAACGAATCCTCGCCGGTCGTCTCCCACGAGAGCAGTCGCAACGCCAGGACGAGATCGGGCGACGCCGCCTTGAAAGTTTGCTTGACGATGTGGTCGCCCTTGGGCTGCGCTGCGAAGCGGCCCGTCGGCGTGCCGATGCGCAGCGCATGCTGGCCGCGGAACGGGTCGACCGTAATGCCTCGATCCTGATAAACCGGGAACCTGCTCGGTCCCTCCGCGCCCACGGTGATCGCGACGTCAGTGGCCGCGACCGTCCACGCCGTCGGCGCTGCGCCGATCGCGCCCGTCTCGAAGCCTGGGTTCTGAAGCCCGGCCGGCGGATTCGCGGCGCCCGCGAGCGCAGCGAGGCAGATCGCGGCAATGGTCGCGGCGATGCGGTTGACGCGCGCACGAGAGGGCGAAAACGGCGACGACATGGAAACCTCGCTGAATGGTGTGACCGGCCTCGCGTGCAGGCGAGACCGGGTGTCGAACGCATTGTCCGACAAAGCGCGAGCCTTCGCGTCCCCTGATTTGGGGAAGCGGCGAGAAAGCGAGCGCTGCAGCGCGAAGGCAACGGATCGGGCGAACTCCGCGCACCTGCTCGGAAACTCAGCTCCGAGCGCGCGTCTGGCTAGCGGTAGCCCTCAGCCACGGCGCGGCGCGGAAGCTCCCACCAAAGCGCGTCGCACGCCGCGCGCAGCCCGTCGTCGAGCACGAGTTCGGCGGCGGCGAGCGAAGCCGCGAGCTGCGCGGGCTTGCTCGCGCCGATGATCGCGGACGTAACGCCTGGCTGCGCGACGACCCAGGCGACGGCGACGCTGACCAGATCGAGCCCGCGCGCTTCCACTTCTTTTGCGAGGCGCTCGACCGCCGCAAACTGCGCCTCCTGCCAGTAGCGGTGGCGATACATCTTGCCCGCCGCGCCGAGCGTGAAGCGGCCCGCTTCCGCCGGCTCGGGCGCGAGCTTGTGCTTGCCCGAGAGAAAACCGCCGGCGAGCGGGTTGTAGACGAGCACGCCGATGCCCTGAGAGATGCAGAACGGCAGTAGCTCGGTCTCGATCTCGCGGTACAGGATGTTGTAACGCGGCTGCACCGAGACGTAGCCCTCGCTACCGAGCTGGCGCGCAGCCATTAGGGCTTCGGCGAGCCGCCAGGCCGGATAGTTCGAGCAGCCGACGTAGCGGACCTTGCCCGCGCGCACGAGATCCTCGAGCGCGCGCAGCGTCTCCTCGATGCGCACGTCGGGATCGAAGAAGTGCGTCTGGTAGAGATCGATGCGGTCCGTGCGCAAGCGGCGCAGGCTCGCCTCACAGGCTTTCAGGATGTGCTGGCGCGAGAGGCCCACGTCATTCGCGCCTCGCCCCATCGGCCCGCGGCACTTGGTCGCGAGCACGATCCGGTCGCGATTGTCACGGAGCTGCAGCCACTCGCCGATCAGATCCTCGGTGCGGCCGACCGTCTCACCCGTGCCGCCGAGTGGATATACGTCCGCGGTGTCGAGGAAATCGAGCCCGCCTTCGAGCGAGCGGTCGAGGATCGCGAACGACGTATCGCGATCGCACTGCAGGCCGAACGTCATCGTGCCCAGACAAAGCACCGGCACGCGCAAACCTGTGCGGCCAAGCTGGCGGGTCTTCATCGCGATCTCCTCTTCATCGAACGCCGACACCCTGCCCCGAAAGGCAAGGCGGGGACGTTCTTGCCTTTTCGCGGCGCCAGCCTCGGCGCAGTTCGCGGTACTGTCGCGCACCTTGGAGGAGAATCACGATGGCCGCCCGCACGATCGACACCGGCACGGATCACCTGATCGCGCTCGTGGAAGACCGCGTCGCGACGCTCACCCTGAATCGCCCAGAGCGCCGCAATGCGTTCTCGGGCGAGATGCTGAGTGGCCTCGCGCGCGCGCTCGAAGACGCCGAGACCGCGAGCGATGTGGGCTGCGTCGTGCTCACCGGAGCGGGCGGCGCGTTCAGCGCTGGCGGCGACGTCAAAGGCATGGACGAGCGCAATACCGGCGGCGGCGAAGGGCCGGGAATCGATGCGCGCATCCACGCGCAGCGCCTCTCCCAGCGCGCGACGGCGGGGCGCATCTACACGATGCCCAAGCCCGTAATCGCTGCGATCCCCGGCGCGGCGGCCGGCGCAGGCTTCGCGCTCGCGATGGCGTGCGACCTGCGCATCGCCTCCGCGAACGCGGTGCTGCTCACCGCCTTCGCGCGCGTGGGCTTCTCGGGCGACTGGGGCGGCAGCTTCTTCGCGACGCAGGTGGTCGGCTCCGCGCGCGCGCGAGCTCTACTACCTGAGCGATCGCGTGAGCGCAGAGGAGGCGCTGCGCGTTGGGCTCGTGAACCGCGTCGTGCCGGCGGGCGAACTCGAGAAGCAGACGCGCGAACTCGCACTGCGTCTCGCGAGCGGGCCCGCCGTGGCTTACCGCTACATGAAAGAGAATCTGAACCGCGCGGCGAGCGGCGCCGACGTGTTCACATGCCTCGACCTCGAGGCCACGCACCACGTGCACACCGGCCTAACAGAAGACCACCGCGAAGCCGCGCGCGCGTTCGTGGAGAAGCGCGAGCCCACCTTTCGCGGGCGCTGAAAAGGCAAGCCGGGGACGTTCTTGCCTTTTCGCTGCGGACCGGGCGCGCAGGGGCGCGCTGGCAGGGGTTGAAAAGGCAACAACGTCCCCGGTTGCCTTTTCCAACAGCTGTGCGCAGTCAGATCTCGTGGCTGAGCGCCGCTGTTTGCCGCACCGCGATCTCGAAGGCCGGTCCCAGCATCACGCGTAACAAGCGCTCGCTCGCGTAGAGGCGCTCGCCCGCGAGCCGGGTCTCGCCGAAAACGAGCACGCCGATGATGCGATGGCTCTCGCGCGCGCCGTCCGGCAGCGAGAGGTGAAGCCAGTACTCCTCGCCGAGTCCTTCGTCCGTCGCCCACTGGTTCACCAGCTCGAAGCCCGAGATCCACGGTTGAAACGTGCCGAAGAAGTGCTCGTAATAAGTGCGCGCCGCGTCCTTACCGCGGAACGAGAGGCCGAGCGTCGCGAGCTCGTAGATGGGCGCATCCTCGAGCGTCGCGAGCGTGGTCGCGAGGTCGCCGTCCGCTTCGGCCTGCGCGTGCCGCTTTGCGAGCGTAACCAGCGCCTCTCGATCCGCGCGCATCTCGTCGCCCCTCGTGCTCTGCGCGCATCCTAAGCGAACGCGTCGTACGCTGCGCGCCACGCACCGGAGAAACGCAGTGAGCGATTTGCCCGCAGACGTCCGCCAGCTCGTCGATAGCGCAATCGTGCGCTCGCCTTACGGCCGGCTGCTCGGCCTCGAACTCGTGAGCGTCGAGCCCGATCGCGTGCGCGTTCGCCTGCCCTACCGCCTGGCCGTAACAACGCTCGGCGACACCGTGCATGGCGGCGCGATCTCCGCGCTCGTCGATGCCGCGGCCACCGCCGCGTTCTGGGCGCACCCGGCCGCATCGCCTAGCTCCCGCGGCACGACGATCGGCTTCAGCATCAACTTCATCGCCGCGGGCCGCGGGCAGGATCTGATCGCGAATGCGAGCGTGCGGCGGCGCGGCAAAGAGATCTGCACGGGCGAAGTGAGTGTTGTGGACGCCGCCGGCCGCGAAGTTGCGGTGGCGCTCGTGACCTACAAGATGTCGCTGACGGCCTGAACCAAGGCGCGGGCGGACGCACACATGGCGAGCGGAACTGCGATTCGCGCGATCGTGACGGGAGCGAGCCGAGGCGTTGGGCGCGGCATCGCGGAGGCGCTCGGCGAGATCGGCTCGGCGGTCGTGCTGAGCGGGCGAGACGAAGTCGCGCTCGCGGCCACGGCGGCGTCCGTAACAAGCCTCGGTGGCCGCGGCATCGCCGTTCGCTGCGACCACCGCGACGACGCGCAAACCGAGGCGCTGTTCGCGCGCGCACTCGCCGAACTCGGCGGCCTCGATCTACTCGTGAACAGCGCCTGGGGCGGTTACGAAAACATGAGCGAGGCGGGCGAGTTCACTTGGCCGCGCCCCCACTGGGAACAGCCGCTCTGGCGCTGGGACGCCATGTTCACGAGCGGCGTGCGCGCCGCCTACGCCTGTTCGCGCTTGGCGGCGCGCGCGATGGTTCCGCAAAAACGCGGGCTGATCGTGAACGTGTCTCATTGGGCTGCGCAGAAGGTTCAGGGCAACGTGGCATACGGCGTCGCGAAGGCCGCCACAGATCGCCTCAGCGCCGACTGCGCTCACGAGCTGCGCGGGCACGGCGTCTCAGTGGTGTCGCTATATCCGGGCCTCGTGCGCACCGAGAAGGTGATGGAGTCGGCGGCATTCCTCGATCTCAGCAACAGCGAATCGCCGCGCTTCACGGGCCGCGCGGTGGCGGCGCTCGCGCGCGACGGCGACGTGCTCCGGCACTCGGGCCGCGCGCTGGTCGCGGCGCGACTGGCTCGCGATTACGGCTTCACGGACATGGACGGCTCGCAGCCGCGGGCGCTGACCAAGGCGGAGAGCTGAGCGCAAAGCGCCATCGCGCTACGGCTCGTGCCCGGCGGCGGCAACAAGTCGCGGCTAGCGCCACGCCCGCGGAATTAGGTTCCTCTCGCGCGCCTCTCGCTCGAGCGCCTCGCGAAACTCCGGGTGCGCAATACCGATCAGCGCTTTCGCGCGCTCGGGCACCGAGAGGCCCTTCAGGTTCACCATGCCGTACTCGGTCACGACGTACATCATGTCGGTGCGCGGCGTCGTAACAATGTTGCCTGGTGTGAGCGTGGTGACGATGCGGCTCTCGCGCTTGCCGCCACGTTCGTAGATCGACGACAAGCACATGAACGACTTGCCTCGCTTCGAGGCGTAGGCGCCGCGCACGAACTGAAGTTGCCCGCCGGTGCCCGAGATGTGGCGGTGCCCGCTCGATTCGCTCGCCGCCTGGCCTTGCAGGTCGATCTGCGTGGTGTTGTTGATCGAGGTGACGCGCTCGTTCCGCGCGATGTTCTCAGGAAGATTCGTGTAGTCGACCGGAAAGCTCTGCGCGGCGGGGTTTTGATCGACGAAGTCGTAGAGCCTTTGCGAGCCGCCAGCGAAGGTGAACACCATCTGGCCACGGTTGATCTGCTTGTGCTCGCCGGTCACGAGGCCGGCCTCGTAGAGCTCGAGGATGCCGTCGACCATCATCTCGGTGTGGATGCCGAGGCCTTTCACGCCGGCGTCCTTGAGCATCGAGCAGACCGCGTTCGGCATGCCGCCGATGCCGATCTGGAGACACGCGCCGTCCTCGATCTCCGCCGCAATCAGGCGCGCCACCGTCTTGTCGACCTCGCCGGCCGGTGCGTTCGGCAGCTGCGGCAGCGGCAGCCCGTCTCCTTCGAGCACGAAGTCGACGTCACTCGCATGCACTGCCTCCTCGGCGCCGAACACGCGCGGCACGCGCGGATTGGTCTCGACGATCACTGTCTTCGCGCGCTCGAGCATCGCCTTCAGGAACGTCACGCTGATCCCGAAGTTGAAATAGCCGTGGGCGTCCATCGGCGTGGTCTGGATGCAGGCGACGTCGACGCGCTCGATGAAGCGCCGGTAATAATCGGGCGCCTCGCCGAAGTTCATCGGGATGTAATGCATCAGGCCCTTGTCGTGGGCCTGGCGGTCGAGGCCACCGAAGTGCCAGGACAGCATCGAGATGTGCTCGCCTGTCGGGTCGGCCGCGAGCGCGGCGCGCGGATGCATTGCGAGGCCAGAGCGGATCTTCACGCCGCGCAGCTCGCTCGCGCGCGCGGCGAGCGCGCGGTCAAATATGTTGGGCTGCGCGGCGCCGAGACCGTAATCGACCCAGTCGCCGGACTTGACCAGCGCAGCCGCGGCTTCGGGCGAAGTGAGGGGCGGGGTCTCGACTCGCGGCACGTACCTAACTCCTGAGCGGCGCCAAGTGGATCGCGTCCTCGGGGCACGCCTCGACGCACAGCTTGCAAGCATGGCAATCCGCGGGCTTCACCACGAACGCCTGCTTGTATCCGTGCCCCCAGCCTTTGAGGCGTCCGAAGAGCGAGAGCTCGCCGCGCTGCTCCGCGCCGAGCACGCCCATCTCGAAGACGCCGTACGGGCAGACGCGCACGCAGTCGGCTTTGCCTTCGCACTTGTTGCGATCGATCGCCGGCGCGACGCGCCCGGGTTCACCGCGGCACTCGGCGCGGCTCGCGCTCTCAGTCACGACCCCATCTCCGGCGCGAGCTTGCCTTGGTTCAGGTACTTCGCGAACGGATCGCGCCCGGCGTCGGTCTGCCACTCGTACTCGGTGAGCGCCGCAATTTGCTCCGCCACGGACCGGCCCCACAGTCTCGCGATCACGGCGAGCGACATTTCCATGCCAGCGGAGACGCCCGACGACGTCACCATCGGCCCGTCCTCGACCCAGCGCGCTTCCTCGATCCACTGCGTGTTGAGTCCGCTCGCGCATGTCATCGCAAAGAACTGCTTGTTGGTGGTGGCGCGGCGGCCATCGAGCAGGCCCGCCTTGGCGAAGAGCGCGGCGCCCGTGCACACGGACATCGCCACTTCCGCGCGCGCGCCGCGTTCGCGCAGGAACTCGACGAGCGCGGCGTTGCCCAGCTGAGGGAAGGTGCCGAGGCCGCCGGGCACGAGCATTAGGTCGAGCGGCGGCGCATTCGCGAAGGAGAACTCCGCGAGGGTGCTCGGGCCTGGCGTCGACTTCACCGGGCCGACTTGCTCGGCGATCGTCACGACGCGTAGCGCTTCGCCTAAGCAGCCAAACATCTCGAGCGGGCCGTACAGATCGAGCAACTCGAATTGCGGATAGAGGACGGCGCCGAGGGTGCGCTGCTTGACTGTGCTCACGTGAGAACTCCGGGGCGCGAGATTGGCGCGCGACTCTAACGCGACTGCGTGACGGGGTGCGCGCGCAGACGGAGCGCGCCCGCGGCAGAAGCTTCTGCGGTTTGCCACCAGATCAAGTGCGAAATGGCGACGTAGAGGATGTAGTAAGCGGTCGCGCGCGCGATCCAGCGCTGCTGTGTCCAATGAGCCCACGCGCCCGCCGCGAAGATCGCCCAGTGCAGCGGCGCCGTGAGCAGCGCTGCAGCGCCGTGCAATTCGAAGCCGAGCCACACTTCGGTGTCACGCACTTCGGGGATCGCGAGATCGCGGTAGACGAGGAACACGAGCGAGAGGACGCAGAACGCGGCCATCGCCGTCATCCACCCGCTGCGCGCGATTTGTGGTGAACTCGGCTGCCCGCTCATCGCACGGCCGGCGTCGGCTTGAACACGCGCTTCGTGCTCGCCGGAGATTTCACGAGCTTCTCGGGCGGCCGCAGCGGGCGGCGCACGAACTCGCCGCCGCAGTTCGGGCAACGGCCAGCGAGCTGCGTCTCCACGCACTCGCGACAAAACGTGCACTCGAACGAGCAGATGCGCGCGTCCGGCGAATCGGGCGGAAGATCGCGGTCGCAGCGTTCGCAGCCGGGGCGGAGTTCGAGCATCGCGCAATCCTCCTCGCGCCTAAGCGCTCGCTTGCGGGCTCAGCGTTCCGTCACCGCAGGCGCGGGCAGCTGGCTCGCCTTCTCGAACACTTTCAGTAGCGCATGGTGGACGATGCGCGCGGTGTCGGGCCCAGCGGAGACGACTTCACCATAACTAGGCTCGGTCGCTCCGTAGATCCAAGGCTCGTCCGCGTCCCACTCGCTGCGCGGAATGATGTAGCCGAGCGAATCGTTGGCGAGGTTCACCATCATGTTGACGCGGCCGCGCATCGCGCTGCGCAGCGGCGGCGTCTCCACCGGCGCGACTTTGTAATCCGCGCCCGGCGGGTTCTCGATGCCGCCGACCGCGATCTCGGGGTAGAGCTCGCCCGGCACGCAGGCGAGCCAGAGCTCGCCGATGCGCACGAGCGCGACTTCGCTAGCGGTCTGATAGCCCCAGCGCAGATCGAGGTCGCGGTCGAGCACGCCGAGCGCGCCTGCGAACAGCAGCGGCCAGTTCGATATGGGCACCTGGATCTCGCGCTTCACGACGGACACGCGCGGCGCCGCCACGCGCTCGAAGGAACCCGAGGCGCGCGCTTCGAGCACCGCCTCCGCGACCTGATAACCCTGCGCGCGCGCCTTTTCCTGCGACGGCTTGGCCACCGACTGCCCGCTCTGCGGATCCACCACGGAGATTTCGGGCGGCGTCGTGATCAGCCCGCCGATGTTGCCGGTGAGCCAGAGCGTGGTGCCGCCGAGGCCTGGTTTGTAGAGCGTGCCGTCGTAGTCGAGGCCGCGGTCGAGCCCGCGGCGCGTCCAGCCCGCGACATCGGCGGTGAGCTGGAAGTTGCGATCCCAAAGCAGCTCGACGTGGTTGCCGAAGTTGACGAGCGTGCCGAGCACGTCGCCGCCGCCCGCGCGCAGAACGACCGCGACGCGCAGGCCGTCGTCGATCACCTCGGGCTTGCGCGTATCGACCGTCGCGATTTCGCGGTCGCGGCCCCGGATCTCCGCGATCTCGATTTCCGCGGGCTCGAGCCGGCGCTCTGCTTGCGCGAGCGCGGTGCCCATCTGCTCGCGCAGGAACTTCAGGTAGCCGTCCGCAACGCCGCTGCGCAGCCGCGAGCGCCCCCAGATGCCCTGCGTGTCGGGGCCCTGGTGATTATGGGTGGCGTGCACCAGCAAGTAGTCGAGCCCGAGTTCGCGCGCGTACACGTCGCGCAGCTTCTTCACGAACGAATGCGAGAGGCCAACGACGTCCGCCGTGACGATGCCGACGCGCGTCGTGCCGTCGTCGAACACCACGGCGACCGCCTCGAGTTCGTCGTGGACTCCCGCTGCGGGGCGTGGGCTCTGGAAGCCCGCCATGTAGACGACGTCGAAGCGGCCGTTCTTGTTGCGGTCTTCGTAGCGGTCGACGTCCTCGTCGTACTTGCCATCGCCGTCCACGTCGGTCCACGAGTCCGCGACGACGGGCGTGATCGGCGCGCGCCCGAAGCCGGCGCGCAACTCGGGCTCCGCAGCGAGCGCGCTGCTCGCTGCGAGAAGCGCGCTGCACGCGGCGAGCAGCCCTCGCAGCGTGCGACTCGACAGCCTCAGATCGCCACCGCCGCGCGGCGCACGTTCACGGGGATCGCGCTCTGGCGCGCCATGCCGGTGATCGCGTCGAAGTCGACCTCGTTCGAGATCAGCGCGTTGGTGGACGAGCCGATCTCGCGCACGCCCTTTGGGTCCGCGGCCGGGTCGCCCCAGGCGTGCGCCATCGAGATCACGCCGGTGGGGACGTCGTCTGCCGCTTCCGCCACGCCGTAGATCATCGCGTGCGAAGATTCGATCTCGATCACGTCGCCCGAGCGCAGCCCGAGTTCGTCGATGTCACCGGGGTGCATGAAAGCGGGGTTGGTGGTGCCGCCCTTCTTGCGGCTCTCCGAGAGCTCGCGGCCCGAGGAGTTATAGACCTGGCGCAGCCGCCGGCTGATCAGGCGGTGCGAGAACGGCTCGACCAGCGACTCGCGCCGAATCGCGGCGATCTCGTCGACTACGCCTTCCGGCGTCATCTCGAAGCGTTTCGCGCAGTTCGCGTCGGCCGGCTGCACGATCTGCTCGACCTCGGGATAGACCGTGCCGCCGCGATGCTTCTGCACTTCCCTGAACGGAATGCGCCCGCCCGCGAGCATGAGTTCGAGCACCTCGTCTTTCGTCGGCTTGCGATCGAGCGGCAACTCGCCGCCTGCGAGCCGGATCGGCGAGCCGAGCCGCGCCGACATCTCCCAGTACAGCTCCCACTCCTCGATCAGGTCCGAGCCTACGGGGCCGTCGACGATCGCAGGCGTGTAATGCGTGTACGGCTGCTCGTACCACGTGTCACACAGGATCGGCACGTCGGCGCGCTCGAGGCACATCTTGCCCGGCAGCACATAATCAGCCTGCTTCGCGGTCGCTGCGCGCTTGATGTCGATGCACACGAGCAGCTCGAGCGCGTCGATCGCTCTCACCGCCTTCGCTTGATCCGGCCACGCGACGAGTGGGTTGCCGCCCAGCACGAAGAGCGCCTTTATCTGGCCTTCGCCTTCGAGCAGAATTTCGTCGCTGAGCGCGGCGCACGGCATTTCGCCGATGATCTCGCCCAGGTTGCGCACGCGGCTGCGCGGGCCGACGCCGAACATCGGGAACGGGCCCGTCGGCTGCGCCTTCTTCGACTGAACCGGCGTCAGGATGCCGGGGTTCGGAACTTTCTCGCCCGCACGGTTCACGCGGCCGCAAATCAGGTTCAGACAGATCACGAGGTGCTCGGTGAGCGTCGGGTGCATCGCCATGTCGGGGCCGGTGCCTGTTACGGCGACGCCGCGCTTCGCTCGCGCGAACATGCGCGCGGCGTCGACAATCTGCTGCTGCGGCAGCCGCGTGCGCTGGGCGACGTAGTCGAGATCGAACTCGCTGACGGCGCGGTGGAGCCCGTCGAGGCCGTTCATCCACTGCGCGCAGAAGGTCTCGTCGTGCAGCTTCTCGTCGAGGATCACGCGGATCATGCCGGCGAGGAACGTGGGATCTTCGCCGGGGCGGATCTGCAGGAAGAGGTCTGCGCGGCGCGCCATGTCGGTCCTGCGCGGGTCGACGCAGATCAGCTTCATGCCACGCGCCTTCGCATCGCGCAGTTCCTTCACCGGGTTCCAGGGCGGCGTGCCGCCGAACGGCGTGTACTGCGAGACGATCGGGTTGTTACCGATGTGCATCACCACGTCGCTCTCGTGGAAGCCGTGCATGCCGGCGCTCCAGACACCGGCGCGCGACATCGCGACGGCCTTGCTCGGCTGGTCGATCGTGACACTCGTGTAGTAGGACTCGGAGCCGAAGCCTTTGTGCCAGGCCTTCGAGACCGCCAGCGCCGCCGAGTTCTGAAAGGCGTAGGTGCCGCAGTAGCTCGCGATCGCGCGCTTGCCGTGCTGGTCGGTGATCGCCTTCAGCTTGGCCGCGATTTCGTCGAGCGCCTGTATGAGCGGGATCTCCTCGTAACTGCCATCGACCATGCGCTTCAGCGGGCGCGTCACGCGTTCCGGATGCGCGTGCGCCTCGGGCAACTGGCGGCCCTTGATGCACGTGTAGCCGCCGTAAATCGGGTCGCCCGCGTCGCCGCGCACCGCGACCGCCCGGCCGTCTTTCACGTCGACCTCGAACGCGCAGTAGTTATGGCAGAAGCGGCAGTAGGTCTTGTGCGTCTCGAGCGACATCGAGGCTCCTTATGAGTACGTGGAACGGGCCGGACCTAGTCTAGGCTGGGGCGTGCGGCCTCTGCGAGGTGTTCGCTCCGATCGCTCCTCTGGAGGAGACTCGAAATGGC
>JANNDT010000428.1:0-5571 GCA_031387905.1 Deltaproteobacteria bacterium
CTCCCGATGGCCGCGTTGGCCCAGGAAGCGGGCGGCGGCGGTGACGGAACTTGGGGCTACGCGCTCGGCGCGGGCCTCGCAATCGGCCTCGCGGGCCTCGGCTGCGGCATCGGCCAAGGTCTGACCGCTGGCAACACCACGGCCGGCATCGCCCGCAATCCGGGCGCCCAGGCCACGATGTTCACGAGCTACATCCTCGGGATGGTTTTGATCGAGTCGATCGCGATTTACGGCCTAGTGATCGCGTTCCTGCTCCAGGGCAAGATCCAGTAAGGATCGGGCCCGTTGAACTCCAAGCAGGCCGCGTGGCGAAAGCCGCGCGGCCTGCTTTTTTTGGTGGAGCCGTCGCCACGCCGTGCGAACGCTGTTCGGAGAGGAACGGAACTGGAGCCACCGAGCGAGAACAGCGGCGCGAGTCTCACCCCGTTGTTATTCCCGCGACGCGACAAGCCCTCGCCCGGTGACTCCTCCGCGGCTTCGCCCCCGGTCCCGTATGAGGGGTAGAGCCGCGCAACGCCGAAGCGTCGAGTTTGCAGAGAGCAACCGGCGTGCCACTCTGGCCGCGTGAGCCCCTTTCCGAAAAGTCTCGCCGCAGCGCGCACTTATCAGGTTGCCGCGGCGCGCGTGCGCGCGCTGCGTGAACGCGCGTCGAGACCGCGCACGTGAACCGCGGGCTGCTCATCGTCTTCGAGGGCACCGATGGCAGCGGTAAATCGACGCAACTGCCGCACCTCGCCGCGCGCCTCGAAGCTGCCGGCGAACGCGTCGTGCAGACGCGCGAGCCGCACGACTGCCCGGCCGGGCGCGCGATCCGCGCGATGGCGCGCTCCGGGAAGCGCGTCGCGCCGGAGCAGGAGCTCGCCTGGTTTTTCGAGCAGCGCCGCGCGCACGTGCGCGAAATCGTGCGCCCCGCGCTCGCGCGCGGCGAGGTCGTGCTCTCGGACCGCTACTTCATCTCCAGCGCGGCTTATCAGGGCGCGCGCGGGCTCGATGCCGCCGCGATCCTCGCCGCGAGTGAAGCCGAGTTCCCGCTGCCCGATCTCGTGCTGTGGCTCGATTTGCCGGTGAGTGAAGGCCTCGCGCGGGCCGCTGTGCGCCGTGAGCCGCACGAGCCCGCTTTCGAGGAGCGCGCGTTTCTCGAGCGCGTGCGCGCCGAGATGGCCGCGATCGAGCGCGCTTATCTCGTGCGCATCGACGCGAGCGGCAGCGCAGACGAGGTGGAGGCGCGCATCGCGCGGGCGGTCGCGAACAGGCTCCCGCTGCGAGCCGGTTGACGCTCGTCACGCGCGCGTGAGACGATGCGCTTCCGGGGCCCAAGCCGGGCCCATGGAGTTCGCAGTGCGCGCTCGCTTCCCGCGGTCGATGGCTGTCGTGCTCGCGCTCGGCGCGTCGGCCTCGGCGCAGGTGGCGCCAACGGCCGCGCCAGCGCCGGCGCCAGCCATCGAAGAGATCGTCGTCACGATCAACAAGCGCAGCGAATCGCTGCAGGACATCGCGGCGTCCGTCACCGCGCTCTCTCCCGAGACGCTCGCACTCGCGAACATCGAGAGCGGCGCGGACATCGCCACGCTGGTCCCGAACGTGGTGACGAAGGGCGAGAGCCGCACGGGCAACTTCTCGATTCGCGGCGTGTCGGAATCGTTCAGCTCGCAGTCGCCGGTCGCGTATCACGTGAACGGCCTGTTCAAGCTGAGCCTCGATTCGCTGCTAGGCCAGTACTACGACCTCGAATCCATCGAACTCGTGCGCGGCCCTGCGGGCACCGTCTACGGCCGCAACGCCACTGCCGGCGCCATCGACTTTCGCTGGGTCAAGCCGCACGCAAAGTACGAAGCGCAAGCCGACGCGCTCTACGGAAATTACGACCACGTGCAGCTGCGCGGCGTGCTGAATGCGCCGCTGTTCGGTGAGGACGACGAGCGCCTAATGGCTCGGCTGGTGGTGCAGCGCGACGTGCGCGACGGCTACATGAACGATCTCACGCGTGCGAGCCGCCGCAACGACCCGCACAATTCGGACGAGTGGTACTCGCGGCTCACGCTGCGCTCGCTGCCGAGCGACGACGTCGAGTTGATCTTTCGCGGCTTCTACAACCAGTCGGACGCGGATCCGTACGTCTCGCGCCCGCTCGTCGGGGCCTACACGCAGGGCTTCCTCGACACGCGCGAGTTCGACGACGACGACAACTTCGTCGCCGAGAACTTCGGCGTCGTCGATTTCGATCCTTATCAGGGCTACACGCGCTTCGTCGAGAGCCTGATCGACAACCTCGTCACCTCGAACGATCCGAAGATCCAGAGCCTCGAGGGCATCATTCGGCTTGGGGCGCGCCGCTCGGGCGTTCCCTTCCGGGACTTCGCGCGCGACATCATGATCAACGGCAGCCCTGGCCTGATCCCGTCGATCGTCGATCAGTTCCTGGAGCCGCCCGCGCAGCTCGGTGCGGCGGCGCTGCCGATTCCGACGAATCCGCTGCATGTGCGCTCGAGCGCAACCCAGCGCCACCGGACGAAGTTGCGCGTCTACGGAACCGAGGGCGCGCTCGGCTGGGATTTCGCGTCCGCCGCGCTCGGCGAGTTCCGGCTCGACTTTCAGTTCGGCTTCGAGCACGTCGACTTCGACCAAGTCGTCGACGCCGATGGCAGCGAGCTGCCGATCATCGACGTCTTCCGCCCGCAGCGGAACAACCTCTACACCGGCGAGCTGCGCCTCAGTTCCGCCGGCGACCGCGCGGTCGATTGGATCGCGGGCCTCGTCTACTTCCGGCACACCCGCGACCAAGGCCCCGACGAAATCATCATTCCGTTCGGGACGATCGTGTCCGAGTCGTACGAAGTCACGACTGGTTTCGCGCCGTTCGCGAGCGTGGCGGTGCGGCCGTTCGAACTCTTCTCGAACGCGCCGGAGATCGACCTCGAAGTGTTCGGCGGCTGGCGCCTGAACCGCGATTCGCTCGATCTCACCTTTCAGAACCTCGCGCACCCGTCTACCGGCGGCCTCCCGCAGCCCGTACGGCAGCGGCGCGCGGTGTTCACGGAAGACACCTGGGAACTCGGCGTGCGCTGGCGCCCGAGCGAGAACCACATGCTCTACGTGAAGTACGCGAAGGGTTACAAGGCCGGCATCCTCGAGGCTGACAACGTCACCGGCGAAATTCGCAGCGGCGTTGAACCCGAGCTGATTCGCGCCTGGGAGGCGGGCGTCAAATCGACGCTCTCGGACGGGCGCCTGCAGCTCGCCCTAACAGGGTTCCTCTCCGACTACTCCGACCTCCAGGTGCCGCAGATCGTCGGCCTCTCCCAGCACACGCTGAACGCAGCTGCCGCGACGATTCGCGGCGTCGAGTTCGAAGCGGTCGCGCAGCCCAGCGAAGGGCTCCGGCTGCAAGCCAGCGCGGGTTACCTGCACGCGGCCTTCGACAAGTTCTGCAGCGACGACGCCGCGCAGAACCTCGCCGCCTCGGATCCCGGCTGCCCGGCGCCGAACCCGCTGTTCCCGTGGCAAGGCGAGAGCAACCTCGCGGGCAAGCGCCTCGAAGACGCGCCGCGCTGGAAGACGACGCTGTTCGCGAGTTATCAGGTCGATCTGGGCGCGCGCGGCACGCTCACGCCCGTCGCGAAGTTCACCTGGACCGACGCCTACGAACTGCGCCCGTATGCGCTGCGAGCCGATCACGTCGATGCCTTCACGCGCAGCGACGTGCGGCTCGTCTGGCGCAGCGCGGGCGAGCGGCTGAGCGTCGAGGCGTTCTGCGAGAACCTCGAGAACGAGATCATCTACGCGCGCAACACGACCACGGGCGAGTTCTCAGGTTCGTTCCCCGCCTCGCTCGGCCTGATTCCGCCGCGAACCTATGGCGTGCGCGTGGGCTTCCATTGGCTCGCAAGCGAGTAACGCGAGCGAAGCGGCCCCCGCGCTCGCGCGATCCGCTCGCTCGCGTGCGTGCGCTCTGCCTCGCGCTACCCGAGGCGCGCGAGAAGATCACCTGGCAGGAGCCGACCTTTCGCGTGCGCGAGAAGATCTTCGCGATGTGCGGCGCCGAGACGGGCCGCCTCGCGGTCACGCTGAAAGCGCCGCGCGGCGTGCAGGAAGTGCTCGTCGATTACGACGCCACTCGCTACTTCGTGCCGCGCTATGTCGGTAAAGCCGGCTGGATCAGCGCCTGGCTCGACGAGCACGCGGATTGGGAGCAGGTCGCCGAGCTGATCGAGCAGAGCTACCGGCTCGTCGCGCCGAAGAAGCTCGCGGCGCAGCTACCGGCGTCGACCGATCCCGACTGAAGCGAGGGCGCTCTTTCCACGAACTCCAGGATCGCGCGACGCGCGAGGGCATGGTTCGCTGTGCCGATGCGATGCGTGAAGCAGACGGGCTCCACGCGCCCGTCTTTCATGCGGATCCCAATGTTGTCGTGACCCGCCCACTCGATTCCCGCGACATCGCGAGCGCGGATCTGGAGACCCGAGCGAGCCGTGGCCAGCGTCGTGAGGCCCGCCATCCAGCCTGGCTGTTGGTGAACGATCGTGCTCTCGGTGACGCGCAGCGCGACGCGGTTCAACTCCTTGAGAGCGAATAGCAGCGGACCCACGGCGTAGAAGATCTGAAGGTCCGGACCCAACATCGCGAAGGAGACGATGAGTGCGAGTGCGAGTGCCGTCCACAATGCGACGAGCACTTTGCGCGGCGAGACGCGCACTTCGAATAGGACGCGCTCGCTGAGCGGCGCGGCCTCGCTCACGGCTTCGCGCTCGCATGCCGCGTGAGGGCTGTGTCTACGTCGGCGCGTCGGTCTTCGGGAATCGGAAACCCAGCCGGCGACCAGAAACCGAAATGGAGTTGCAAGTTGCTCCCCTGCCACCGCCAGTGCCGCAATTCATCCCAGCGCCATTCGCTCAAGGCGTTACAGAGGCCGCCTTCGCGAATCTCGAGGCCCGCTCGCGCAAGCATTAGGTTCTGAAACACGATCGCGATCCACAAGCCGACTTGCCAGGGGATCCAGGGGCCCCGGTGTCCGTAAGCGAGCCACGTATAGACTTCCAAGCCGATCGCCGCCGAGAACAGCACGGCGAGCGTGCCGTGCGCCACAGCGGGCAAGCCTGACCGCGGGAGCTTCACGAGAACGCTGCCGAGCCGACGATCGCGACGCGCAAAGCGCAAGCTCTCGACCACCGCCCACGCGAGAAGACTCAGTGAGATGGAAGCGACGAATCGCTGAGACGTCTCGATTCCGAAGCCGTAGCTGAATGTCACGAGGACCAACGGCCCCAACAGAAGAGGCCAGCCGCGACGCAGCCACCACTTCATCTACGCAGCGTCGCGAACAGCATCCAACGCATCGCGCTCCCAGGCTCACGCCTTCGCGCTAGGCCGCGTCTTCACCTTCTCGAACCACGCGATCACGTTCTTGTTCACGGGATCGACGCTCTGCCCGACACTGGCGCCGAACTCGACGAATGCGTAGAGCGCGACGTCGGCGAGCGTGAAGCGGCCGGGCACGATCGTGTCGCGGCCGGCGAGCTGCGCGTCGAGCCACTTGAGGCCGTCCTGCGCGATGGCCTTCAGGCCCGGCGCCCC
>JANNDT010000343.1:0-20033 GCA_031387905.1 Deltaproteobacteria bacterium
CGTCGCCGGAACCCGTCGACCCGATCGTCGCGTCCATCTTCGTTTCGGCGGACTCCATCTCTGCGCTCCCTCGGTCGATGCGGTTGGTCTCGCGCGCTCAGCCGCGCGTGAGAATCGCGAGACTGCCGTCGCCGAAATCGCCCCAGCCCGTAACAACACCGAGCTCGGCGCCAGCGACCTGGCGCTCGCGGCACTCGCCGCGCAGCTGCTTCACGGCCTCGACGACGTGATTCATTCCGAGCACGTGCGCTTCCGAGAGAAGCCCGCCGTGGGTGTTCAGGGGGAGTTCGCCGCCGAGTTCGATGCGCCCGCCCTCGACGAAGGCGCCGCCCTCTCCGCGCTTGCAGAGGCCGAGCTCTTCGATCTGGTGGATCACTTCGAAGGTGAAGCAGTCGTAGATCATCGCGAAGTCGAGATCCGCGGGTCGCACACCGGCGCGGCCGAACGCTTCGGGTGCCGCTGAGCCGAGCCCGGTGCGGAAGATGTCGCGCCGGTTCGTGATCTCGTCCGCGGGATGCGGCTGTGCGGCGCCCGCGGACTCGATCCGAACCACGCGGGCGCGCAGGTCGCGCGCACGCTCCTCGCTGGTGACGACCACGGCGGCCGCGCCGTCGGTCTCGAGGCAGCAATCGAGCATGCGATACGGATCGGCGAGCATCGGCGAGGCGAGGTAATCCTTGATCGTCATCGCGCGGCCGCGCATCACGGCGTTGGGATTGAGGTGCGCGTGGCGGCGCGCGGCGACCGCTACCGCACCGAGCTGCTCGCGCCGGGTCCCGAACTCGTACATGTGCCGCTGCGCCATCACGGCGTACCACTGCATCGGCGCCGTGAAGCCGTGCGGAAAGTAATAGTCGGCGGCGATCAGCCCGCCTGGGAGCCGCGCGGGATCGAGCACGAGCTCCCGCGTCCGCGGACCGGAGAACGCGGCCCAGCCCGCCGGAATCAGGATGGCGCTCGCCCGACCCGAGGCGATCACATCGGCCGCGAGCGCGAGCGCGGCGACCGGCGACGCGCCGCCCATCGCCACCATCGCCGCGAAGCGCACCTTGTCGCAGCCGAGGTTCGCTGCCAGCTCCTCGGCGTTCGCGAGATTCGGGAAGGGGATGAGTCCGTCGATGTCGCTGCGCTGGAGCCCGGCGTCGGCAATCGCAGCGAGTGAGGCCTCGAGCTGAAGCCCGAGATTCGTGAGCTTTGCGCTGCGATCGCGCTGGTACTTCGTCTCGCCGACGCCGACGATGCAGGCGCGCGCGCCCGGGCGCTTCGTCATCGCTTCTCGCTTCCCGCGCGTGGGGTGATTAGGAAATCCTCGCCGGCCAAAGAGCGAGCACGTTAGCTCGCTGCGAAGCGACGCGAGCGAGATTGCTGCCGCGCAGCGTCGTCGCTTAGGCTCCGGCGCTGCGACCAGACGCCCTCGGCGAAGGAGTCCGCGCGCGATGTGGAATCCGGAGGGTCGTGGCCTCCTCGAGGGCCTGCGCGTCGTCGAACTCGGCGAGCGCGTCGCCGCGCCTTATTGCGCTCGGCTCTTCGCCGAATCCGGCGCCGACGTGATCAAGGTCGAGCCGCCCGGCGGCGATGTGACGCGCCGCTGGGGCCCGTACCGCGGAGACGTGGCGGATCCCGAGCGCAGCGGACTGTTCCACTTCCTGAACGCGGGGAAGCGCTCGGTCGCGCTCGATCTCGGCTCCAAAGCCGGACGCGAATCGCTGCGCGAACTCGTCGCCAGCGCCGACGTGCTGATCGAGAGCCAACGACCGAGCGACCTCGCTGCGTGGGGCCTCGATTACACCGCGCTCTCACGGTGCAATTCCGAACTCGTGATGATCTCGATCACGCCGTTCGGCCAGACCGGCCCTTACCGCGATTGGAAGGGCTACGACCTGAACGCCTATCACTTGTCAGGCACCGGCAGCCGCTACTGCGGACGTCCCGGCGCGGCCCCGCTCGAGCAGGGCACCTTCCTCGCGGAGTTCTACGGCGCCGCCGCCGCGGCCGCGTGGGGCCTCGCAGCGACACTCGGCCGTGACGCGGCCGGCGGTGGTCAGCATCTCGACGTCGCGACTTCCGAGGTGCTCGCTGCAACCGTCGTCGGAGGCTGGAACGTTCCCGGTTATTTCCGGCACGGGGTTGTGAACTCCCGCACCGGCGTTGGCCTCGCGGGCGCACCCGCCTCGATCCTGCGCTGCGCCGATGGTCACGCCTGGCTGATGGCTCTCGAGCCCGAGCAATGGAAGGGACTCGCGCGAGTGATGGGCGATCCCGAGTGGATGCAGCTCGAGGTGTTCGACGACGTCTGGAAGCGAGGCATGCAGCGCGATGTCGTCTACCCACTGCTCGAGGAGTGGACGCGCGCGCGCAGCAAGTGGGAGGTGATGGACGCCTGCCAGGCCGAGGGTTGCCCAGCGACGGCAGTGATGACCGTCGAGGAGTTCGCGCGCCACCCGCACCTCGTGGGGCGTGGCTACGTCGTCTCCGTCGGCGACGACCTCGCGCGCGCGATGCCGAACTTCGCGCCGCCGTTCCGACCATCCAAGGGGCGGGTCGGGCTGCGCAGCCCTGCGCCGCGGCTGGGTGAGCACTCCGAGGAAGTGCGCGAGCAGCTGCGCGTGTCGCCGCGCGCGGCGAAGCAGCGAGCGCCCGTCACGCCTGGGTCGCTCCCGCTCGCAGGGCTTCGCGTTGCGAACTTCGGCTGGGTGTGGGCGGGGCCGATGGTCGGCCAGGTGCTGGGTTTCCTCGGCGCCGACGTCGTGAAGGTCGAGTCGCGCGCGCGCGCCGACATCATGCGCAGCGTGCCGCCCTTCCAGGACGAGCGGCCCGATCCGGAGCGTTCGCTCACGCAGCACGCAATGTGGGCGGGCAACGGCAGCGTGAGCCTCGATCTCGCGCAGCCCGAGGGACGCCGCCTCGCCCACGCACTCGTCGCGCGCTGCGACGTCGCGCTCGAGAACTTCGGCCCCGGCATCGCGGAGCGTCTCGAGCTCGACTACGGGAGCCTGCGTCGCGTGCGACCCGACGTGGTCTTGCTCTCGATGCCGGCCGCGGGGCTCAGCGGACCGCTGAAGGACCTGCGGACCTACGGCAACAACCTCGCGAGCCTGACCGGCCTCGACAGTCTCACCGGCTACGGGCCGGGCGACGTGATCCCTTTCGAGCAGCCGATGGCCGACGCCCACGCCGGTTTTCTCGGCGCCTTCTCAATCCTCGCGGCACTGCAGCAGCGCCAGCAAACCGGGGAAGGGCAGTTCATCGAGCTCTCGCAGCAGGAAGCGCTCGCGCACCTAATCGGTCCGGCCTTCATGGACTACGCGCTGAACGGGCGCGTCGGAGGCCCGTTGGGCAACCGACACCCGCTCGCGCAGGCGGCGCCGCACGGCGTGTTCCCGTGCGCGGGCAGCGACCAGTGGATCTCGATCGCGGTCGAGAGCGAAGCCGAATGGCTCAGCCTCGCGAGCGCCGTCGGCGAGCCGTGGGCCGCGGCGGATTCGTTCGCGACGCTCGAGCGCCGCCTCGCTGCGATCGACGCGCTGCACGAGCGGCTCGCGGCGTGGACGCGGCCGCAGGAGGCGCGCGCCCTCGCTGAGCAGCTTCAGGCCCGCGGCGTGGCCGCTGCGCCCGTGCTCGACATCCCGGGCCTCGCGAGCGACCCGCACTTCCGTGCGCGCGGGACGTTCTGCGAGGTGCTGCATCCGCTCGGCTTCCGCGAGACGCTGTTCGCACCCTACGTGAAAATGAGTCGCAGCCGGCCGATCGCCCGCTCGGGGCCGATGCTCGGCCAAGACAACGAGCGAGTGCTGAAGGGATGGCTCGGGCTCTCGGACGCGCGCTACGGCGAGCTCGTCGCGAAGCGCGTCGTCTATTAAGGCTTCGGCTCGGCGCTGGCTCGCGCTCGACGAACCGGGTTACGCTGCTTCCCCAATGACAGGGATGCGGCGTCCGTTCCAGGCGGTCGACTACGCGGAGCTGATGCGGCTCTATCCGCCGCCGCCGGAGTACTTCGAGTCGGCGTATTTCGATTCGCCCGAGGCCATCGAGCGCAAACAGCGAGTCCGGCTGCGAGCGAGCGCGGAGCGTGCCTACCGCGTCCCGTTCTTCCGCGAGCGCTGGGATGCGGCCGGCGTGGGGCCGCAGTCGCTGCTCACGCCGGAGGATCTCGCGCGCTTCCCGGCGTACACCGTCGACGACCTCCGCAAGAGCATCGAGCAGCACCCGCCATTCGGCGATTATCAGGGAGTGACGCCGGATCGGGCGCTGGCTGAACCGATGCGCATCTTCATGTCGGGCGGAACCACCGGCGAAGCGCGCCCCACGTTTTACACCGCGTGGGATCGCGAGGTCGGCGCGCTGCTCACCGCGCGCGCGTTATATGCGTCCGGGATCCGGCCGGGCGACGTGGTCGTCAACGCGTGGGCGTACTCGACCCACAACGGCGCGTTCTCGTTCGACGAAGCGCTGTATCGCTGGCTCAACTGCGTAGTCCTGACGACCGGCACGGGGAACGTGACCAGTTCCAAGCGCCAAGTGGAACTCGCCCACCAGTACCGCGCGACCGCGATCTTGACGACGGGCGACTACATGCTGCACCTCGCCGAGGTCGCTCGCGAAATGGGTTACGACCCGAAGCGCGACTTCAACATTCGCGCGCTGCCTAACATCGGCGACCCAGCGTTGCTCGAAGCCACCTGGGGGACCAAGGCGTACAACTCCTACGGCTTCCACGAAGTGCAGTGGGTCGCTTTCGAGTGCCCCGAGCGCAGCGGTCTGCACATCATGGAAGACGCCTTCGTGGTGCAGATCGTCCACCTGGAGACGGGCGAGCTACTCGCCGACGGCGAGCAGGGAGCGATCTGCATCACCGAGATCTACAAGACAGGCAGTCCGCAGTTCCGATACAACATCATGGATCTCTCGACGCTGTATCCGCGCGAGCGCTGCCGGTGCGGTAGCTGGCTGCGGCGCATGGCGCCGTTCGCCGGGCGCGGCGACAACATGATCAAGCTGCGCGGCGTCAACGTGTGGCCGGAGGCGCTGGGCCGGATCGCGGCGGAGCAGCCGGGCCTCTCGTCCGACTACTTCGTGCGCGCGCTGCGCGAGGGGAATCGCGACGAGCTCGTGCTGCACGTGGCGAGCGAGCGATCGCAGGCAGAGTTCGCGGCGCTCGCGGCGGGGCTCGAGGCCGTGCTGAACGAGAAGCTCGGCGTGAAGATCGGCGTGCGCGTGGAGCGAACCGGCGCACTCGACGAGTGGACCGGGCTCAACCGTCTGCCCAAGCTCAAGCGCTTTCGGGACGAGCGGAAGTCGTGAACGGCGCCATCGATTATTGGTGCAACGCCTTCACGCCCGACCGGCGTTTGCTGTGGGATCAAGCGATCGCGGCGCAAGGCATCCCGCTGCGAGTGCGCCGCGATGCGGACGATGCGTTCGCGGAGCCGGCCGCGATGCTCGCGCGGCTCGATGCCGTGGGCTTCCGCACGTTGGTGGTGCCCACTTGCGAGAAGCCCGCCCACGCCGGCGCCAGCGACTTCGAATCGATAGCGGCGCGCGCGGAAGAACTGCGTGACCTCTCCACCGCGCATCCCGGCCGCATCGTCGGTCAGTGGAGCATCAACCCCGATCAGGGCATGGCGGGCGTACGCGCCGCCGCTGCCGCGCTTTCCGAACCGTGGTGCGTAGGACTCCACATCCACACGCACAGCTGGGACCGCGCATTCGACCACGCCAGCTACTACCCGTATTACGCACTCGCCGCTGAGCGCGACGTTCCCGTGGTGGTGCAGGCGGGCACGTCGGGCGGGCGCATGCCGAGCGAGTGCGGCCGCCCGATCGGGATCGATCGCCCCGCGCTGTACTTTCCCGAGGTCCGGTTCGTGCTCTCGCACACCGGCTGGCCGTGGGTCGAGGAAGCGCTGGCGATGGCGATCAAGTTCTCGAACGTCTACCTCGGAACCGCGACCTTTCCGCCCGCGCGCTGGGGACAGGCACTACTCGAGTTCGCTCGCGGCCCCGGGCGAAGCAAGCTCGTGTTCGGCACCGGCTACCCGGTGGTGGGTCACGTCCAGGCCGCGGGTCAACTCGCCAAGTTGGGATTCGACTCGGCCGCGCTGCAGCGCCTCGTCGCCGACAACGCCCGCTCGGTGTTCACCCGGCTCGGGTAATCCGAAGCGCTACCTAACACTCATGTCCCGGAGGGCAGCAAGATGAGCCACGCACTCGGCCTCTCGATCATCGACGTCGACGCCCATATCAGCGAGCCCCACGACCTCTGGACTTCCCGCGCGCCCGCTTCGCTCAAAGACCGCGTGCCGCGTGTGGTGCGGGACGGCGAAAAGCGCGCCTGGGTCGTCGACGGAAACATCCAGCTCTCGACAGCCTCGCCGTCGAGCGTGATCCGCAAGGACGGCGAGAAATCGCGCGGCCCCGAATTCATGGGCTGGCAGATCGAGGACGTCCACGTGGCCTCTTACGACATGAAGGCGCGTCTCGCATTGCTCGATCGCCTCGGCATCTACGCGCAAATCATCTACCCGAACGTGGCGGGGTTCGGGAGCCAGAACTTCATGAAGGTGGAGGACGGCGCGCTGCGCCAGGCCTGCGCGCACATCTACAACGACGCGATGGCCGAGATCCAGGCGGAGTGCGGCGGCCGCATCCTGCCGATGGCGCTGATGCCTTGGTGGAACATCGCGCAGTGCGTCGAGGAGGTGGCGCGCGCCAAAGCATTAGGGCTGAAGGGCATCGTGATGTGCAGCGATCCAGATTCGATCGGGCTGCCCGACCTCGGCGACGACGCCTGGCTGCCCTTCTGGGAGGCCTGCGACGACGCCGAGATGCCCGTGAACTTCCACATCGGCGCCAGCGAGACCTCCTTCAACATGTTCGGGCGCGCGTCCTGGCCGTCGATGGGCATGCGCCGGCGCCTCGCGCTCGGCTCGTCTGCGCTGTTCATCGAGAACTCCCGCGTGATCTCCAACATGCTCTACAGCGGGATCTTCGAGCGCTGCAAGAAGTTGAAGATCGTCTCCGTCGAGAGCGGCATCGGCTGGATTCCGTTTGTGCTCGAGTCGATCGACTACGAGTGGCGCGAGACCGGCTCGCAGGGCGAGCGCGCGCTCTCGATGGCGCCTTCCGAGTATTTCAAGAAGCACATCTATGGCTGCTTCTGGTTCGAGAAGACTGCGCCGACCAAGCTGATCGACCAAGTCGGGGAAGACAACGTGTTATTCGAGACCGACTTCCCGCACCCGACCTGCCTGTATCCGGACGTGCAAGGGTACATCGCCGAGATCTCGGCCGGCTGGAGCGCGGCGCGCAAGCGCAAAATCCTGCAGGACAACGCGGCGGCGCTGTACAAGATCCCGCTACCGCGCTGAGGCTGCGTACGCCTGCGACCCCGCGGCGGAGCTCCGGGCCGCGCCGCGCGCTGCTCGGGTCCCAGGCCATGGGTCGCTTCCACCTGCCGTTGGCGCGCGGGACCGGTCGAGCGAGTTCATTAGGAGCAAGAACGCGTCGGCGTTGCCTTTTGCGCGCTGCCGCATCTCCTCCGTCGCGAGGTACGCGTCGCGCTCGGCGGTCATGTGCCCAATCCCCGCCTGCGCCTGCTTGCGCTTGGCGAACTTGTCGTCGACGAACTCTTGGCGCGCCCCAGCCGACATCGCGCGCCGTCCCGAGCGCTTCGTTCACCGGCAGTATCTGGTCGCGCACCGGCCTGCCGCGGTCTGGATTGGCCTGCCGGCGGGCTCCATCTCGTTCAGGCAACGGAGGTCGCCTCAGACTCAACGATTGCTCACTAAACGCCAGGCTGAAATGTCTCGAGATCGTTGACGCGCTCCGTGCGGGCTCGAGACGCGCGGAGCCGTTTCACCAAATTTGGGACGATCTATTGACTTCGCGTCCGTCGGCGAACTACACGGTGGAGTCCCGAGTGACGTGCGGTCGCCTCCGCGACCACTCGAATCAGCGTGCGGCGTTGATTGACGCTGCAGGAGGAAACGATGAAGCGTTCTCTGCTGGCTCAATGCGTGGCGCCGATCCTGCTCGTTTTGGCGTTCTCGCCAGCCCTGGCACAGACCCCGGCGGCACCGCCTGCGGCAGAACCGGAGGCGAGTGGTCGCGCGGCCGGTGGTGTCGAGGAGATCATCGTCACTGCCCAGAAGCGCCAGGAGAACATCAACGACGTCGGCATGTCGATCCAAGCCGCGACGGGTGAGCAGCTCACCGAGCTCGGCATCACGGACCCGTCGCAGCTCGACAAGGTCGTGACGGGCTTCAACTACAACGTCACGTATTACGGCACGCCGATCTACACGATGCGCGGCGTCGGCTTCCAGGACACCGCGCTCGCGTCCGGCCCGACCGTCAGCATCTACGTCGACCAGATGCCGCTGCCGTTCTCGGTGATGGCGCAGGGCGCGGGGCTCGACCTCGAACGCGTCGAGGCTCTGAAGGGCCCGCAGGGCACGCTGTTCGGTGAGAACGCGACAGGCGGCGCGGTGAACTACATCGCCAACAAGCCGAGCGAAGAGTTCGAGACCGGCTTCGACGTCAGCTACGGCCGCTTCAACACGATGGACATCACCGGCTACATCGGCGGCCCGCTCACGGAGACGCTGTCGGGTCGCTTCGCAGCGAACATCCGCAACTCGGGCCCCTGGCAGAGGAGCTACACGAGCGGTCAGAACCTCGCCCCCGATCCTTATTGGACCGCTAACAACCGCTCGTACAGCCGCGACACGGAGCACGGCGACCAAGAGTTCTACAACATGCGCGGCTCCCTCCAGTTCGACCCGACCGACAGCCTGAGCATGCTGTTCACGGCGAGTGGCTTCATCGACAAGGGCGACTCGCAGATGCCGCAGCTCTTCGGCATCGCGACGCTCAATCAGGTCAGCGGTGTGAATCCGCTGATCGCGAACTATCCGGCGGCGCCGCACAACGCGCGCGCAGCCGACTGGGGCCCGTGCGTGAACGTGAACTACGGCTCGCCTGCTGGCGTCACCGACCCGAACCCGATCATCGACAACGGGGAGGGCGATGTGAATCTCAACAACCGGTTGTACGACGACTGCGAGCGGGCGCAGCGCGATAATTCGATGTACTCGACGACGCTACGCGTCGACTTCGAGATCACCGATGACATGACGCTCACGTCCCTCAGCAGCTGGGGGAGTTTCGACCGCCACGCGACGCTCGAGAGCGACGGCACCTACTACCAGGACTACGAGTCCTTCCAGGTCGGCTACCTGAAGTCCGCCTTCCAGGAGTTGCGCCTGTCGGGCAGCGTCATGGGAGAGGGCAACTGGGTCGTCGGCGCGAACTACCAGAACGACTCCACGTGGGACAGCTTCAACCAGACCTACGGTATTTCCACCGCAGTCCCGACGTTCGTACCGCGCATCTTCACGGGCTGCCCCGCTGCCGACTTTCTACCCGTCCCGGGCGCGCCTGGGGTCCTGGCGTTCCACGTGAATGCCGTTCCCCAAAATTGTTTGGGACTCGATGCCACGACCTTCGGGGTCGTGAACACATCTCACCCTCTCGGTCCAACGAACCCTAACAGCCGTCAGACGACGGACACGTACGCGTTCTTCGGAAATATCGACTACCCGGTCCTCGAGACGGTCACGCTGCAAGGCGGCGTCCGGTACACGAACCAGAAGCGCGACTACCGCGGCTGCGGGTCCGACTCCGGCGATGGGACCTGGGCAGACATCTCCCAGGAGATTCAGAGGCTCCTGCAGTACTTCAATGGCAACGCGGCGATCACGAGCGGCGTCGACGCTGGCCCGGGCAACTGCGCCAGCACAGGGCCTGCGCCGTTGTTTCTGCCCGTTCCTTCCGGCTTCACGGGCAAGCTCGACGAGGACAACGTCTCGTGGCGAGTGGGCGTGAACTGGGATGTCACGCCGGAAGTACTGGCCTACTTCAACGTCAGCCAAGGATTCAAGTCGGGCAGCTTCCCGACTGTGGCGAGCGCTGCCTTTACGCAGCTCGTCCCGGCGAAGCAGGAAGACCTGCTCGCCTATGAGGTCGGCGCCAAGGCGGGTCTCTTCGACGGCACACTGCAGCTGAACGGCGCGTTCTTCTACTACGACTACACGGACAAACAAGTCCTCGGCGCCATCGACGACCCGATCTTCGGCTCGCTGCCGGCGCTCGTGAACGTGCCGAAGTCTCACGTCCTCGGCTTCGAGCTCGCGGGAGCTTGGCAGCCGCTCGAAGGTCTGCGCATCTCGCCGTCGGTGAGCTACGCGAAGAGCGAGGTCGACGGCTTCTTCCGGAACTTCGACCCGTACTTCAACAGCGCGCTGAACGCTTCGACGAAGGACTTCTCAGGACAACCCTTCCCGAACGTTCCGAAGTGGCAGATGAACTTCGATGCGCAGTACGAGGTGCCGATCGGCGAGTGGCTGGCCTTCGTCGGGGCGAATCTGAACTACCAGAGCGCCACGCACGGGTTCTTCGTCGATCGCTGTAACGAGGGCGCCGGCGCCATCGACCCGATCAAGGGCATCCCGGTCACCTGCACCGACAACTTCCTGAACGCCAACCCGCAGAACTACGGCGAGCGCAAGCTCGACATCATCGCTCGCGCGCTCCTCGACGTGCGCGCGGGCGTCGAGCGGGGACCCTGGCGTGCGTATTTCTGGGGCCGGAACATCACTGACAAGTATTACTGGAACCAGGCGCAGCACGTGAACGACGTGTTGCTGCGGTTCGCCGGGCAGCCGGTCACGTACGGCATCACGGTTTCGTACAAGTACGACAAGTAGCTCGATCCATCCGCGAGGCGTCGGCGCTTGCAAACGCGAGCGCCGGCGCCTTCGCCGTTTCTGAGAACTTCTCCGAGCAGCGAGGTCGCGCAGTGCAGCTCGAACTCATCGGCGAAGGCCTGCAGTTCCCAGAAGGTCCGATCGCGATGGCGGATGGCTCGGTCGTGCTCGTCGAGATCCGCCGCCAAACGCTCACGCGCGTTCGCCCCAACGGGGAGCAAGAGATCCTCGCCGAACTCGGTGGCGGCCCGAACGGCGCAGCGATCGGCCCCGACGGCGCGGCCTACATCTGCAACAACGGCGGCTTCCAGTGGCACATCGCACCCGACGGCGCCGTCTCGCCGCACGGCACGGCGCTCGACTACAAGACGGGCTCGATTCAGCGCGTCGATCTGAAGACGGGCGCAGCAACAACGCTGTACGCCGAGTGCGACGGGCGGCAGCTGCGCGGCCCGAACGACATCGTCTTCGACCGCACCGGCGGCTTCTGGTTCAGCGATCTCGGTAAAGGCAACGGCGACTCGATGCAGATGGGTCACGTGCTCTACGCGCGTCCCGATGGTTCCAAGATCACGCGCGTCCGCGAGGGAATGCTCACGCCCAACGGCGTGGGCCTCTCGCCGGACGAGCGCACGCTCTACGTCGCCGAGACGCACACCAGCCGCGTGTGGGCATTCGAGATCCCGAGTCCTGGCGTGATCGCGCCGGCCGCGGACTTGTTCAGCCCCGGCCGCGTGCTCGGGCCGCTGCCCGGCTACCAATTATTGGACAGCCTCGCGGTCGAAGCGGGCGGCAGAGTGTGCGTGGCCACGCTCGTTACCGGCGGGATCACCGTCTTCGACCCGAACGGCGGCACCGAGCATTTCGCAGTGCCGGATCCGATCACGACGAACATTTGCTTTGGCGGGCCCGACATGCGCGACGCTTGGATCACCGCTTCGTCGACGGGCAAGCTCTACAAGTGCCGCTGGCCGCGCCCGGGTCTGAAGCTCAACTTCAACGCCTGATCGCGATCCGCCGCCTCAAGCTTCCCCATCGCGGCGCACATTCACCTTCTTGCCGCGGATCTTGGTGCTGCGCAGCGCATAGATCACTTGGTCTGCGGCCTCGGCGGGCACTTCGACGAGCGAGAAGTTGTCGGCGATCTCGATCGCGCCGATTGCCGAGCCGGGGACGCCGGCTTCGTTCGCGATCGCGCCGACGATGTCGGCGGGTCGTATTCCCGCGACCCGGCCCACACCGATGAACAGCCGCACGCGGTCCCACGAGCGCGGGCCGCGGTCCGGTCCGCGCTCGGGGCCGCGGTTCGGGCCGCGATCGAACCCGCGATTAGGGCCGCGCTCCTGCCCACGCGGGCCGCGATCGCGGAAGTTGCCTGGGCCACGCTCGCGCCGCTCCTGCACGTGCACGACCGGAATGTCCTGCTCGTCCGCGCGCGCGCCTTCTTCGTCTTGGCCCGCTTGGTGCGCGAGCTTGACCGCCGCAGCCGCAACATCGAGCGGATCGTGTTCGGAAGCCATGTCCTCGACGAGCTTGCGGAACTGATCGAGCTCGCCGGCCTCCACCGCTTCGCGCAACGCCGCGCGCGTCAGCTCGAGGCGCCGGTTGCGCAGGTCGTTGACCGTCGGAAGCGTTTCGACCGCGATTCTCTGCTTGGTCGCGAACTGGATGTTACGCAGCAGGCGATGCTCGCGCGGCTCGACGAACGTGATCGCGACGCCTTCGCGCCCCGCGCGCCCCGTGCGCCCGATGCGGTGCACGTAGCCGTCGGGTTCGGTGGGGACGTCGTAGTTGAAGACGTGGCTGACATGCTCGATGTCGAGCCCGCGCGCGGCCACGTCGGTCGCGATCAGCAAGTCTGCGTTGTTACTGCGGAAGCGCTTCATCACGCGGTCGCGGTGCTCTTGCGAGAAGCCGCCGTGCAGGGCCTCGGCGCGATAGCCGCGCGCGTTCATCGCCTCGGCTAGTTCGTCGACCTCGAGGCGCGTGCGGCAGAACACGATTGCCGAAGTAGGCGCTTCCATGTCGAGCACGCGGCCGAGCGCGGCGTGCTTGTAGGGGCGCGCGACGACGTAGGCCACTTGTCGGATGCGCGGCGTTTCGCCCGCCTGCGCGCGCGAGGCCGCGATCGCGATGCGCACCGGATCGCGCAGGTGTCGCTCGGCGATCGAGAGGATGCGCTTCGGCAGCGTCGCCGAGAACAGCGCCGTCTGCCGCTCCTTCGGCGTGCGCTTCAGGATCGCGTCGAGATCTTCCGCGAAGCCCATGTCGAGCATCTCGTCGGCTTTATCGAGCACGACCATCTGCACGCCTGTTAGGTCGAGCGTGCCGCGCTCGATGTGGTCGAGCGCGCGGCCCGGCGTCGCGACGACGATCTCGGTGCCGCGGTGCAGCGCCCGCAACTGTTGGACGATGTGTTGCCCGCCGTAGATCGGCAGCACCGTCGCGTGCTTGGCGCGGCCATAACGATGCAGCGCCTCGGCCACCTGCATCGCGAGTTCGCGCGTGGGCACGAGCACGAGCGCTCTCGGGCGATTCGGCTCCGGGTTGCCCGTGACGACGCGCTGCAGCATCGGCAGCGCGAACGCCGCTGTCTTGCCGGTGCCCGTGGCCGCTTGGCCGAGCAGGTCGCGGCCCGCGAGCAGCGGCGGAATCGCCTCGCGCTGAATGCCGGTGGGCTCCTCGTAGCCGAGGCTCGCGAGCGCACTCGCGAGCGCGGGCTCGACGCCGATCGCGGCGAAACCTGGGGCGGGCGGTGAGGCGTCCTCTGTCATGCGGCGCAGCGTAGGGATCAGGCGGCGAGCGCGAACCCCTCATAACCGTTTGCCGCGACGCGATCGCAGATTTCGCGGTACGGGCCCACGCCTGCGGCGTAGGGCATGAACACGCGCGGCTTGCCGGGGATGTTGGCGCCCATGTACCAGGAGCCCGCTTCGGGGAAGAGCGTGGTGTTTCCGACTTCGTTGACGTGGGCGACCCAGTCGCGCTCGGCCTGAGAAGTCGCCTCGATACGCCGAAAGCCGCGTTTGCGCATGTAATCGATGCAGCCGAGCGTCCAGTCCACGTGCTGCTCGATCGAGACGAGCATGTTGCTCAGCACCGAGGGGCTGCCGGGCCCGGTGATCGTGAACAGGTTCGGGAAGCCGGCGACGCCGAGGCCGAGATAGGTGAGCGGCCCCGCGGACCATTTGTCGGCGAGACGCACGCCGTTCGCGCCGCGGATGTCGATGCCCAGCAAGGCGCCAGTCATCGCGTCGAAGCCCGTCGCCATCACCAGCGCATCGAGCGCGTGGTGCTCGCCGTCGCGCATCTGTATGCCGCGCGCGGTGATGCGCTCGATCGGGTTCTGGGCGAGATCGACCAGCCGAACGTTCGGGCGGTTGTAGGTCTCGTAATAGTTCGAATCCACGCAGATGCGCTTGGTGCCAATCGGGTGCGAAGTCGGGCAGAGCGCGTCCGCGGTCTTCGGGTCCTTCACCGTGCTGCGAATCTTGTCGCGCACGAAATCGGCGACGATGCGGTTCGTGTCCTTGTTGATCAGCGTGTCGGCGACCGTGCCGGTGAAGCGCGCCCCGCCAATGCGCCAGACTCTCTCGAGCAGCGCGCGCACTTCGCTCTCGCTCTTGCCGGCGGCCGTCTCGAGCAAGGGAGCGCCCGGGTGCGCCTCGATCTCCAGATCGCCAAAGCCCGCGCCGAGCCCGAGCCGATGGTTCCGACGATGCTCGGCATAGTTCGCTTTGAAGGCGTCCACCCAGTTCGGGTCGAGCGGGGCGTTCACGGCCGGAACGCTGAAGTTCGGCGTGCGCTGAAAGACGGTGAGATGGCCCGCTTGCTCAGCAATTATGGGGATCGCTTGAATCGCCGAGGAACCCGTGCCGATCACGCCGACGCGCTGGCCGCCGAAGTCGACCGGGTGGTGCGGCCACTTGCTGGCCCAGTAGAGCTCGCCCGCGAAATCGCGCAGGCCAGCGATGTTGGGTTCGAGCGGCATCGAGAGGCAGCCGGTCGCCATGATGCAAAACTGGCCGCTGGCGCGGTCGCCGCGATCAGTCGCGACGCTCCAGCGCCCCGTCGCGTCGCCCCACTGCGCGCTCGTGACACGCCGCTCGAAGCGAATGTCGCGCCGCAGCTCGAACGCATCCGCGACGTGCTCCGCGTAGCGCAGGATTTCGGGCTGCGTGGCGTAGCGCTCGGACCAATTCCATTGCTGCTCGAGCTCCCGCGAGAACGAGTAGGAGTACGCGAGGCTCTCGGCATCGCAGCGCGCGCCGGGGTAGCGGTTCCAGTACCAGGTGCCGCCCACGCTCGTGCCCGCTTCGTAGACGCGTGCTGTTAGGCCCATGCCGCGCAAGCGGTGCAGCAGGTACAGGCCCGCGAAGCCTGCGCCGACGACGATCACGTCGAACTCGGCGTCGTCGTCTCGGCCCGGCTCCGCGCTCTGCTCGCTGCTGCTCATCTCGAGTCCCCTTCCAAGGGGCCGATGCTAGGCCGTCGAGAGACCGCCGTGCCAAGCGCCGGAGGCCGTTCGCGACGCGCGAATCTGCAATAACATTCGCGCGCCCGTCCTCTCATCCCCTGCGAGACGCGCGCGAGGAGCAACCGCCATGGAGATCGTTCGGCCCGAAAGCGTGGGGCTCTCGTCGGAACGTTTGGCGCGCATCGAGCGCCACCTCGAGCGCGGCTACCTCGATCAGAAGAAAATTGCGGGAGCGCTCACGCTCGTTGCACGGCGCGGCCAAATCGCGCACCTCGCGCCCGTCGGCATGCGCGATCTCGCGCGCGGCGCGCCGATGCAAGCGGACACGATCTTCCGCATCTACTCGATGAGCAAGCCGATCACGTCGGTTGCGCTGATGACTCTCTACGAACATGGGCGCTTCCAGCTCGACGACGCCGTGTACAAGTACATCCCCGCGTGGCGCGACCTGCGCGTGTACGAAGCCGGCAATCATCCGGCCTTCGCGACGCGCCCGGTCGAGCGTCCCATGACGATCCGCGACCTGCTCACGCACACCTCCGGGCTCACCTACGGCTTCATGGAGCGCACCAACGTCGACCGCGCGTACCGCAGGCTCGGCGTCGGCGAGCGCAGCCGCACGCTCGACGAGTTGATCGAGACGCTCGCGAAGCTCCCGCTCGAGTTCTCACCCGGCACGCGCTGGAACTACTCGGTCTCGACGGACGTGCTCGGCTACCTGATCGAGCGCATCTCGGGCCGGCGTCTCGATGCATTCCTGCGCGAGGAAATTTTCGCGCCGCTCGGCATGACCGACACTGGCTTCAGCGTCCCGCCAGATCAGCTGCAGCGCTTCGCGACGAACTACATGCGCATGCCGGACAAGACGCTGCGCGTCGAGGACGACGCGGCCGCGAGTCCCTACGCGACGCAACCGGCCTACTTGTCAGGCGGCGGCGGGCTCGTCTCCACCGCCGGCGACTATCTTCGCTTCTGCCAGATGTTACTGAACGGCGGAGAACTCGCGGGCGCGCGCATCCTCGGGCGCAAGACCGTCGAGCTGATGACGCAGAACCACCTGCCCGGCGGGCGCGACATCGCGCAACTCAACCTCGGCGGTCAGTTCAGCCAGGTGACCTACGACGGGGTCGGCTTCGGCCTCGGCTTCTCGGTGACGCTCGACCTAGCCCGCGCCCAGACCGTCGGCTCGCCGGGCGAGTACGCGTGGGGCGGAGCGGCCAGCACCGCGTTCTGGATCGACCCGGCCGAGCAGTTGATCGTGATCTTCATGACGCAGTTCATGCCGTCGGGGACGTTCAACTTCCGCGGTCAGCTGAAGTCGATCGTGTACCCGGCGATCATCGACTGACGGCGCTGCGGCTGGCTCATTCCTCGATCGCGAACGTGACGCCAGCGTTCTTGCCGAGGCGCGCGAGCAGGGCATCACCCATTGCGCTCGCCGGCGTCCAGCATCCGCCGCCAACGGGAAGCGCGTCTTGCGCGAGGCACACCGCGCTCTCCCCGAGCATTTTCGAAGTCGAGCCGTAGCCCGGATCGCGGTCGCCGCGGATGCGCCCGCGCAGCGCTTTCGCGGCCTCGCTCGGGTGTTCTCCGCGCAGCCGAATGTCGAAATAGCCGGCCTCGCGCTGGGCTCTCGAGGGGCCGTCTCCCGGCTGAGGCAGCCGGCCCGAAACAGCGCGGCGCACGGGGCCGAGCGCCATCGCGCCCATCAGCGCGCGCGTCCCGGTGCTTGTTACTGCCGCTTTCGCGAAGCCCAGCGGCCCCGCGCCCATCAGCACGGCTTCGTCGTAGCGAAATTGCTTGCCGTAGGCGTAGCCGAGCAGCGCGTTCGAGCGGCGCACGATCTTCGTGTCGATGCCGGCCATCATGAACGGGGCGACCCACTGCTGGAAGTCGTCGTCGTAGTGCGGTGCAGTGCGCTCGGGCCCGTCGGGACCGGTGCGCTCGCCGATCGGGTTCAGCGCATAGGGCTCGTTCATCGCCCGCATCACGGCCGGATCGCGCTCGGCTTCCTCCAGCATCAGCAGCATGCTCGCGACGGTGCCGCCGCTTGCGCCGCCGCTGAAGCCCACCACGCGGAACTGGATGCGCGAACACGCGACGCCGTGGCGGGCGCGCATCTCGCGCTGCAGGAAGAACGCGCCGAGATCCGCCGGGATGCAGTCGAAGCCGCAGCTGAACACGATGCGCGCGCCGCTCGCGACCGCGGCCGCTTGATGCGCCTCGAGCATGCGCTGCATCCAGACGACTTCGCCGGTGAGATCGCAGTAATCAGTGCCGTTCGCCGCGCACGCGGCGACGAGCTTCGAGCCGTACTTCGCGTAGGGGCCGACCGTCGTGCACACCACGCCCGCGCGGCGCGTCAACTGGTCGAGGAACGCGCCGTCATCGCCATCCCCAACGAGGATTTGCAGCGCGCTCGCGTCGACGCCCGTCTCGCGCGCGATGTCGCTGCGCACGGTCTCGAGCTTCGCGGCGTTGCGGCCGGCGATCGCCCAGCGCAGCGGCCCCGCGACGCCGTAGCGCGCGAGCAGGTACTCGGCCGTGAGCTTGCCCGTGAAGCCGCTCGCTCCCCAGACGACGACTTCCAACTCGCGCGGTGTCTTCTGCATGGCTCTCCTCGATCTGCCCATGAGTTCCCGGGGCGCCCAAGTCGCTCCGCCAGCGCATGCATAGGCGATATCTGGAGCGGATGCGGGCGGTGGGCGCTGAGCGTCCAGCAGGCCATGAGGCACCTCCAGCGTCGATCACCTGCTAGGGTTTCCGTCCGCTCGCGCAAGCGCTGAGGGAACGACTCCAAGGGCGCTGCATTTGCCGCCGCTGGCCACCGCCGGCGCAACCCATCGCCGAAAGCGGCAAAACCGAGGTACTCCGCATGGCTCGTATTACGATCGAAGACTGCATCGCCCAGGTGCCGAACCGTTTTCACCTCGTGCTGATGGCGAAGATCCGCGCGCGGCAGTTGCAGAAGGGCGCGGTCCCGCTCGTGGGCGGCGACAACAAGAACGTGGTGACGGCGCTGCGCGAGATCGCCGCAGGCTTCATCAAGCCCGATTACGGCCAGCCCTCGGAAATCGAGGCGTACGGCGTCGACCGAACTTCGGCCCTGCTGCCGCCGGCGGCTGACAAGAAGTAGGCGGACAGCGACGCCGGCTACGCGGGCAATCTGTTGGGGCCTGCTGCAAGCTCCCGCACAGCGGAGGAGCCGAGCATGAGCCTGATCGGAGAGAAGTGTGTGCGCTGCGGGAGCCGCACGCGGAAGCTCTATCGCGAGAAGCCCACCTGCGAGCCGTGTCAGCAACAGCTCGAGCTCGCGCTCTCGGCGGCGAAAGAAGTGAAGCGCTCCTGCCCGGCGGATGGCGCGACGCTCGGCAAAGAGATCGCGCATGGCACGATCATCGACCGCTGCCCGACTTGTCAGGGAGTCTGGCTCGACGCCGGCGAGCTCGAGCGGCTGAACGGCGAGATCGCTTACGAAGCGTGCGCCGCGATGGTGTACGGCATGCGCCCGCCGGGCTGAACGCCGAGGACGGCGCGCGTTGCCCGCCTTTGGCGCGCGAAGGGCCGACCAAGCAACCGCAATCTCTGGGCGCGCGTGCCGGTGAGAGTCGCTGCTCGATTACGCGAGGTCGGTCGATGCGCCCTGAGCCGCTGGCGGCTTACCGATTCGTGATCGATGCGCTACCGGTAAGCCGATGGAAACCGCCACGCTCTCGAGCAAGTACCAGCTCGTGCTGCCGCGCAAGGCGCGCGAGCGCCTTGGCCTAACGCCTGGGACGAAGTTTACGGTGCTCGACAAGGGCGGGGTGATCTATCTGGTGCCGGAGCGTCCCGTGCGCGCGAAGCGCGGGATCGCCAAAGGCACCAGCCCGCGCGGCCTACGCGAGAAGAAGGACCGGCTCTGATCCTCGTCGATTCGAGCGGCTGGATCGAATACCTGGCGGACCGGCCAAAAGCGCGGCGCTTTGCTCCGTACATCGAGGGGCGCGAGGCGCTGCTCGCGAGTGCGATCCAGGTCTACGAGATCTACAAGGTCGTGCGCCGCGATCTTTCCGAGGAGCGCGCGATCGAGGCGGTGGCTGCGCTGCGTCGCGCGACGGTCGTGCCGGTGGACGAATCGCTCGCGCTCGAAGCGGCAGATCTCGCGCTCGAATCCGGCCTCGCGATGGCCGACGCGCTGATCTACGCGACCGCGCGGCGCCACCGGGCGACGCTGGTCACCGGGGACGCGGACTTCGCGGAGCTGCCGAACACGGTGTTGATTCGGTAGCTGCCTCGCGCCGGAGTAGAGTCCACGGCGATGCGCTGCGGAAGCTGCGGAACCGAGAATGAGTCGTCCCGGAAGTTCTGCGGCGAGTGCGGCAGCGCGCTCGCGAGGCGCTGCGGCGCGTGCGGGGCCGAGAACGCGCCGACGGTGAAGTTCTGCGGCGAATGCGGCGCGGCGCTCGGCTCCGCAGCAGCTTCGCGTACGCCCGCGCCGCGCGACCCGCGCGCCTACACCCCGAAGCACCTCGCCGACAAGATCCTGGCATCGAGGTCCGCACTCGAAGGCGAGCGCAAGCAAGTCACCGTGTTGTTCGCCGACGTGAAGGGCTCGATGGAGCTCGCCGACTCGGTGGACCCCGAGCAGTGGCATGCGATCCTCGACAAGTTCTTCTCGATCCTGGCCGACGGCGTGCACCGCTTCGAAGGCACCGTCAACCAGTACACGGGCGACGGCATCATGGCGCTGTTCGGCGCGCCGATCGCGCACGAGGATCACGCGCAGCGCGCTTGTTACGCCGCGCTGC
>JANNDT010000477.1:0-5518 GCA_031387905.1 Deltaproteobacteria bacterium
GCCAGCCGCACGAGCGTTTCCGAGTCGCTCGCGCAGCAGCGGCGAAGCGCGTCTGCGCGCGCGCTCGCGCCGAGCGCGGCGAGCGCGTCGGCTGCGGCGGCCCGCACGTTCGCGTCGGCGTCGTCGAGCGCCCCGGCGAGCGCGCCCTCCGCCTGTGGGTCGCCGATCGCCCCGAGCACGTCGACGACCTGCTTGCGCACATCCACGTCCGCGGACGCGAGGGCTCCGAGCAATTGCGGCAGCGCCGCGCGTCCGCAACCGACGAGCGCCTCGACCGCCGAATTGCGGCGCCCCGAGTTCTCTCCGTCCGCGATGGCGGCGAGCAGCGCACTCACCGCGCCGCTGCGCTCCGGCAGCGCCGCGAGCCGCTCGACGGCGGCCTTGCGCACGCGCCAACTCGCGTCGCCGAGCCGCTCGACCAGGCGCGCGATCGCCTCCGGGGCGGGCAGCTGTGTCGCACGCTCCACCGCGAGGCGGCGCACTTCCTCATCCAGATGGACGAGGTCGGCGAGTAGGTTATTGCGCTCCGCGGCCTGCATGCGCGCTACTTCATGCCCCGCTGCTTCGCGATGCGAACGAGTTCGTCGGCCAGGAAGTCACGTTCCGCGCGCACGCGCGCGTCGATGCGCTCTTGAAAGAGGTGGCGCCCCTCCGAGAGATCCCCGTCGAGCGCCTCGACCACGTTCCCCTGCTTCAGAGCCGCGGCGAACTTCTGCTCGTTGTAGAGCACGATGTCCGACACGATGATGCGCGCGAGGCGCTCCGCTTTCGCGCGCTGCTCCTCGAGGCCGTCGGCCGTGCGCGGCCGCGGGCTGGCGGCAGCGGGCGGCGGCGGCGCGGGTGTGCGCTGCGGCACGGCGCTTCCGAGTGTGAGGCCACCCTGCGTGAGCAGTGCGAGCGCGCCTTCCGGCAGGTCCGGCATCTCGAGGTACGCGTCGGCGCCGTAGGTTTCGCCCGCGGGCCGGCGGTAGCGCTCTTGATTATGGATCGCGCCGACCAGCACGAGCCAGGTGTTGCGCAGGCTGTCGTTGCGCTTCACGAGCTCGCAGATCTGGAAGCCGAACATTTTGGGCAGATGCGCCGCGACGATCGCGGCTTTCGGCAGCTTGCGCTGAATCTCGAGCACCGCCTCGACGCCGTCATGCACGATCACGCTGCGCAGCCCGCGTGCGGCGAGCGTGTCCGCGAGCCGCTTCGCGACGTCGGCTTCGGGAATCGCGATCAACACGAGATCGCCGCTCGGCGTGGACGCTGCGACAGGCGGAGGCGGCGCGAGCTTCGGCGGGGAAGCGACGGCGGCTTGCGCAACCGGCTTGACCTGCGCGGGCGGCGCTTCCCGCAGGGCCGCCGGGATCGGGCTGAGCTGCGTTTGCTCGGCGAGGTCCTGCGCTGCCTCGGGCGCGCGCACGCGAAACACCGCTTCGCATTTCGCGCAGCGCAGCCGCACGCCGCCGCTCGTGAGTTTCGCGCGGTCGATGCGATAGCGCGCACCACATTTCGGACATCCAGCGATCATCGGGTTCTCCCGCCCCTCGGTTCGGCTGCGCTCTGCTTGTTATTCATCTGGCCTTCGCTCAGGCGACTCGGAACTTCCGCATGTCTTCACGCAACGTCTCGGCGAGCCGCTGCAGCGCGCTCGCCGCAGCCGCCAGTCCGTCCGTTGCTTCCTCATTCGTGCGCGTGCGCTCGAACACGCCCCCGAGCGAATCGACCGCGCTCCGGCAGCTATCGCCTTGCTGCTGCAGCGAGCCGTGGATGCGATCCACCGCCTCGCGCACGCTCTCGATGCTGTCGCGAATGCGCGCGGCGCCATGCGCCTGTTCTTCCGTGGTGCGCTGCGTCTCTTGCGCTACGTCGCGCATCACCAGCGAACCGCGCATCACCACCTCGTTGCCGCGGCTCTGTTCCTGCATCGCGCCGCGAATCTGCTCGACGCGCTGGCTCACGCCATCGATCAACAGCTCGACGTGCGTCGCCGCGCGCGTCTGCTCGCGCATCGCCTGCACGATCTCCTGGATGCGCTCGCCGGAATTGCGCGCCGCCGCGGTGATCTCTTCGAGCGCGATACCGGCCTGGGCTGAGAGGTCGACGCCGCTCTGCACGCGATCGGCGCCCGAGCGAATCAGTTCCGCGGCGCTGGTGCTCTCGGTCTGTACCGCGCGAATGAGCCCGCCGATTTCCTTGGTGTTCGCGAGCACGCGGTCGGCGAGGTCCTTGATCTCGTCCGCGACGACCGAGAAAGCCCGGCCCTGATCGCCGGCCTGCGCCGCGATGATCGCGGCGTTCAGCGCGAGCAAGTTCGTCTCGTCCGCGACGTCGTCGATCACGTCGACGATTGCGCCGATTTCCTGCATGCGCTCTGCGAGCCCGCTGACCACGCGATTCGCGGAGTCGCTCGCGTCTCGAATCACTTCCATGCCGCGGATCGTCTCCTGCACGCGCTCGCGCCCGCCGTCGGCGAGGTCGATCACCTGGGTCGAGAGGCGCGCAGTCTCCGCGGCGTGCGCGTCGACGGACTGCATCGAGCGCACCATCTCGGCGACCGACGAACCGGTGTCTACGACGGCGATGTTCAGCGCCTCACTCGCCTCGCTCGCGTTCGCGACGCTGCGCACCATCTGTTCGATCGAGGAGCCGACCGTCTCGACCTGCAAACCGAGCGCGATCGTGGTCTGGTTCAGTTCTTCGCTGGCCGCGCCAAGTTCGAGCACGGAGCTACTCGCTTCCTCGACACTGCCGATCAGGCCCTGCGCAGATGAAGTAATGGTCGATGCCTGGCGGTTCACCAGCGCGACCGAAACCTTGGCTTGCTCGATGCCGTGGATCTGAGCTTCGGTCGCCTGGCGAACGGCCGCGCCGATCTTGACGAGTTCGCCGGCAGCTTCATCCAGGCGCGAGGCTGTCACGGCCATGCGTTTCAGGGTCTTGCCGAGCGCATCGGTCATTTTCGCGAAGGCGTGCGCGAGTGCGCCGAGTTCGTCCTCGGATTCGATCACGTCGCCAGCCGTGAAGTCGCCCGCGCCGACGCGCTCGGCCTGCACCCGCAGCCGATCAGCGACTTTGCGGGTCTCGGCGGCGACGAGCAGCGCCACTGCAATCGAGATACCCGTCACGCTGGCGAGCACCGCGGCCACGACCAACGCGATGCTCGCAATGTCGCCTAACAAGCTGCGGAACGGCGTGACCGCGACGAGCGCTCGTTCGCGGCCGCCCGGAATTCGGCGCCACGCGAAGCTCGAGCGCGAGTCGAGTCCGACGCTGGAATTTCGCCCCGGGACCCCGGCGCGAATCCAGGCGAGTTCCGACGGCGAGAGCGAAAGTTCTCCGCCGCGCACGCTCTTGGCGCCGTCGGCGTCGACGATGCCGATCTCGACTGCCACCTCGCGGCGCTGTGCTCGCTCGGCAATCTCGGACGGCTTCGCGCTCTTGCGCTCGAGGGCGTGCATCGCGCTGTCAAGGAAGGCGGCCTTGATGCGCTCGTCGCTCTGCTCGAGCAGGCCAATCGCAACCGAGTAAACGAGCAGCGCGAGGAACGTGACCGTTGCGACCGAGGTCGCCGCGACCGGCCACGCGAGCTTTGCCGCGAGTGAGGCCGGCGACGCGTGCTCTGCGCGCTCCGTTGGCGTGAGCTGCGCCGCGAAGTAATCGCGCGTGGGCGCGACGAAACGCTGCATGGCCCACAGGCAGAATGGAACGCACGCCGCGCCGCCCGTGAGCGCACCGACCGAGATCACCACCAGCGTGAACACGCCCACGTCCGGAATGAAGAACTTCATCCAGAGCGGGCAATAGAGCGCGGCGAACAAGTAATTGGAGATCTGGATCCGCATGCCCGCCTGCGGCAACTTGCGAGCCGCGACATAACCGCGAATCAAGTCCTCGCGGCTGTGCGAGCCCGCAGCGATGCGATCGAGCGCGCCCACGATGTCTCGCTCGACGCGACGCTGCATCCACTGGCCGTAAGGCACGGCGGCTACGAGCAGTGCGAGAATGCCATAGCCGAACGTGCGCCAACCCTCGGCGCCGAGATCTAGCACCGCAGCGAAGTAGCCAACGATCAGCAGCGCTCCGAGCGAACCCGGCGTCGAGGCCCACGCCGTGTACTTATTGCGGAAGCTGCGGCCGTCGGCGATGGGCGGTCGCTCCATCACGCTGCGTTCTCCTGGCCACGCGCCGAGCGGTAGATCCGTTCGAGCAGGTGCTCGAGGGAGATCACCAGGACCGGTGTGTCGTTGTCGCGGCGCACGACGGCGCGCACAGCCTCGTAGCCCGCGTGGGTCACGAGCGCGGGCGGTTCTTCGAGCGCCGCGCTGGAAAGCGTGAGCACGTCGGCGACGCTGCCGACGCGCAGCCCGAACAGCAGGCCGTCGAGTTCGATCACGACCACGCGCGCCAGCGGATCGTCCACGCGCGGCGCGCCCTGCAGCGCGCGGCCGAGGTCGATCACCGGTATCACGCGCCCGCGCAGATCGATCACGCCTTCGATCAAGCTCGGCGCTTGCGGCAGCGGCGTAATGACCGGACAGCGCGCGACCTCGCGCACTCGCGCCACGTCGATGGCGAGCGTCACGCCACCCACGTCGAAGCAGGCGAGCTCGATGTCGGCGTGAGCCGCCGGCGTGGGATCAGGCTGCAGCTGCATCGAGTGCCATCAGATGCTCGGGAGAAATCATGCTGACGAAGCCGTCGCCGCGCGGCGCTAGCCCCGTAATCAGTCCGCCAGCCGCGTGGGTAGGCGGCAAGAGCGCGCCCTCGTCCACGCGCAACACCTCGTGCACCGCGTCCACGAGGAGTCCCGTCACGCTGCTCTGCTCGCCGTTCAGCACGATCACGCGGCTCGCGCGCGCGCTAGCGACGGCCGCGAGGCCGAGGCGCAGGCGCGTGTCGACTACCTGCACGATTTCGCCGCGCAGCGAGATCACGCCGAGCACGGCGCTCGGTACGTGCGGCACCGCGGTCAGCTTGCGCGGCCGGACGATCTCGCGAATGCGCTCGATCGGCAGCGCATAGGGGGCGCCGTCGATCGAGAACACGAGCAGCTCGCGCAGCGCGCGCACGTCCGCGACCACGGCCGCGCGCGTTGCAGCGGCGCGCGCGAGCACATCCCAAGCGCGAGCGGCGTCGCTCATGCAGCCTCCGCGCGCAGCGCGCTCGTCACAAGCGCCGCGATATCCAGCACGAGCACCGCGCTCTGCTCGCCCAGCTCCGTCGCACCGGCAATTCCGCGCACGTTTTGCACGGGGCCACAGATCGGCTTGATCACGGCGTCACGCTGGCCCTCGAGGCGATCGACGAGCAGCGCGAGACGCGCATCACCAAGACCGAGCACCACCGCGAACGGCTTTGCTACGGCTTCGCCGCTCGTCACCGCGAACTCATCGCGCAACCGAAGCACCGGCATGGCCTCACCGCGCAAGGCGAAGAGTTCGCGCGAGCCAGTGCGCTGCAAGCGGGCCGAGTCCGCGATCAGCACTTCGCGCACGGCGTTCAGCGGGTTCGCGTAGCGCTCAGCGCCGAC
>JANNDT010000500.1:0-3355 GCA_031387905.1 Deltaproteobacteria bacterium
TCCGCGTAGATGTTGCCCGCGCCGGCGATCACCGCTTGGTCGAGCAGCAGACTCTTGATCGCGACGCCGCGGCCGCGCGTGGATTCGAACAGCGCATCGGCCGAAAGTTCGAGCGCATCGACACCGAGTCTCGCGAGCCGCTCCGAGCGCTCACCTGGCGCGAGTAGCTGCACCTTCCCGAACTTGCGCACGTCGCGAAAGAAGACTCGCGGGCCGTCATCTGCAAACGAGAACTGGAGGTGCGTGTGCAGATCGGGCTCGAAACGGCGCTGCTCGTCGGGCGCTAGCGACGCGCGCGCAGCCGCAGATAGCAGCCGCACGCTCGTCGCGTCGCTCGAGAACAGCTGGCCGGTCATGCCGAGGTGCAATAACAGCTGCGCGCCGCCGTCGAGCTCCGCGAGCAGATACTTCCCGCGCCGCGCGAGCGCTCTCACCGTGCGGCCCTCGAGCCCTCGCTTCAGCTGCTCGGGCGGCGTGATAAAAAAATACGACGGCTTCGTCGTGCGCACGCGCGCGAGGGTGCGGCCCACCAGCACCGGCGCGATGCGCCGACGCGTCACCTCGACTTCGGGTAGCTCGGGCATGCCGTCAGCCGAGCACGCCGCTGCGCCACGGCTCCACTAATACCTTCACGTGCTTGTCTGGCGCACCGAGCGTCTCGAACGCGCCCGCGACGCCATCGACGCCGACGCGCCCCGTAATGAATGCACTCGCGTCGAACTCGCCCTCCGCGAGCGCGTGCAGCGTCGCCGTGAACTCTTCGTTCGTGTAGCCGAGCACGAACTGCAGGTTCAGCTCCTTCGAGATCGGCACCAGCGGCTGAATGCGATCCTCTTCGAGGCAAACGCCCACCACGATGATGCGACCGCCGCGCGGCGCCTGTTTCATCAGCTGCGTGAGCATGCCCGGCACGCCGACGCACTCGAACAGCACGGCTTGCCTCGCGCCAGCTTCCTTCGCGAAGCGCTCCATCGGCGATTCGCTGCGCGGATCGACGACCGCGTGCGCGCCGAGTTTCGCGGCCTGCGCGCGGCGGATTGGCGACAAGTCCGACGCGATGATCGGCTCGATGCGCCGCCGCGCGAGCGCAGCAATTACGGCGAGCCCGACTGGCCCGCAGCCGATCACGACCGGCGCTTCGCCGTTGCCGAGCCCCGCCTTCGCGACCGCATGTTCCGCCACCGCGAGCGGTTCGGTGAGGGCAGCCACCTCGCTCGGCAGCGAATCCGGCACGCGCTGAAGCCAGCGCTCGCCTAACAGCATGCGCTCGCCGAAGCCGCCCGGAAACTCGTTCGAGTAGCCGACGCCCGCGATGCGCTCGCCGATCGGCACCATCGGCATCGAGCAAACGCGGTCGCCGCGTTTCAGCTTGCGCTCGCAGCCTGGACCGAAATCGAGGATCTCCGCGCTGAACTCGTGGCCCATCACGACGTCGCGCGAGAGATCCATCACGAACGCCCAGGCGTCGATCTCGCGCGAGACGCGCGACATCTGCTCGCCGTGCGCGAGAGCGTGCAAGTCCGAGCCGCAGATGCCGCAGGCGAGCGTCTTCACGAGCACCTGCCCGGGTCCGGGCACCGGCTCGGGCACCTCGGCCGCGACGATTCGGCCCGATCGCATGACGGCTGCGCGCATGAGTTGCTCCCGAAGTGCGGGCGACTTTATCGCGCCGCTCGTCAGAATCCGTCGACCTCGTTGGGGCACAGCAAACGCAGCGCGTCACGCGCCTGCGATGAACCCAACGAACTCGCGGGCGAGCTCGCGCAGCCTCGGCCGCGTGGCGCCAGCTCTCGCGCGAATCGAGAGCGCGAGCATTCCGCTCGTCGCGACTTGCGCGAGTACGCGCACGTCGCGCGTGCTCGGAATCTCGCCAGCTCGTTGCGCGGCGGTGAGCCGCGCGAGCAGCGCAGCGTCCAGCTGCGCGAGCACCGCGGCGAGATGGTCGCGCGCGGTCGTCGAGACGCCGGCTTCCGCAGGCAGCGTGCACGCGACGATGCAGCCGCGCGACCCGTGCTTCCCCGTGACGCCGTCGATCACGGCTTCGTAAAAGCCTTCGAACGCCGCGGCGATCGACGCGTTCGCGAAGAGTGGCGCGAGGTACGTCTGCCCGATGGTCGCGATGTAGTGATCGACGCTCGCGGAGTAGAGGTTCGCCTTGTTGCCGAAGGCGCAGTACAGGCTCGCGCGGTTGAGATCCATCGCCGAGGTCAGATCGTCGAGCGAAGCGCCCTTGAACCCGCGCAGCCAGAACGTCTCGAGCGCGGCGTCGAGCGCGACCGCACGGTCGAACTCCGGCGGTCGGCCGCGTGTTCGCGCCCGCGCTGTTTTCGGGGTTGACAGCATTCGATTCCTTAATTCACCGTCCGGTCCATAAACAGCCAGTTCCCAAGGAGGCCCCGATGGAACTCTATTTCTCGCCCTTCGCCTGTTCGCTCGCCAGCCACATCACCGCCCGCGAGGCAGGCATTCAGCTCGGCTTCACCGCCGTCACGCTCTCCACCAAGCGCACCGCGGACGGCGCAGATTTTTTCGCGATTTCGCCGAAGGGCCAGGTCCCCGCGCTGCGTCTCGATGACGGCGAGATCCTCACCGAGGGTCCGGCGGTCCTCCAATTCCTCGCGGACCGCGAACCCGCAGCGGGGCTCCTCCCGGCTCCGGGAGCGCGCGAGCGATACCGCGTGCTCGAGTGGATCAACTACGTCGGCACCGAGCTCCACAAGGGATGCTTCGCGGTGATGTTCACGCCCGATGCGCCGCCGGAGGCCAAGGCATGGGCGCGCGGCCTGCTCGACAAGAAGCTCGCCTACGTGGCCTCCCAGCTGCAGGGCCGCACGTTCATCGCGACGGATCGCTTCACGATCGCCGACGCCTACCTGACGTGGGCGCTCATGGTCTGCCAGAGGGTGGGCGCGAACCTGGCGGCGCATCCCGCCCTCGGCGCTTACATCGAGCGGATCCAGGCGCGGCCGGCAGTGAAGGCCGCGATCGCGGCGGAGACGGCCGCGATGCAACCGGCGAGCTGATCCCGCGCGCGCGGCGAACCCCGCGCAAGACCCCTAATTTCGTACGCCTATGAACGACCGCGCTGCCAACGCTCTGCCTTATCCCGTCGTGCCCGCGCAGGCGAACTTCCCTGAGATCGAAGCGCGAGTGGCCGAGCGCTGGCGCAAGGAGCACACGTTCGAGCGCTCGGTCGAGGACCGCCCGGCGGGTGCGAACGGCGCGAACGAGTTCGTCTTCTACGACGGGCCGCCGTTCGCGAACGGGCTGCCCCACTTCGGGCACTTGCTCACGAGCTACGTGAAGGACGTTATCCCGCGTTATCAAACGCAGCGCGGGCGGCGCGACGAGCGGC
>JANNDT010000452.1:0-11242 GCA_031387905.1 Deltaproteobacteria bacterium
CTCGCGCTGCTCGCGCGCGGGAACGCAGAGGACAGCGTCGCGCTGCGCGTCGTGCGAGCGGGGCTCGCCGGCATCTCGCGCGCCGCGCTGGTGCAGCAGACTGGCCTGCCGAGTGCGGAACTCGATATCGCGCTCGCTGGCGGCGAGAAACGCGGCGAGATCGCTTTCATCGGCGATGGCTGTTATGTCGCAAGCGCCGCAGTCGCCGAGGCGGAGCGGCGGATCCTGGAAGCGCTGGGTGAGTTCCACGCCGCGAACCCGATCAAGCCCGGCATGCCCAAGGGCGCGCTGCGCGGAGTGCTGCCTGATAACGCGCCGCTCGCGCTTTTCGAGCGCGCACTCGCCGCGCTTGCGGGCCGCGGCGAGATCGCGCTGGCAGAGGATCTCGTGCGCAGCGCCGCGTTTGCGCCGCGGCTCTCCGCGCGTGAGGAAGCGCTCGCGACACGCGTGCGAGAAAGCGCGAGCACTGCGCGCCTCGAGCCGCGCACGCTGCGCGAGCTGGAGAGCGCACTGGCCGCAGACGCTGCGACGCTGCGCGAAGTGCTCGCGCACCTCGAGCGCGCGGGCGCCCTGGTGCGCGCGCCGGGCGATCTCTGGTTCGACGCGCGCGTGATCGAGGAAGTGCGCGCGAAGCTCGTGGCCCACCTCGAGGCACACGGCGAAATCGGCACCGCCGCCTACAAGGACCTAATCGGCACCACCCGCAAGTTCGCCGTGCCGCTAATGGAACTCTTCGACACCGACCACCTCACCGTCCGCCGCGGCGAAGTGCGCGTGCTGAAGCGCAAACTGAAGTAACCAAACCGGGGACGTTCATACTTCTTGGTTACTTACGGGGACACTCTTGCGCGACGATCGCGGGCAGCGCGCGCTGCACCGCGCAGCACTGCGGGGTGCGTCACGCCAAGCCATAGCGCCACTTCGCGTGCTGGAAGCCGGTGCACCGAGATCGCGCGGCGCGCGAGTTCGGCCCGGGCCCGGCTGACCTCTCTGCGACGCGATCCCGCCGCGATGTCGCGTGGATTCACCCCAAACTCAATCGCAACCTGCGTGAGTTCGACTTCGAGTTGCGGCAACCGGAGCGCTGCCGGCGAGGGCTCCGGCGCAAGCGGCAGCGGAGCCATCCATTCGCGCATGAACTCGCGCAGCGCGAGTCGAGCGCTCGCCAGCGAGTCGCCGAACGGGGCGAGCGCGGCCCGCACGTCGAGAAAGTCCGACTGGCACGCCCCGGCTAGGATCGCGTGCCCTGTCCATGGAAACACTTCGAGCGCAGCGAGGCTTCCGACCAGCCGAGCCTCCAGCGGATTCGCATGCACGTACCGGATCGCGTTGCGCAGGTGAGCGTCGTCCTCGATCTGGGCGGCCTTGTATCGATTCTGGAAGAGATGACCCACTCGCTGATGACGTCGGTTGAAGTAGAGCGCGTGCCCCGTGTCGATACGCGCCATCGCCCGAGCGAGCGGAATCGAGCCGGTGCGCAGGACCAGGTGCACGTGATTCGACATGAACGCGAACGCGAGGAGCGCCAGATCGCAATCCCGCAATACGATGCGGAGGCGGTCGAGGAAATTCGCGCGATCGATGTCGTCGCGAAAGATGTCGCACTGGCCGACGCCGCGAAGCATTACATGGTGGAGGACGCCAGGGGCGTCGCGACGGGGCATGCGGGGCATGCGGAGTGCCTCAGGGACCGAGGCGAGGTGAGCTGCCGCAACTTAGCGTCCAGTGAACAGCGTCGACAGGCGGGGCAAGAGTGTCCCCGCAAGTAACCAACCAGTATGAACGTCCCCAGTTTGGGGACTTACGCGGTTCAGGGAAGCGCGGCGGTGGCTTCGCGGGTCCAGTCGAAGGCGCGCAGCCAGGGCAGCAGGCTCTCGGGGCCGTTGTTAGGCAGGATGCCGAGCACGATCACGGCGGTCGCGCAGATGGCGAGGGCGATGAACTCGCCGACGGAGAGGCGCAAGCGGCCGGCGGCGTCGCCGGGCTCGCGCATGTACATGAGCACGGGCAGGCGCAGGTAGTAATAAACGGAGACGAGGGTCGTCAGCACCGCGATCACGACCAGCGAGACGTAGCCCTGCTGTACCGCAGCCATGAAGATGCGGAACTTCGCGACGAAACCGGCGGTGCCGGGGATGCCAGCAAGGCCGATCAGAAACAGGGTCATTAGGGCCGCGAGCGCGGGGCGGCGCTTCGCGAGCCCGGCGTACTCCTCGAAGCGGTCGGCATCGTGGCCGCGGTGGGTGAGCGCGACGACCACGCCGAAGGCGCCGAGGTTCAGGAACAGATACGCCACCAGGTAGAAGAGGACGGCGGAATACGCATCGCTGTACGCGCCGGGGGACGACGCGACGAGGCCGACGAGCAGGTAGCCCGCGTGCGCGACGCTCGAGTACGCGAGCATGCGCTTCACGTTCTCCTGAATCACGGCCATCAGATTGCCGACGATCATCGTGGCGGCAGCCAGCACCCAGAGCACATCGGTCAGCGGGCCTTCGAGCGGACTGAAGGTGGCCTGCGCGAGACGCACCTGCGCGACGAACGCCGCGGCCTTCACCGTCACCGACATATAGGCGGTGACGGATGCCGGCGCGCCCTCGTAGACGTCGGGCGTCCATTGGTGGAACGGCACTGCGGAGATCTTGAACGTGAAGCCGACCAAGATGAGTCCGAGGCCGATCACGCCGAGCGGATCGGTGCCGTCGAAGGCCTCGCGAATGCCGGCGTAACTGGTGTCGCCGGTAGCGCCGTAAACGAGCGCCATGCCGTACAGCAGCAGCGCACTCGCGAACGCGCCCGCGAGGAAATACTTCAGCGCGGCTTCGTTGCTGCGCAACTTGCGGCGGTCGAATCCCGCCAGCACGTAGATTGGAATGCTGAGCAGCTCGACGCCGAGGAAGGCGCTCACGAGATCGACGGAGCCCACCAGCAGAATCATGCCGCTCGTCGCGAGCAGAGTGAGCGCGTAGTACTCGCCGTGCTGAACGCCGATCTCTTTCAAATAATAAGGCGAGAGCAGCAGCGAGAGCAGCGTGCCGAGGCTGACCACCACGATGCCGAAGCTGGCGAGGCGGTCGAGCTGGAACATCGGGTGATCGGGGCTGAACTCGCGCGTGAGCCCGGCGCTGAACGCCGAAGCCGCCGCCCAGATCACGACGCCGAGTACAGTGCACGACGCGAACATCAGGCGCGTGCTCTTCGCGTACTTCGGCGCCTCGCCCTCGCGTGCGCCCAACAACAGGTCGAGCGCGAGCACGAGGAACGCGCCACCCGCGATCAGGAAGAGCGGTAGCGCGGCGCCGAGATCGAGCGTGGGTGCGGGGATCATCGCCGCGGCTCCGTAATGCCCGCTTGCAGCACGAGCGGCGGCGCGCTCGCCGCGGCGTCCGCCGGCTGCGCGCGCTTCGCCTCCATCACGCGCAGGATCTCGCCGACCGGCGCGGAGAGCCGCGTGAGCAGCGGCTGCGGGTAAACGCCGATCCAAATGATCGGAATGATCATCGCCGCAATCACGCACTTCTCGCGCAGGTCGAGATCGATCAGGCCGCGGTTCTCAGGGACTTCCACTGGGCCGAACACGACGCGGCGATACATCCACAGCATGTAGACCGCGGCGAGCACGACGCCGAGAGTGGCGGCCGAAGCGACCCAGGGGCTCGCGCGGAATGTGCCTAACAGAATCAGGAACTCGCCGACGAAGCCGTTCAGCCCCGGCAGCCCGATGCTCGACATCGTGACGATGCCAAACAGCGCCGCGTACACAGGCATCGGCTTCGCGATGCCGCCGAACGCGCTGATCTCGCGGGTGTGGCGGCGCTCGTAGAGCATGCCGACGAGGAGGAAGAGCGCGCCGGTCGAGAGCCCGTGGTTCACCATCTGCAAGATGGAGCCCTTCAGGCCTTCGTCGTTCAGCGCGAAGATCCCGAGCATCACGAAGCCGAGGTGCGCGACCGACGAATACGCGACCAGCTTCTTGATGTCCTTCTGCACCATCGCGACCAGAGCGCCGTAAAGAATGCCGGCGAGGCCGAGGCCGAAGATGAGCGGCGCGAACTCCACGGCGGCGCCGGGAAAGAGCGGCAGCGCGAAGCGCACAAAGCCATACGTGCCCATCTTGAGGAGCACGCCGGCAAGAATTACGGAACCCGCAGTGGGCGCTTCGACGTGCGCGTCCGGCAACCAGGTGTGGAACGGGAACACCGGAACCTTGATGCCGAAGGCGAGCGCGAACGCCGCGAACAGCCATGGCTGTGTCTGCCACCAAACCGCGGCGCTCTCGGGAATGACTGTGTCGAGCAGGCCCGGCAGCGTGGTGCCCGGCGGCGCGACGAGGTCGAGCGTGAGCACGCCGAACTGCGCGAAGTGCAGGCGATACACGACGAGCATCGCCACCAGCATGAGCAGCGAGCCGGACATCGTGAACAAGAAGAACTTGATCGCGGCGTACACGCGCCGTGGGCCGCCCCAGATCCCGATGATGAAGTACATCGGGATCAGCATCAGTTCCCAGAACAAGTAGAACTGGAAGAGGTTCAACGCGGCGAAGGTGGCGATCATGCCCGTCTCGAGCGCGAGCATGAAGAACACGTAGGACTTGAGGCTGTGTTGGATGTCGTTCCAGGAGGCGATCAGCACGATCGGCTGCAGGAACGTCGTCAGCAGGATCAGCAACAAGCTGATGCCGTCGATGCCGACGAAGTAGTTCACGCCCCACTCGGCGAGCCACGGTACGTGCTCGACGAACTGAACCTCGGGGCGCGTCGCGTCGTAGCCGCACCAGAGCGATAGCGAGATCGCGAGAGTCACGAGGCTCGCGACGAGGCCGGCGCTCTTCCAAACCGCGCCAGAGAGTTCGCTGCCGGCCGCGCGCGCGGCCTGGTTCAGAACTACCAGCGTGAGCGCCGCGCCGAGCGGCAGGAACGAGATGACGGTGACGAGGTGCCCGTCGAACATCAGGCCGCCCTCGTCGCGAGGTAGACGACCAGCGCCGCGCCGCCGAGCGCCATCCAGCCGAGGTAGCTCTGTGCGAAGCCGGACTGCGCGTACTTGAGCAGGCCGTTCGTGATGCCGCGCACCGTCGCCGCCGAACCGTTCACGAGCACGCCATCGATTAGGCCGGCGTCGATGAAGCGGTAGAGCACGCGGTCGGAAATTGCGACCAGCGGGCGCACGAGGACGCGGTCGTAGAGTTCAACGACGTAGTACTTGTTGACGACGAGCGTGTGGACGACGCCGAGGGATTTGCGGATCGCGACGGGCACACCGGGCTTGAGCACGTACATCCAGAGCGCGAGCAGTGCGCCAATGCCGGCGACCGCAACCGACACGAGCGCGAGCTGCTGTTCAGTCCAATGATCGACTTCGTGGTGCGCGTTCGCGAGAACCGGCGCGAGGAAGTTCGCGAAGCTGTTGCTGTTCTCGTCCGAGATCCCGAGCAGGCCCTTCACTGGGTTCAGCGCGGCAGCGGGGCCGATGAAGCCGCCGAAGATCGAGAGCAGCGCCAGCACGATCAGCGGATACGTAACGGTGTTCGCCGGCTCATGGATGTGCGAGCGAACCTGCGCGCTCGCACGGCTCTCGCCGAGGAACGTGCGGAAGTAGAGCCGCGCCATGTAGAAAGCCGTAATGCCTGCAGTGCCGAGGGCGATTGCGTAGAGCGCCTCGTGGCCAGGCACATGCGAGAGCTTGGCGGCGAGCAGGATCTCGTCCTTCGAGAAGAAGCCGGCCATGAACGGGAAGCCCGCGATCGCGAGCACGCCGAACATGAAGACCTTGTGCGTGATCGGCAGCAGCTTGCGCAGGCCGCCCATCTTGTCCGTGTCCTGTTCGTGGTGCATCGCGAGGATCACGCTGCCCGCGGCGAGGAAGAGCAGCGCCTTGAAGAACGCGTGCGTGACGACGTGGAACATCGCCGCACCGAAGGCGCCGCAGCCGGCGGCGAGGAACATGAAGCCGAGCTGCGAGACAGTGGAGTACGCGAGCACTTTCTTGATGTCGGTCTGCGCAATCGCAATGGTCGCCGCGAACAACGCCGTGATCGCGCCTGTCCACGCAATGAACGCCGACGCGCCAGGCGCCGCCGCGTAGACGAAGCTCATGCGCGAGACCATGTAGACGCCCGCCGTCACCATGGTCGCAGCGTGAATCAACGCCGAAACCGGCGTCGGGCCCGCCATCGCGTCGGGCAGCCATACGTAGAGCGGCATCTGCGCGGACTTCCCGGCGGCGCCGACGAAGAAGCACAGGCCAATTAGAGTGGCGAGCTTCCATTCTGGGAAGCCCGGCAGGAAGCTCAGCCACTGCGGCAGCGTGACGGTCTGCTCCGCGATCGCCGGGAACGCGGCCTGGATGTCGCGAAAGGCGATTGCCGAGTGGCCCACATCCGCGAGCGACCAGAACAGCAGGAACAGCCCGAGCAGGAAGCCGAAGTCGCCGATGCGGTTCACGATGAACGCCTTGCTTCCGCAATAAGCGTTCCACTTGTCCGAATACCAGAAACCGATCAGCAGGTAGGAGCAGACGCCGACGCCTTCCCAGCCGAGGAACATCAAGAGCAGGTTGTCGCCGAGCACCAGCATCAGCATCGAGAACGTGAACAGGTTCATGTAACAGAAGAAGCGCGCGAAGCCGCGGTCGTCGCGGTGGTCGTCATCCATGTACCCGATCGAGTAAATGTGGATGAGCGAACCGACGCCGGTGACGACGAGGATCATCACGGCCGAGAGCGGATCGAGCAGGAACGCGGCGTCGGCGCTGAAGTTCGCGGTGCCGATCCACGAACTCGCGTAGAGCGAATCGGTCATCACGCGCGCATCGGCGGCCAGCATCGTGAGGTCGTTCACGAGCAACAGCGAGATCACGAACGCGGCGATCACAGTGCCGCACGAGAGCGCGATCGTGAGCGCGCGGTTGAGCGGCTTGCGTACGAGAGCGAGCAGCACACCGTGTACGACTGCGCCGATCAACGGCAGCAGCGGGACCCAGCGGATCAGCGTGTTAGGGGTCGCGTCTACCATTTGAGGAGGCTCGCGTCATCGACGTTCACGGACTCGCGGTTGCGGAACAGCGAGAGCACGATGCCGAGGCCGACTGCGACTTCCGCTGCGGCGACCACGATCACCATCAGCACGAAGAGCTGCCCCGAGTGATTGCCCCACTGCCGCGAGAACGCGACCAGCGCGAGGTTCACCGCGTTCAGCATCAGCTCGATCGACATCAGGATCGCGATCAGGTTGCGGCGGGTGAGTGCGCCGAGCACGCCGAGCAGGAACAGGATCCCGGAGAGCGCGACTGCGTGAGTGATGGGAATCATGGTCAGTCGATCTTCCGCTTGGCGAGGATCACGGCGCCGATCATTGCCGAGAGCAAGAGCAGCGAGGTGACCTCGAAGGCGAGCAAGTAATCCGTGAACAGCTCCGCGCCGACTGCGCGATAGCCGCCGAAGCCCGCGGCGACTTCTTGGGGCGGGCCGAACTCGCCCGGCAGCAATGACAGGAAGCCGGCGCCGAGCGCGATCGCAGCGAGCGTCGCGACGACGGGCTTCAGCTTGCCCACGGCGCCGAAGTCGTCGTTGCGCAAGTTCAGCAGCATCACCACGAACAGGAACAGCACGAGGATCGCGCCGGCGTAGACCATGATCTGCAGCACGCCAATTAGGTACGCGTCGAGCAACACGTAGATCGCGCCGAGCGAAATCATCGTCGCGACCAGCGAGAGTGCGCCTGCCACGGTGTTTTTCGTGTTCAGCAACATGCCGAGCGCGCCGGCGATTGCGATGAACGCAAAGAAGTAGAAGAGCCCGAGCGTCATGCGCCGCGCTCCATCAACAAGATCACGCCGCCCGTGATGAACGCGTTCGCGATCGAGAGCGGCAGGATCATCTTCCAACACAGGTCCATCACCTGGTCGTAGCGGAAGCGCGGCAGCGTCCAGCGCAGCGCCATCTGCAACCAGATCATCACGATCACCTTCACCAGGAAGCAGACGACGTGCAGGACCATGCACAGCACCGTCGCGAACGTGACGCCGAGCAGCGGTGTTAGGCCGCCGATGATGTCCGACTGCGAGAGCCACGGGATCGCCCAGCCGCCGAGGAAGAGCGCGGTGACGATCATGCCGATCACGGGGACTTCTAGGAACTCGGCCGTGTAGAACAGGCCGAAGCGCATTCCTGAATATTCCATGTGGTAACCCGCGACGAGTTCGCTCTCGCCTTCCGGCGCGTCGAAGGGCGGGCGCTTGTTCTCGGCCATGATGCACGTCAGGAACAAGATGAAACCGACCGGCTGTAGAAACAGGCCCCACTGCGGGAGCGTCACGTAGTTCAGAACACTCGGCAGCTGTGCGACCAGGCCGAAGTGTTCCAGGAAACCCAACAAGCGGAAGCTGGTGTCCTGCGCGAGCGAGATGTCGGTGAGCTTCAGCGTGTTGAAGCACATGAACAGGCCGACGAGCGAGAGGCCCATCGTGACTTCGTAAGAGATCATCTGCGCCGAGGCGCGCATCGAGCCGAGCAGGCCCCAGTTCGAGTTGCTCGCCCAGCCAGCCATTACGGCGCCGTAGGTCGCGATCGAGCCGACCGCGAACACGTAGAGCATTCCCCAATCGATGTCGGAGACGACCAGGTTCAGTTGCCAACCGTCGAACTGGTAGATGCCGCCGTAGGGAATGACCGCGAGCGTGATGATTGCGGGCACCAGCGCGAGGATCGGTGCGAGCTGATGGATCCAGCGGTTCGCGCCAGCGGGGACGACGTCTTCCTTCGTGAGCAACTTCAAGACGTCGGCGGCGGGGTGCAGCAGGCCGAGCGCCGTAATCCCCAGCACGTCGGCACGGTTGGCGCCGATGCGGTCCTGCATCACCGCGCTCTGCTTGCGCTCGACCCAAGTAATCAGGGGCAGGAACGCCGCCATGATCACCAGCACGATGAAGAGCAGCTTGAAAACGACTTGCAGCTCCACTCAGCGCGCTCCCGCGCCGGCGAGCGGCAGGCCTTCGTCGCCGACGGAATCGAAATCGCGGCCCGCGAACGCCGGCACGGCTTCGCCCATGAGTCTCGACACTTCGCGCGCGTCGTAGCGGGTGCCGGGCGCGAAGCCTGTTAGGCCGAGCGCCTGGCCGATGCGCGTCAGGATCTCGCCCTCGGCGTGAGCGTCGAAAGCCGGCTCGATCGCGGGCGTCACGCGCTGCACTCGGCCGGCGTGGTTCGTGAGCGTGCCGTGCTTCTCGGCTGCAACGCGTGCCGGGAACACGACGTGGGCTGCGCGTTCGAGTGCGGAGTGGTGCGTATCGAGCAGGATCACGCAGTCGAGACCCGCGAGCGCGGTTTCGCCGCCGAGGGCCGCGAGCGCATCGCTGCCGAGCACGATCAGCGCCCGCACCGCCCCGGCCTTCACGCGATCCGCGACGGCCTGCGCGTCCTTGAAGCCGAGCGCGCGCGCGCCCGCGCCGTTCGCGGCCTTCTCGGCCTTGATCAGCAGCTCGTCGGCGCGGCCGGTCGGCACCGCCACGCCCATCGTCTCGGTGCCGAGCGCTTCGCAGAAGCGGCGCAGCACGAACAAATCCTCGTTGGTCGCGTGCGCGGACGCGAGCGCGGCGACTACACCGGGGCCCGCGCTGGTAGCGGCGCGCAGTTTCGCGGCCGCCGCGCCGACTGCGGCGTCGAACTTCGCGGAGGCGAGGCCGCCACTCGCGCTGCGCACCGCCGCTTCCGTGATGCGGTCCGCAGCGCCGATGCGCTTGTACGACATCCGCCCTTCGTCGCACATCCAGGTGTCGTTGACTGCGTCGTTGCGGCGCGGCACGTAGCGGTAGACACGATTATTCGCGACGCCGAGGTGCACGTTGCAGCCGTTGCTGCAGCCCGTGCACACGCCAGCCTGGTCCTCGAGGAACCACACGCGGATCTTGAAGCGGAAGTCTTTGGTGGTGAGCGCGCCGACCGGGCAGATGTCGGCGACGTTCATCGAATAATCATTGTCGAGCGGGGAGCCGGGGAAGGTCTCGATTACCGACCGATCGCCGCGCCCGTTGACCGTGAGTTCGCCGGTCTTCGAGATCTCGCGCGTGAAGCGCACGCAGCGGCGGCACAGGATGCAGCGCTCCTGGTCGAAGGTGATGGTCGGCCCGAGATCGACGCGCTTCGCGAGCGCGCGCCGCGGCTCCTTGGTGCGCGCATGCGTGACGCCGTATTCATAGGCGTAGTCCTGCAGCTTGCACTCGCCGGCCTGGTCGCAGATCGGGCAATCGAGCGGGTGGTTGACGAGCAGCAGTTCCATCACGCCTTCGCGCGCCTGCTTCACGCGCTCGTTCGCGGTGGTGATCTCCATGCCGTTCGCGACCGTCGTGTTGCATGCGATCTGCAGCTTCGGCTGGCCCTTCACTTCGACTTGGCAGAGGCGGCACGAGCCGTCGATCGAGAGCTTCGGGTGCCAGCAGTAGTGCGGCACGTCGACGCCATTCATCAACAAGCCGAGGTCGTCGAGCGCCTGCAGAATCGTGCGCCCGTCCGCCACTTCGTACTGCACGCCGTCGATCGTGATGTTCGCCATCGGTTAAAGCTCGAAGCTCGCGGGGAAGGGACACTTCTTCTCGCGCACATGCGCTTCGAAGTCACCGCGGAAATGCCGTAACAAGCCTTGGATCGGCCAGGCCGCGGCGTCGGAGAACGCGCAGATCGTGGCGCCTTCCATCTTGCCGGCGACGTCGAGCAGCACTTCGAGATCTTCCGGCGAGCCCGCGCCGCGCTCGATGCGGTTCACGATCTTGTTCATCCAGCCCGTGCCTTCGCGGCACTGCGTGCACTGGCCGCAGGATTCGTCGCGGAAGAACCACGAGATCACGCAGGCGACGCGCACCATGCAGGTGTCCTCGTCCATCACCATGATGCCGCCGGTGCCGAGCATCGATTTGCGCTCGCGCAGGAACTCGTTCGCCATCGGCACGTCGAGCTGGCCGGCGGGCAGGATCGGCATCGACATGCCGCCGGGGATCACGCCTTTGACTTTCTTACCGCCCTGCACGCCGCCGGCGTGCTCGAAGATGATTTCGTCGAGCTTGGTACCGAGCGGCAGCTCGTAGAGCCCCGGCCTAACAACGTGGCCCGAGACGCCGAAGATCGTGGTGCCGGGACTTTTCTCGGTGCCCATGCTGCGGAACCAGTCTTTGCCGTTCTTGATGATGTGCGGGACGTGGCTGAAGGTCTCGACGTTGTTCACCGTGGTCGGCATGCCGAAGGCGCCGT
>JANNDT010000495.1:0-7178 GCA_031387905.1 Deltaproteobacteria bacterium
CGAAACTGGCATCCTCGAACTCGTCCGCAAACGCGCCGTCTGGCTCACGGTGCTGTTTGTCGGCCAGTTCCTGACGACCGCAGCGATGAGCCACTTCTCGGACGAACTCGCGCGCGCCGTCGTGCTCGCGCTCTTCATCCCGCTCGTGATCTCGAGCGGGCGCAACTCGGGCTCGCAGGCCAGCACGCTCGTGATCCGTGCGATGGCGATGGAGGAAGTGCACCTGCGCGATTGGTGGCGTGTGCTGCGGCGCGAGATCGTGATCGGCCTGTTACTGGGCATCGTGCTCGGCGGCATTGGCCTCGCGCGCGTCACGCTCCTACCCGGCGCCGCCGAAACCTTTGGCCCGCATTTCGTGCTGCTGGGCGCGACCGTCTCGCTCTCGCTGGTGTGGATCGTGATGTGGGGCGCGACCGCCGGCGCGATGCTGCCGTTCGTGCTGCGCCGCTTCGGCTTCGACCCCGCGAGCGCCTCCGCGCCGTTCGTCGCGACGCTCGTGGATGTGACTGGGCTGGTGATCTACTTCAGCGTCGCGACCGTGCTGCTCAGCGGGACGCTGTTGTGATCGAGTGCCACCCGCTCTGAGCGGGTGCGCGCGAGGAGTTCCTAGTGGCCTCGTTCCGTTATCTCGTTCGCGACGTAGACGCCGCCATCGCGTTCTACACCCAGCGGTTCGGCTTCACGCTCGAAGAGCAGTTCGGCCCCGCTATGGCGATCGTCGCGCGGGGAGACTCGTCGCTCTGGCTCGCGGGGCCGCTCTCGTCCGCAGCGAGAGCGATGCCCGACGGGCGCAAGCCCGAGCCGGGGGGCTGGAATCGCATCGTGCTCGAAGTCGAGAACCTCGCCGCGCTCGCTGCGGAGCTGCGCGCGGCGGGCGTCACGTTCCGTAATGAGATCGTGCGCGGCCCGGGCGGGCAGCAGGTTCTGTGCGAGGACCCGTCGGGCAATTTGATCGAGCTGTTCGAGGCGGCGTGAGCGCGAGAGCGCCGCGCCCTACTCCGTCGCGATCGCGATCTCGTCCGCGTTAGGCGCTTCCTCGCGCACGGCTCTAATCACCGCGTCGATGCTCGGCTCGCGCGTGGTGTAGTGCTCGCCGCTCGCGGTTTGCAGTGTGACGTCGAGGCTGTGCGCCTGCATCACCATGCGCACGCGGCCGCTGCGGATCAGCGTGAGCGCTTGCTCCCACGGGATCGCGCCGGGCGGCGGCTGCTCGCCGATCGCGGGCGGCGCGCTCGAGACGCACGCGAGGGCGAGGGCGGCAACGGCGCCGATGAGCGCGCGCATCAGCAGCAACTCCGGCGCTGCTCGGCGCGCTCTGCGAGCGCAGCGCGCACGGCGCCTGCGTCGTGCGCGAAGCGCGTCGCGCCAATGAAGCCGCGCAGGAAATCCCGCAGCGCCGCAAACAAGCTCGCCATCACGCGGCCTCCGCGACGGCGCGTACGCTCGCGGCGCCTGGCCCGCGCAGCGTGCGTCGCCATACGCGCAGCGCGTCGAGCAGCACGATCCACACGATCAGCATGAATGCCCCCGTAATCACTGCATCGAGCTGGTTGTTGAAGATCACCACAGCGGTCTCGCTGACTTTCTCGGCGGCGACTGCGCCCGTCGCGAGCTGTTCCTTCAAGAAATCCGCCTGCGCGAGGAAGCCGATGCGGCGGTCGGGGTTCCAGATCTTGTGCGCGCCCGCGGTCATCGTGACGGTGACGAGCCAAGTGAGCGGGATCGCGGTGCAGATCGCGTAGAGCGGGCGCTTGCCCTTGATCAGAAGCGTGGTGCCGAGCGTGAGCGCGATCGAGGCGAGCAGTTGGTTCGCGATGCCGAACAGCGGCCAGAGCGTGTTGATGCCGCCGAGCGGGTCGATCACGCCCTGATAAAGGAAGTAGCCCCATCCGGCGACGATCAGGGCGGAGGCGACGACGTTGCCGGTGAGCGACGTCGTCCGGCCGAGCGTTTTCGAGAACGTCCCCAATAAGTCTTGCATCATGAAGCGGCCGACGCGGGTTCCAGCGTCCAGCGTGGTCAGGATGAAGAGCGCCTCGAACATGATCGCGAAGTGGTACCAGAGCGCTTTCATCGACTCGCCGCCGAGCGCTTGCGAGAAAATCCCCGCCATGCCGACAGCGAGGCTCGGTGCGCCGCCGGTCCGCGATAGCAGGCTCGTCTCGCCGATTTGCTGGGTGAGTCGCGTGAGTTGCAGCGGGTCGAGCGCGAAGCCCCACCCCGAGACCACTCGAGCGGCGCTCTCGACGCTCGTGCCGAGGATCGCGGCGGGCGAGTTGATCGCGAAGTAGACGCCGGGTTCCATTACGGCCGCCGACATCAGCGCCATGATGCCGACGAAGGATTCCATCAGCATCGCGCCATAGCCGATGAGACGCGCGTCGGTTTCCTTGTCGAGCAACTTGGGTGTGGTGCCGCTCGAGATCAGGCTGTGAAAGCCCGACATCGCGCCGCAGGCGATCGTGATGAAGCAGAACGGGAAGAGCTTTCCTGCGAACACGGGGCCGCTGCCGTCGATGAACTGCGTGAGCGCGGGCAGTCTCACCTCGGGTTGCACGATCAAGAGACCCAGAGCGAGCAGCGCGACGGTGCCGATCTTGATGAAGGCGGAGAGGTAATCGCGCGGGGCCAGTAACAACCACACGGGCAACACGCTGGCGGTGAAGCCGTAGACGATGAGCGCGACCGCGATCGTCTGCTTCGGCAAGTCGAACCACGGCCGCAGCGTCTCGCTCTCGCCGACCCATTGGCCCGCGACCACCGAGAACAGCACGAGCGCGAGACCCCACGCGGTCGCTTCCAGCACGCGGCCCGGGCGGATGCGCACCATGTAGACGCCCATCGCCATCGCGATCGGAATCGTGGCCGCGACGGTCGAAGTCGCCCACGGGCTGCCGAACATCGCGTTCACCACGACCAGCGCGAGCACGCCGATGAGGATGACCATGATCGCGAGCACGCCGATCAGCGCGGCGGCGCCGCCGATCGGGCCGATCTCTTCGCGCACCATCTGCCCTAACGACTTACCGTCGCGCCGCAGCGAGCCGACCAAGATCGTGAAATCCTGGACCGCGCCGCCGAGCACGACGCCGATCAGGATGTAGAGCGTGCCGGGCAGGTAGCCGAACTGCGCGGCCAAGATCGGGCCGACGAGCGGGCCCGGCCCGGCGATCGCCGCGAAATGGTGGCCGAAGGCGACCCACTTGTTGGTGGGCACGTAGTCGCGGCCGTCGGCGAGGCGATGCGCGGGCGTGATGCGCGTGTCGTCGAGTGCGAAGACCTTAGCGGCGAGGAACGCGCTGTAGAAGCGGTAGCCGATCGCGTAGACGCAGAGTGCCGCCACCAGGAACCACGCGCTCGAGAGATGCTCTCCGCTCGAGGTCGCGATCACGCCGAGCGCGCCCGCGCCGAGCAGCGAAACGAGAATCCACACGAGCCAGCGCATCAAGCTCTCCCCTCAGGCCGGCCATTCTCCGCGCAGCGCGAACCCCGCGCCACCAACAAGGCATTTCGGGGACGTTCTTGCCTTTTCGCGCGCGCCGCGGCGGCGCGCGAAAAGGCAAGAACGTCCCCGCTTGCCTTTTGCGCGATCAGGGGCGGCGGGCGCCGGCGCTGGTGGCGAGCGAGCCGGCCACCACGCACAGCGCGCCTAACCAGCTCGCGGCGTCGAGGCGCTCGGCGGGCACGTTGCCGAGCGCGAGCGCCGCGATTGCGAGCGTGATGAGCGGGCCGGCGGCGAGCAGAGCGGAGACGCGCGAGGCCTCCCAGTGCGCGAGTGCAGCGGCGAGCGCGCCATATCCGAGCAGAGTGTTCGCGCCGCAGAACGCCACGAGCGCCCAGCTCTGGGCGTCGAGTGCGAGCAGCGCGCGCGGCGACGCGAACGGCGTGAAGCAGAGCGCGCAGCCGAGATAGATGAGCAGCATCAGGGGCTGCGCGCCGAGGCGCACGAGCAACTGCTTCTGCGCGAGGCCGTAGCCGGCCCAGGTGATCGAGGCGAACACGATCAGCGCGACGCCTGATAAGTAGCGATCGAACTCGGCCGCGAGCTGCGCGAGCTGCGCCCAGCTGAACGTGACGAGGCCGATCACCAACGTCGCGAAGCCGGCCCACTGCACGCGGCTGAAGCGCTCGCCGAACACGAGCAGTGCGCCGAGCGAGAGCAGCACCTGCGCGAGCTGGATGAGCACCTGCGCGCCGGCAGGCGTCGTGCGCTGCAGGCCAACGAGGTACCCGATGTAGTTCGTCGCGAGGCCGAGCACGGCGAGCGCGAGCAGGCGCCAGCCGCCGCCCGCGAGCTTGCGCAGCTCGGGCAACGCGCCGCGCAGCGCGAGCCACGGCAGCAGCACGCCGCTCGCGATCGTGAAGCGCGCCCAAGTGAGCGTCACCGGATCGACTCGCTCGAGCGCGCCGGCCAGGAAGAACGGCAGCACGGCCCATAACAGCATCGTCGCGCCCGCGAAGCCGGCGCCGAGCGAAGCGCGGCCGGTGGGCTTGTGCAGCGCGCTCGCGCTCATCCAGGCGAGTCGGTCTCGGGCCACACGTATTCGTCGTTCTCGTCCTTGTGAGCTGCGATGTCGATCGACTCGCACACGCCGTCCGCGAATAACAAGCCGACCGACGCCTCGGGCAGCGAGTAGAAATCCAGGCCCTCGCTCGAGACTTCGTCGTCGCGCACGAGGTCGCCAAACGATCGCAGGGCGCGAACCGCTTCTTCCGCGCGCATGCCGATCGGGAATGCGCCGCCGAGCTTCGCACTCGCCGATTCCGAGATGATCAGCGTGAGCCGGCCGTCGCAATCTTCGTCGAAGTAGAGCGAGAACTCGAAGCGATCGTAGTGCCAGCCAATCCGCGAGCTGCCCGCTTCGTCGTCTTCCTCGGTGTGATCGGGCTCCCCCAGGATCTGGTGCGCCTCTTCGCGCGTCATGCCGAGCCGCAGCTCGCCCATGCCCCAGCGCGGATGAATTACGGACTCCATGCTTCCTCCCCATCCATGCCGGCTCGGCGAAGCGCCCTAGCGTGACGCGGCGGGTCGCAGCACGCTAGGCAGTTCTTGCGGAGACTCGTCAGTTGTTGAAGATCGAACTCGATCACATCGCTTTGGGCATGCACTCGATCGCGGACGCCGAGCCATTTCTGGAGAGCGTGCTCGGCGGCGTGAAGGCCGGCGGACACGACGGGCTGCCGTTCGGCTTCATGCAGTGGGTATTTGCGAGCGGCGAACGTGTCGAGGTGATCTACCCGACGGGCGATGACGGTTTCCTGCACCGCTTCCTCGCGCGCGGTGGGCCGCGCGTGCATCACGTGACGTTCAAAGTCTCGAGTCTCGACGCGATGATCGAGCGCGCGACGGAATTGGATTATGCGATCGCGTCGCAGGATCGCGCCGACCCGTATTGGCAGGAGGCGTTCCTGCACCCGAAGCAAGCGCAGGGCATCGTGATCCAGCTCGTCGAGCAGCATCCGCGCCCTGATGACTCGGACCTCGCAGACGCGACGGAAGCGCCTGGCGCTGCGCGCGTGATCGGGCTGCGGCTCACCGCGCAGAGCACGCCTGCAGCGCGTCGCCAGTGGTGCGATCTAATGGGTGGCGCGGAGTCGCGCGACGGCGCTGCGCTCGCGTTCGCGTGGCCCGACTCGCCGCTCGCGATCACGGTGGACATCGATGCGAGCAGAGAGCCCGGCCCGCGCTGCATCGAGCTGAATGCCCCGCGCGCGCTCGCGCTTCCGCCGGGAGAAGTCCCGAAGCTGGGGACGCGTTTCGTTCAACGCTGAGCGCCGGGCTTCACCCGGGGCCGCTCGCGAGCCCGCTCCAATTCAGCAGCGCGAACACGACGAACGCGCCCAAGCAGGCGATGCCGCCGCCGCCGATCCAGCGCCAACTTCCGCCGCGCCGCCAGAGTGCGGCGCTCGAGACGACTAGCGCTGCGAACTCGAACGCGAGAAAAACGCGCCCATAGTGGCGCGGATCCCAATACGAGACCGGGCTGCGAAAGCGCCACGCGCTGAACGGCCAGAAGTGTTCGTGCGCGTCTTCGTGATGCACCAACAAGTCCGCGACGCTGTGCAGCGCCATGCTCGCGAGGCAAGCGAGCCATGCGTGACGCTTCGTGCGCCACGCGAAGAACGCCGCGAGCGCGATCAGCGGCAACGAGTGGAAGGCGTCGAAGAACGTTTGCCAGTGCGGCAGGAAGTACGTCTGCGACCAGATCACGCGCTCGGGAACGCTCGACCAGCCGCGCTGGTAGGCGTAGAAGAAGAACATCGGGAGATCCGGCAGCAGCGCGCCAAACGCGATCGGCCAGGCGAAGCGCGCGAAGCGGCCGCGGCCCAACAGGTACGCGTTGAGCACGACGTGCACGGGCGTGTTCACGGTGCGAGCTCGAGCGCCATTGCGACGCGCCGCTCGCGCAGAAGGCCGCGCGCGATCTCCGCTTCGAAGATCTCCGCGAGCTCGCCCGCGACCGCGCCACCCGCGAGTTGCGCGAACCCGAGCCGCGCGTACCACGGCATGTTCCACGGAACGAACCGGAACGTCGTGAGCGTGAGGCGCTGTGCGCCGTTCGCGAGCGCATGCGCGCGCACCACGTCGATCAATGCGCGCCCAACGCCACGCTGCTGGTGCTCGGGGTGCACGTCAATCTCGTCGAGATGCAGATCGCGTCCGAGCCAAAGCGCGATCGCGTAGCCAATCACCTCGCCGCCGTTCGTTTGCGCACACCAAAGCAGACCCGCGCTCTGCGCCTCGGAAAACTCCTCGTCCGAGGTCAACGACTGACCGCGCAGCGCGAGCGGAAACTCAGCCTGCGAAAAGATCGTCTCCGCCGCGCGCTCAATCTCGCGCAGCGCCGCGAAATGCTTTCTCTGCGCGAGCACGACTCGGTAACCCGCCAGCGTCACGCGCCACCGAATCGCCAACGCGTCGCCGTCTCGCCAAACTCGTCCGCCGCTTCGCTGAAACCGAATACCACGTACGGCGCCACGCGAAATAGCGGCGACTCACTCGGGACCCCGCCGCCATATTTCGCGGCGTATAGCCGCGCGATCTCACCCGGCGCCTCTCCTACCGCGAGCCGAGTTGCCGCACCCTCGACGATCACCGCGTCCGTCGCGCGCTCCGTCCCAACTGTGCACGCCGCGTTCGCGGCAAGATTCCTCGCCTTCCGGCTCTCACCCCCCGT
>JANNDT010000503.1:0-9450 GCA_031387905.1 Deltaproteobacteria bacterium
GGCTGTGCGTGTGCGTGTGCGTGTGTGGGGGTGCTCGCGCGTGCGCGCGGGGGTGGTGGTGTTCCGGCGTGGGGGGCAGGCCACGGCTCCGCCTGGGGCGCGCAGCACGTCGACCACACGGCCGCTGCTCGCGCTTGGCCCGTCGTCGAACGTGATGGCGCAGCGCAGCCGGCCGTCGGATGCCTTGGGCAGGCAGGATCCCCGCGCGTTCCACTCCGCGAGGAGCTTCATCGCCATCTCGGTGGGAATGTTGGCATTGAGTGCTGCCACCACTCTCGTGCGCGCCGGTAGCACCCGCGCGCTCGTGACCTCGAGGTCCTTGTAACCGGCGCCGTACTTGAAAGCCGAGCCGATGGTCTTGGCGCAGTTGAGGTGCAGGTACTCGTAGCGGATCTCGCGGTCGTGGTACTCGGTCTCCTGGGCGCGCTCGCGATCGTCGTCGTTGATGCGCTCGAAGAAGGCAGCGAGCGCTCTCTTCTCCGTGGCCGGCACGCCGTAGATGCGAACGCCGACGACCGATCGCTTGTAGATCTCGCCGAAGTCCAGGCCGAACGAGGCCGTCTCGGCGACAGACGACGCCGTCGCGAACAGGTACTCCCGCTTCGGGATCCTCATCATGAGGTCGTCGGTGTAGAAGCCCTTTTCGTGCTCGGGCGCCCGGTCGGCGTTGAAGTTGGCCGAGTAGATCAACTCCTCGCCGGGAGCCTCGCCGCGGATGGCCAGGGCAAGCTGGCCCGCCGACCCGCCTTTCGAGGTGCCGAAGCTGATCAGCAGCTCCATGTCGTAGCTGTCCCGTCGCAGGACGTCTTCAATCTCGCCGACGTTGGCGGGCGCCGGTCCGCCCTTGCTTCCGAAGTCGGCCGCTGCCGCGCTGGCGGCGAACATCAGCCCAGCCGCTACGCGCCATACCGTGGCCCTCATCGTGGCTGCCCTCCTGACTCAGGGTGCGTGCAGATCGTGCATATGCGGGGCATCTGCGAATCCTAGGGGTCGCTTGCGAGCGCGGTGCTGGGGCACTCCGTGGCGAAGGAATTAGGGGCCGTCTGGGGCCGTGGGGCCGTGCTGGTGACTGCTCTCGAGCGCCGCTGAGCGGCCCTAATAACTTAGCTCGTACAAACTCGCGTCGTTCCTATGGTCTCTGTCGCTTTGCCAACGTGGATGTCGCCGGCTCGAACCCGGTCTCGCGCTCCACTGCATCGCCCGGGAAGTCCACGACTTCGCGTGCGTTTTCGTTTTCTGCGCCTGATCGCGGCAGTCGGCTCGAGAGAGGGAGAAGGCTGCGCGGCGCACCAACGCCGCGGCGAGATCCCGAGTCTTCGATGGAACACGAGCCCCCGGCTGTCGCCGGGGGCTTCTCACTTTCGGGTCTCGAGGGAACTCACGGGATCGCGTTCACGACGCCCAACAAGTCCCGCGCGACCTGTGCAGCTGCGACGGCGTCGTCGTCGAGCACCGCTGTTCCCATGTCATGCACCAACGTGTCGAGCGTGGTCAGCGTGACGGGATCGAGCGTGTGCGCGACCCGGTCTCGGATCCACTCGAGGGTGACGAGGTCGCTCCGCACGCCATCGATCGAGCCGTTCGTCGCATCCAAGAGGGCGCGGCGTGCCCACAGCTCGAACCGCACGGTGTCTACCTCGGCAACCGGCTTGTACCGGAGCTCGATGTCATTGCTCGCGTACGCTGCGGCGATTGCGGCCGAGTAGGTTCCCGAGCGGCTCCGCGCATTGATCGCTGCAATCAAGTCGCGCAAAGCGACGTCGACTGGTGGCACCAGTCGCGGGGGCACGCTGCCAGCGCGAAAGTCTGTCCAGTCGTCGCGCATCTCGAGTGCGATGGTCTTCGCGCGAGCCCATTCCTTCGATGTGGTCAGGCGCAAGGCGAAGATGAGGTCGGCGTCATCCGCGATGTCCGCCAGATCCTCGGGAACGCCGCCGGCGAGCGAATCGGTCGGAGACGCGAGCGCCATCGCCTCGACGTCGGGACCCGTCACCGAGAGGAACTCGCCGTAGCCCGGTGCGAACACCTTCTCGCTGAGCGAGCCGTCCTGATGCGTCTCGGTGCCGACCATCACACCGGAGACTCGGCCCGAAGGTCCATCGTAGGTTTGGCCGAGTCGCGTGACGGTGACTTCTTCGAACACGGTTCCAGGGATGTTCTCGGCACGAAACGCATCGCCGATTCGCGGGGCCGACGGCATGATCATGGCCGCGGGGCCCTCAATGCCGGCGTGCCACGTTCCCTCCGTCGTGATGACCAGGCCGGCTTCGTCGTAGTCGAACACGCTCTCGCCCAGGTACCAGACCGACCCGTCGTCGGCCTGTGCGTACAAATCGATCGCAGTCTCTTCGAGGCGTCCGGCGAGGAACGCCATGTACTGCGAGGCGAGCACCCGCACGCACTGCCCCGGGGTCCACTCAATGAGCTGGGTGAAGGGCAGCAGCGTGGTTTCGGTGTGGAAGACCTCGCCGCCTACGACGCCGTTGAGGATCGCCGAGTCCAGATCCGCAATCGGGAACAGCGCGTTGGTGACGGAGGTGGAGCGGGAGAACGGGGCGGTCACGAGGTCGCGGCGCGCCGCGAGGGGCGCGAGTCGGATGCCGCCAAGACCCGCCGCGTCGAGCTGTTCCATGCTTGGTTGCGGAATCGCTGTGGACGCACTGGCCTGACAGCCGAGGCCAGCGGCCGCCGCCTGGCCCGCGCCTGCCAACAAGAGAGCGCCGATCGCCGCTTCGAGGATGGACAACGTGAGTGTGTATCCCTTCATTTCGATTCCTCCTGTGTCAGTTGCCTGGGATTTCAATAACAAGCGCCTTCCCCCGTCCATGCATCGGCGCGGGCGCTTGCGATCGCTCAGTGCAAGGTTGGTGCCCGGCGCGCTGCATTCTCCGCGCGGGCTGGGGCGGCGATCCGGCCGAAAACGGCGACCGTCTGCCGAACTCGGCAGGCCTTCGTCCTTCGGCGGCCTTCACCACCGATATCTCCAGCACTCGCGCGCGACGGCGTTGCGCTGTCAGTCGAGGCGGTTCGCACGGCGTCTTCGAGAAGTGCATCGCCTGCCGAGCAACAGCGAAGGCGTCGTCGCGCACCCCGCCGCCGGCCGTGACGCAGGCGGTCGCCGCACTCGATCGGCAGGATCCGTGCGCAGGTCGAGCGGGCTCGCGCGACAGGCGAAGCGCGAAGCCGAGATCCGCCCCGCCGCGTCCCCGCGCCCGCAACGCGGTTCGCGGACGTCGCTCAACTGCGCGAAAGCACTGGAGCCGATGGCCGGATTCGAACCGGCGACCCGCTGATTACGAAGAGTGAAGAGCGCGTGGACAAACCGGCATTCCAGCGGGCGCTACAGGCGATCTATCCCGAAGCCATTCCGGTCGGGGCTGGCCGGTCGATTTACGACGCGGCTTGAAGCGGGGTCGGCGAGGGCTGGGCGATTGGACCCCGCCCGTCGCGCACCCTCCTAAGCCGCCTCACGACGATCCTCCGAACAAGGCGTTACGACGAGTTCAGGCTCTCTCCATCGATCCAGCACATGTTAGGGCAGAGCGAAGCGCCCGGCGGTCATTTCACGGCTTCGCGGGCAACAACTCGACCACTGGGATCGTGCGCCGCGTACGCTCCTGATACCGCCCGAACGTCGGTGTTGCCTTCACGACCGCGGCAAACAGGCTGTCGCGTTCCGCGCCCGACAGCACAACGGCCCGCCCCTCCCAGGTCTCGCCGCCAAGCTCGACGGTCACGGAAGGGTTCTTCGCCAGGTTGTCGAACCAGCCGGGGTTCCTCGGCCCGCCGCCCGTCGAGGCGATGATCAGGAGCCGCTCACCAATGCGGTGATAGGCGAGCGGCAGCGTGCGCTTCGCCCCGCTCTTCGCGCCCGTCGTCGTCAGCAGCAGGAGGTTCGCCCCTTTCAATTCGCCCGGGACGACGCCGCGATTGGCCCGGAACGCATCGATGAGCGCGCGGTTGAACTCCTTGGTGGTGGCGCCGGGCCCAGCCTGTGTGCCCACGTCCGCGGCCATGGCGTTGAGGCCGCTCACCGTCAGCTCTTGGGATTTAGTGCCACCCATCGCGATCCTCCTGTTCGCTGCGCAGTCGACGGTCGAGCCGGTGACATACGAAAGACCGTGAAAATTCGGGAACGCCCGGGACACCGCCCATGCCCGCGTGGCCGCGACGGTGTCCAGGGCCAGGCGATCAGCGCGGCATGCGGTGGAGCGCGCAAATCTTGTTACCCGCTGGATCGCGGAGATATGCGAGGTAGGCCGAGCCCGCGCCACCCGTCCGCACGCCGGGCGGGTCTTCGCAGCTGGCGCCGCCATTGGCCACGCCAGCGGCATGCCAGGCATTGGCCTTTGCCGGCGAATCGACGGCGAACCCAATGGTGCTGCCATTCGCCGCGCTAGCGGGCGCGCCGTTGATCGGCTTCGTGATCGCGAAGCCGCCGGTCTTGGTGACATAGAAAACGCGGCCCTTGTCATCCTGGTTTCCCGGCGGCACCCCGAGCGTGCCCAGAACCGCGTCGTAGAACTTCTTCGAGGCTGCGATGTCGTTCGCACCCACCATGATGTGGCTGAACACTTTGCGCTTCTCCTTCAAACGGGTTGATCGAAACAACGGCCGAGCGGATGCTATCGCCGCCGAGCGCGAAGTCGTCCAGATCGGAAAAACAAGCGCTCTTTTCGGAGCCCGACAATGGACGTTATGACAACTTCAGGCCCTATCGGCCGTTCAAGCACGTGCTAGGGCAGAGGCAAGCGCCCAATGGCACTGAGCCGCGGGTGAGTGCACTCGCCGCGTCAATCCACGGCGTCGGGCCTCGATCGCTGCGGCACACTGACGAGTCCCAACTGGCTTCGCCGAACGAGAGCACGAGTTCGCCGCCCGTCCCTCGCCAACTCGAGCTCGATCCCAGCGCAGCCGCTCGCGGTCGTAATCGTCTGAAGGTCGCGGTGGTCGTAGACGTGTCGTGCGTCGACAGAGACGAGGACGTCGCCTTGGCGAATCCCGGCTCCATCGGCTTTCGAACCCGCGACCCCACGCGACACGACGACGCGATTGCGCTGCCCGGTTGCGTACAGATACGCATCGGAGCCGCGCTCGCCGAGCGCATGGGTGATCTGGTCGCGGAGCGTCTCCGAGACAGCGAGTTGCTCGACCGCGTGGCGACTCTGCTCTCGTTCATGCGCTGCGTAAACGTCACCGACGAGACGCACGAGTTCGGCAGCGTCGGCCTCGCTCAGGCCTATCTCGGCCAGCGCACCGGGGTCGAGACGGCGAAAACCGCGGACGACGACTTCACGCGTAATCGCCGCGGAGCCTCCTTCCTCGCGCGGCGCCGCAAGTGAGGACTTCCGCAACCGCTGCTCGAGCAGCGCTACCTGCCATCGGGGACGACCGCGAGAAAGGCCGCACCGGCGGCGCTCGACGGCCACCGCGACCATCGACTTGTTGGGGGCGCCGCGGCCGCGCTTGCCGCCCGAGCGCGGCCGCCCACGAACGCCTCGTCGGATTCGACGGTGCCCGACAGCAACTGCCCCATCCGGCGCGCCAGGTTGGAGCGCGGAGATGCCTTGCTTGTGACGCGCCACGAAGAAGATCGCCAGGAACCATTTGCGGCGCGCCGCCCGCGTCCCGTGCAGCACCGTGCCCGCTGTCACCAACACCTGGTGGCGGCACGCCTGGCACTGCCAGAGCCGTCGCGATCGGAAAAACGACGCCGCTTTCCCCTGGCAGCGCGGGCACACGAAGCCGTCTGGCCAGCTCCCGACTCGAGTGAGGCTCAGCTCCGCTCGCGAATCATCTCTGCGAGCTTTCGCAGAGCAGGGAGCGCGGCTCGGTCCTTCTCGCGGTTCGCGGCTTCCTTCGAGCGGATCACGTCGGCGAGGGCGGCGACGAGCACGCTCGTCCCTTGCACCGTCACGTGGACGGCGTTGCGCCGCAGATCCTCGAAGCCGGTCGTGCCGGCGGGCGTGAACGTCAGGTCGAGGTCTCCGAACTTCGTTGTCAGATTCAGGATCGACACGCTCCGAAGCATCGCGGCCGAGCGGTCGAACTGGAGACCTCCCTCGGCCCCTTCGGTCCGGATCCGCGCGTCCAAGTCGACGAGCGCGCGGGCCAGCCGTTCGAGCGAGTCCGGACTGCGGCTAGGAACCACGTCGACATCGAAGGTGATGTGCGGCGCGCCGTGCGCGACTGCCGCGAACCCGCCGATCACGATGCAATCGACGCCGTGCGCCGCAAGCACGCCCAGCATCGCCGCCGGGTCGAACTTAGGCGGCACCGGCTCGCGCCTTTGCCACCTCGGCACGCAACTCTGCGATGAACGCGACGGCAGCGACCAGATCCGCGATGCGCTCATCGGGCGAGAGCCTGAGCCTCTGCTCGATCAGCGAGACGTCATGCGGGTCGAGCGGGGTGGAAGGCTTCGCTTCCGTAGCGCCGACCGACTCGCCGTGTGTGTCATTCGCCATTCGTGCCAACCTAGCACCGCGCATCGTGCGCTCGGCGCCTCACTTCCTCAAAAAATCCACCACTTCGCTCACCACGCGCTCGACCTGCGCGGCGCTCAGCTCGGGGAAGATCGGCAGCGCGAGAGTTTCCTGCGCTGCGGTCTCGGACGCGGGCAGCTCGCCGGCCTGATAACCGTGCTCCGCGAAGCACGGCTGCATGTGCAGCGGCTTCGGGTAGTAGATGTTCGTGCCGATGCCTTGCGCGCCGAGATGCTCCTTCAGCGCATCGCGCTTCGCGGCCGGCACGCGCACGACGTACTGGTTCCAGACGTGGCGCGCGGGCTTCGCGTGCTGCGCAGGGGTGCGCAGCGCGAGGCCGCCGCCCGCGAGCGGGGTGCGCGAATCCGCGGCGCCTTCGCGCGCAAACAGCGCGTCGTACTGCGCGGCGGCGCGCGCGCGGCCGTCGTTCCAGGTATCGAGGTGCGGCAGCTTCACGCGCAGCACGGCGGCTTGCAGCGTGTCGAGGCGCGAGTTCATGCCCACTTCGTCGTGGAAGTATTTCTGCGCAGCGCCGTGGGCGCGCAGGCGGCGCAGGTGCTCGGCCTGCTTGGCGTCGCCGGTGCTGAGCGCGCCGCCGTCTCCGTAACAACCGAGGTTCTTGCTCGGGAAGAAGCTGAAGCACACCAGCTCGGCGCTCCCCATCTTGCGGCCTTTGGTGTCGATCGAGCCGATCGCCTGCGCGGCGTCGTGGATGATCGCCGCGCCCTTCGCGCGGATGGCGTCGTCGAGGTCGGGCGTGCAGGCCTGGCCGAACAGGTGCACCGGAATCACGGCCTTTACGCGGGGCTTGTCATGCAGCGCGCGCTCGAGGGTCTCGGCCGTCATGTTGTACGTCGCCGGGTCGATGTCGGTGAACACGATGCGCAGGCCGAGCCGCGCGATCGCGCCCGCCGTCGCGAAGAACGTGTAGGTTGGGCACGCGACGCTGTCGCCCGGTTTCAAGCCCAGTTCCATGAGTGCGAGGATCAGCGCGTCGGAGCCGGAGGCGCATGCGATGGCGTGCGGCGCGCCGCAGTAAGCGGCGAGTTCGCGCTCGAGCATGCCGACCTCGGGGCCGAGGATGAACTTCTGCTCGACCAGCACTTTGTTCATCGCGGCGGCGAGTTCGTCCTTGAGCGCCTCGTACTGGGGCTTCAGATCGAGCTGCGGAATCGGAGCAGGCTTCATCACTGGACCTCTTTCACGACTTCGAGGGTTTCGCCGGCGAGGCGATAGACGTTCGTGCAGCGCCCGCAACGCACTTCGCCGCGGCCTTTGGGCAGCGTCTCGCCGCAGCGGCAGGCCCAGCCGACTCGGCGCGCGGGCGTCCCCACCATCAGCGCGTATGGCATCACGTCGCGGTTCACCACCGCGCCCGCGCCGACGAACGCATACGCCCCAACAATTCGACCGCACACGATGGTGGCGTTGGCGCCGAGCGTCGCGCCGCGCTTCACGAGCGTCGGCGCGTATTCCTCTTTGCGTGAAACCTCGGCGCGCGGGTGCAGCACGTTGGTGAACACGATCGACGGCCCGCAGAACACGAAATCCTCGAGCGTGACCCCTGTGTAGAGCGACACGTTGTTCTGGATCTTGCAGCCGTCGCCGATCGCGACGCCGCTGGCGACCGTCACGTTCTGCCCGAGCGAGCAGTTCTTGCCGATGCGCGCGTTCGCGAGCACGTGGCTGAAGTGCCAGATGCGCGTGCCCGCGCCGATCTCGCAGGGCAGGTCGACCGCGACGCTCTCGTGCAGGAACGCGCCGGGAAATTTCTCAGCCAACGGATGCATGCGTCTCCTGTCGTTCGCGAAAAAGGCGCGCGTGGAAGCGCCCACGATGACCGATGAGTTTCGTCTCCGTAACGTCACGCCGCGCGCCACACTTTTTCGGCCTGGCGATAGCGAGGCTGAAGGCGCGGCCACACTCAAATCGCTCGGCGCAGGAGGGCAGGATGACCGCGACCGCGACCCGCCTGCGAGTGGGGATCGACACGCGCCTCGCGCCGTGCGCGCCCGAAGTGCTCTACACGCTGCGCACGCTCTGCGAGCTCGCGGGTTACGCGCGCGAAATCATCTGGCTCGCGGAGGGCGCCGCCGCGCCCGAGCGCCTCGACCTCTACTACGGCCCCGCACCCGAGGGCTCGGGTGCGCGCATCGCGATCCGCTGGTGCGGGCTCGATTTGCGCCACGGGGGCGAGCTCGATGTCACCTCGCACGTCGAGGATGGCGGCGCGCCCTACGTCGGCTTCGGCAGCAAGCCCGCACTCGCTCCGCGCCGGAGCGGCGATTCGCTCGTGTTCGCGAGCGACATCGTGTTCGCCGCATTCTGGTGGCTCACCGGCGCGCGCGAGCACACCTATACGCGCGATCGCTGGTTCAACATTTCGCTGCGCGGCTCGTATCTCGTGGAGCAGCGCCTGATCGAACGCCCGGTGATCTCCCTCTGGGCGCAGCGCATGCGCGAGCACCTCGAAGCCGGCGGCCTGCGCGCGACGCGGCCCGAATACGCCGAGAACGGCGGTAGCGCGCTCACGCTGTCGCACGACGTCGACTACCCCGAGATCGTGCGCTGGGTCGAGTTCCTGCGCGCGCCGCTGGCTGGCATGAAAGGCCTGCGCTCGCTGCGCCACATGACGCGCGCCGATGCGTTCTGGCGTTTCCGCGAGTGGGCAGATTTCGCAGAGACACTCGGCAGCGCGCGCTCGTGCTTCTACTTCATGGCGCGCCAAGGCTCGCTCGTGAAATATCTGCGCGGCGATCCGGATGCGTTCTACGACGTGCGCGAGCCGCACTTCAAGCAAGTGATTACAGAACTGCGCGCGCGCGGCTGCGAGATCGGGCTGCACGCATCGTTCCGCTCGCCGGACGAGCCGGAGCGGCTCGCGCTGGAGAAAGCGCGCATCGAAGAAGTCGCGAGTGCGCCCATCGCCGGCAACCGCAGCCATTACTGGCGGCTCGATCCAGTG
>JANNDT010000169.1:0-21115 GCA_031387905.1 Deltaproteobacteria bacterium
CGCACCGACGGGGCGGTGTGGTGCTGGGGCTCGGGGCGCAACGGGCAGCTCGGCGACGGAATGTCCGTCGACCACGAGCGACCCACCGCGGCGACGGGTGTGACCGACGCGGTCTCGATCACCGTGGGGGTCTCGCACTCGTGCGTGATTCGCCGCGCGGGTACGGCCTGCCCGCGCCGCAGGAGAGCGGCGTCGCGCGCATTCCGTACACGCGAACGCCGGGCATCGCGCCGGGCGCGGGCGTCTCGTTCACGCCGCTGCACCAACTGCGCGGGCGCCTCACGCCGAGCGGGCTGCACTTCGAGCGCCACCACGCGGGCGTGCCCGCGGTGGATCCCGAGCAGCACCGCCTAATCATTCACGGGCGAGTGCGCGAGCCGCTCTCGTACGGCGTGAATGATCTGCTGCGCTACCCGCTGGTCTCGCGCCTGCACTTCCTCGAGTGCTCGGGCAACTCGCTCGTGAACGCGCTGCCCGAGCCCCAACAACTGAGTTGCGGCGTGATTCACGGCCTCGTCTCGTGCAGCGAATGGACGGGCGTGCCGCTCGCGCTGCTGCTCGACGAAGCCGGTGTTGCGGACGACGCAGCCTGGGGCATCGCCGAGGGCGCTGACGGCGCGCGCATGAATCGCAGCATCCCGCTCGCGAAGCTGCGCGACGACGCGCTCATCGCGCTCTATCAGAACGGCGAGCGGCTGCGGCCCGAGCAGGGCTACCCGCTGCGGCTCTTCCTGCCGGGCTGGGAGGGCAACACGAGTGTGAAATGGCTGCGCCGCATCGAGCTCGCGCGTGCGCCCGTGCACTCGCGCGAAGAGACCGCGCGCTACTCGGACTTGCTCGCGAGCGGCAAGGCGCAGCAGTTCACCTTCGAGATGGGCGTGAAGTCCGTAATCACTCACCCGTCGCCGGGCGCGGAACTCGGGCCTCCGGGCGTTTACGAAATCTCGGGGCTCGCGTGGAGCGGCGCTGGGCGCGTCTCGCGCGTCGAGGTGAGCGCCGACGGCGGCGCCAGCTGGGCGGACGCGGAACTCGAAGAGCCCGCGCTGCCGCGCTGCCTCGCGCGATTCCGCATCGCGTGGCGCTGGGACGGCGGCCCCGCGTTGCTCGCGAGCCGCGCGACCGACGCAGCCGGCGCGCGGCAACCGGAGCGCGCGGACTGGCTCGCGCGCTACTCGCCGGGCGGCGAGAAGTACCACTACAACGCCGTGCAGCGCTGGGGCATCGCGCCCGGCGGCGGCGTCGCGAACGTGTACGCGTGAAGTCGCCCGGCGTCTCGATCGGACTGCTCCTAGTCGCTGCTTGCGTTGCGCCCGCTCGCACGAACTCTCCCGTCGCGAACGCGAGCCCGCGCTTCGGTCGCCACGCCAGCGCGGCAGAGATCGCGGCGCTCGACATCGATATTGCACCCGACGGCGCAGGCCTCCCGCCCGGCAGCGGCACGCCGGCCGAGGGCGCGGCGGTGTTCGCGGTGCGCTGCGCGAGTTGCCACGGCGCGGCGGGCGAGGGCGGCCCCGCCGACCCGCTCGTGGGCGGTGTCGGCAGCCTCACGAGCGCGAAGCCACTGCTCACCGTCGGCAGCTTCTGGCCCTACGCCACGACGCTCTTCGACTATCTGCGCCGCGCGATGCCCTACGACTCGCCGGGCTCACTCTCGGCGGACGAGGTCTACGCGCTCTCCGCCCATCTCTTAGAGCGCAACGGCGTGATCCCCGCCGAGACGCGCCTCGACGCGGTGAACCTGCCCGCCGTCCGCATGCCGAATCGTGATGGCTTCGAGAGCGCCATCTCCCGTGGTCAACCGCACTAGATCGGTGCAACAATGCCCCGTTCGATTTTCAGGAGGATCCCATGGCTCAGCTAAAGGCTGGCTCGCGTCTGAAGAGCACCGTTTGCGACGCCCAAGTAATGGTGATCGCGGCGCCCGCTGGCGAATTGGCGCTCACCTGCGGCGGAGCTGCGCTCGCCGAAGTGACGGCGCAAATCACCAAGGGTGAGATCAATCCCGATCACAAGGACGGGACGCAGATCGGCAAGCGCTACGTCAACGACGACGGGAAGCTCGAGCTGCTTTGCACGAAGCCGGGCCAAGGCTCGCTCGCGCTCGGCGGCGCGAAGCTGAAGCTCAAGGAGGCGAAGGCGCTGCCTTCGTCGGACTAAGCCTCTCCATGAACCTGATGATGCTGCTCGAGATGGCAGCCCAAGGCATGGGCGAGCGCGAGGCGGTGGTTTGCGATGGCGATCGCTTCACCGGCGCGCAGCTCTACGAAGCGGCCGGGCGGCTCTCACGCAGGATTCGCGAATCGGGCGCGGCGCATCTCGCGGTGCTCGATGTGGCGAGCCCGGCCGTGCCGCTCGGGCTGTTCTCGGCGGCGTGGGCGGGCGTGCCGTTCGTACCGCTCAACTACCGCCTAACAGCACCCGAGGTCGACGCGCTGATCGAGCGCGTGAAGCCGGTGCTGATCGTCGCGGGCGACGAGCGCGCCGATGCGCTGCGCGGCCGCGCGGGCGTGCAGGTGATCGCGCGCAGTGAATTGCTCGCCGATGTGCGCGCGGCTCGAGGCGCGGTGCCCGACGCAGACTGGTCGGCGGAGGCCGAGGACGTAGCGATTCTGCTCTTCACGAGCGGCACCACCGGCGCGCCCAAGGCCGCAGTTCTCAGGCACAAGCATCTGGTCTCGTACATCCTCGGCTCGGTCGAGTTCATGGGCGCAGCCGATACCGACGCCGCCCTGGTCTCGGTGCCGCCGTATCACATCGCCGGCATGGCCGCGGTGCTGTCGTCGATCTACGCGGGCCGCCGCATCGTGCAGCTCGCGAGCTTCACGCCCGGCGCCTGGCTCGCTCTCGCGGAGAAGGAAGCCGTAACAAACGCGTTCGTGGTGCCCACCATGTTGGGCCGCATCGTCGACGAGATGGAAGCGAGAGGCAGCGCGCCGCCGAGCGCGCTGCGCGCTTTGGCGTACGGCGGCGGCAAGATGCCGCTGCCCGTGATCGAGCGCGCGATGCGGCTGTTCCCGCCGAGCACGGATTTCACGAACGCTTATGGGCTCACCGAGACGAGTTCGACGATCGCGGTGCTCGGGCCCGACGATCACCGCGTCGCGGCGTTCAGCGACGAGCCGCTCGTGAAGAGGCGGCTCGCGTCGGTGGGCAAGCCGCTGCCTTCGGTCGAAGTGGAAGTGCGCGACGCCGAGGGCCGCGCGCTCGGCCCGAACGAGCGCGGTGAGATTTACGTGCGCGGCGAGCAGGTCGCGGGCGAATACGCCGGCCGCGGCAGCCAGCTCGTGGCGGGCGGCTGGTTCCCGACGCGCGACGGCGGCTACCTCGACGACGACGGCTACCTGTTCCTCGAAGGCCGCACCGATGACGTGATCGTGCGCGGCGGCGAGAACATGTCGCCGGGCGAGATCGAAGACGTGCTGCTCGAACACCCGGCCGTCGCCGATGTCGCAGTTGTTGGGGTTCCCGACGTCGAGTGGGGCGAGGCCGTCGCCGCCGCCGTCGTGCTCAAAGAAGGCCAGACTGCGAGCGCGGCCGAGCTCCAAGACTTCGTGAAGAAGCACCTGCGCTCCTCGCGCGTGCCGCAGCTGGTGCGCTTCGAGGAGGAACTGCCGTACAACGAGACGGGCAAGTTGTTGCGGCGCAAAGTGCGCGAGACGCTGGCGAAATGAGAGTGGGAGCTTCGATGAAACGCAGTCTGGGAGTCGTGATGGCGGCGGCGTTGCTCGCCGCGTGCGTCGACTGGGTGCCGCTCACGCCGGAAGGCGAGCGCGTGCGCGTCGCGAACGCGGCGGAAGTCGCGGAGTGCAAGCCTCTTGGCAACGTGACCGGCAAGACCACCGTCACGGTGGGCCCGCTGGCGCGCAACGAAGCGAAAGTGGCGGCTGAAGTCGAGGCGCTCGCGCGCAACGAGGCGGCCACGATGGGCGCGAACGCAATCGTGCCGACCGGCCCGCTCGACTGGGATCAGCGCGCCTACGCGGTCTATCACTGCGAGGGCTGGTAGCCATGCCGATTCGCTTCACACTGAACGAGAGCGCGGTCGAGTTCGCGGGCGATCCGGTGATGCCGCTGCTCTGGTACCTCAGAGATCACGCGGGCCTAACAGGCACCAAGTACGGCTGCGGCATCGGCGCGTGCGGCGCGTGCACGGTGCATGTGGACGGCCGCGCACAGCGCGCGTGCGTGCTGCCGATGGCGGGCATCGAGGGCGGGCGCGTCGCGACGATCGAGGGCTTGATCGCGTCGGGCGACGAAGCCGCGCGAGCCGTTCGCGCGGCCTGGAGCGAGGTCGACGTGCCCCAGTGCGGGTGGTGTCAGGTCGGCCAAGTGATGGCGGCGGCCGACTTGATCGCCCGCAAGGACGAGCCGAGCGACGAAGACATCGCGTCGATCACGAACCTGTGTCGCTGCGGCACTTATCCGCGCATCCGCGAAGCGATCCGGCGCGCGGCGAAGTCGCGCCGCGAAGGGGCCCGGTGATGGCGACCTCGCTCACTCGACGCGAATTCATCCTGGTTTCCGCGACGGCGGCGGGCGGCCTGGTGGCGAGCGCTCATTTCCCCACACGCGCACGCGCGGCGCAGCAGGCGGCGCCGGCCGCGCCTGCCTCGCTCGGCGCGTTCGTTCGCATCGAGCCCGACGGCAGCGTCGTGATCGGCGCTCGCGGCGCCGAGATCGGACAGGGCGTAATCACTTCGCTGCCGATGCTGATCGCCGAAGAGCTCGACGCAGACTGGGCGAGCGTTCGCATCGAGCAGCTTCCGCTCGGCATCGAGGCGTCGTCCGAGCCGCCGGGCCTGCGTCCGAAGTTCGGCGCTCAGGGCGCGGGCGGCAGCACGAACATTCCCGAAGGCTGGAACGAACTCCGTCAGGCGGGCGCGCATGTGCGCTGGCGCCTCGTGCATGCCGCGGCGCAGCGCTGGAGCGTGGCGCCCGAGGACGTGCGGAGCGAGGCCGGCTCGCTGTTCGGCCCGAGCGGGCAGCGCGCTCATTACGGTGAGCTCGCCGCCGCCGCTGCGAAGCTCGCCCCGCCCGCGGGCGATCTGCCGCTGAAGCCCGCGAGCGCGTGGCGCATTCTCGGCAAGCCGCAGCGCACGGTGGACGTCGCTGCGATTGTTACGGGCGGCGTGCGCTACGGGCTCGACGTGCGCGAGCCCGGCATGCTCACCGCGGTGGTCGCGCGCTGCCCGTATTTCGGCGGCGACATCGCGAGCGTCGATGACGCGAAGGCGCGCGAGATTCCGGGCGTGCGCCAGATCCTGCGCCTGCCCGCGCCTCCGGCGGACGGGCCGGTGCTGCACCAACTCGCAGCGGGCGTCGCGGTGGTCGCGGACGACACCTGGGCTGCGCTGAAGGCGCGCGACGCGCTCGCGATCGTGTGGAAGCCGGGCCCGGGCGCGAGAGACTCGACGGCCGCGCTCGAGCAGCGCTGCCTGGCGGCCGTGAAGAAACCCGGCACGCACGTGCGCAACGACGGCGACGTCGAGGCGGCGCAAGCGGGCGCGCATCACGCGCTCGACGCGACCTACATCGTGCCGTTCCTCGCGCACGCGACGATGGAGCCGCAGAACGCCTACGTAAAGCTCGAAGGGGACCGCGCGCTGGTGATCGCGCCGACGCAGGCGCCGGGCCAGGCCAACAAGGTGGTGCACGAACTCACCGGCATCCCGCGCCTGAACATCGAAGTGCAGTTGCCGCGCGCGGGCGGCGGCTTCGGGCGCCGCGGCGAGACGGACGCGATCGCCGAGGCGACGCTGATCGCGAAGCAGGCGAATGCGCCGATCAAGCTGTTCTGGACGCGCGACGACGACACCCGCAATGACTTCTACCGCCCGTTCGGCGCGCACCGCATGCGCGCCACGCTCGACGCCGAGGGCAAGCTCACCAGCTGGTGGCACACGACCGTCGGCACGCCGATCGCGTGGCGCGGCCGCGATATGGAGAAGGCGCCGCCGTGGACGGGGCTCGTCGACGAGGACGGCGTGCCCGCGGGCCTCGTCCCTAATTACCGCAGCGAGTTCAGCAGCGCCGAGTTCCAGCTGATGCGCGGCTGGTGGCGCGGCCCGGTGCACAGCTTCGCCGCGTTCGCCTCGCAGTGCTTCATGGACGAGCTCGCGCACCTCGCGAAGCGCGATCCGGTCGAGTTCCGGCTCGCCGTTCTCGGCGAGCCCCGCGAGCTGCCCTACGACGGCCACGGCGCGAGCGTGCTCGACACGGGCCGCCTCGCGAACGTGTTACGGATCGCTGCCGAGAAGATCGGCTGGGGGCGCAGCGCCCTGCCGGGCCGCGGCCTCGGCATCGCCGCGCACCTCGTGTTCGGCGGCTACGCGGCGCACGCCTTCGAAGTCGAGGTGAGCGGCGGCGAGCTACAGATCCAGCGCTGCGTCTGCGCGGTCGACATCGGTCAGCCCGTGAACCCGCTCGGCGTCGAAGCGCAGATCATGGGCGGCACGCTCGATGGCATCAGCGCCGCTCTCCACCAAGAGATCACGGTGAAGGACGGGCGCATCGAGCAGGGCAACTTCGACTCGTACCGGCTGCTCTCGATGCGCGAGGCGCCGGATGTCGAGCTGCACGTCGTGCCGAGCACCCTGCCGCCCGCAGGCGCCGGCGAGATGGGCACGCCGACGGTCGCGCCCGCGCTCGCCAACGCGATCTTCGCGGCGACGGGGAAGCGGATTCGGAGGATGCCGCTGGCGAAGGCGCTGCGGGGGTGAGGACAGCGGTGGCGCCTCGGGGTCAAGCAACGCACCGCGACGCTGATCCGATGGACGCTCGGCGCGCCCAGGCGGGTTCGGACAATCGGACTTGCGAGGGAAGATTATCCGGATAATCTTCCCTCGTGCGGAAGATCATCCAACGCGCTCTCGAGCTGAAGCTGCCCCCGCGTACCTCTGCGTTCCTGTGGGGTCCGCGGCGGGTCGGCAAGAGCTTCTGGATTCGGCAGAGCTTTCCCGACGCCGCGCTGATCGACCTCCTCAAATCCGACGTGTTCCAGGAGTACGCCAGCCGCCCGGCGCTGCTGCGCGAACGCTTCGCTGGGAAGCGCGGCGTCGTCGTGATCGACGAGGTGCAGAAGGTGCCTGCACTGCTCGACGAAGTGCACTGGCTGATCGAGAACACGCGCCTCTCGTTCCTGCTGTCCGGGTCGAGCGCGCGAAAGCTCAGGCGAGGCCACGCGAACCTGCTCGCGGGGCGCGCGCGGCGGCGGCAGCTCGTTCCCTTCATTCGGCGCGAAGTCGGGGAGTTCGATCTCGAGCGGGCGATGACCACGGGCTTCCTCCCGCCGCATTTCTTCTCGCGCGAGCCGAGCGAGGAGCTGCGCGCGTACGTCGGCGACTACCTGCGCGAGGAGATCGCCGCCGAGGCGCTCGTACAGAATCTGCCCGCGTTCTCGGAGTTCCTGCGCGTCGCCGCGCTGACCAGCAGCGAGCTGATCAACTACACGAACGTCGCGCGCGAGACGGGCGTCTCGGCCAAGGTGGTGCGCACTTACTTCGACATTCTCGAAGACACCTACCTCGGCTTCCGCATCCCGCCGTGGCGTCGCGCGAAGCAGCGGCGGCTGATCGAGACCGAGAAGTTCTACTTATTCGACGTCGGCGTCGCGAACCATCTGGCGCGGCGCACGCCGAGGCTCGGCAGCCCCGATTTCGGCAAGTCCTTCGAGCACTACGTGCTGATGGAGCTGCGCGGTTATCAGGTCTACCGGCAGCCCGATCTCGAGATCGCCTTCTGGCGCACGGCGGCGGGGCAGGAGGTCGACTTCGTGCTCGGCGACATGCGCGTCGCGATCGAGGTGAAGGCGGGGAAACGGGTTCACGACGGGGATCTGCGCGGGTTGCGCACGCTCGCCGAAGAGAGCCGCGTGCGACGCCGGCTGGTCGTGTGCCTCGAGGACGAACCGAGGCGGCTGTCGGATGGGATCGAGGTCGTCCCGTGGCGCCAGTTCTTGGAGCGATTGTGGGACGGCGACTTGGGCGTGTAGCGGTGCGAGCTTCGCAGGGCGAGCTGCACGCGAAGGTCGTTCGGGCCGCGGCTGAGTGAGAGCCCTCTAGCGGTGTCAGGGACGCATGGCTTCGGCGCTCGCAGCGGGCACCGCGACGCGCGGGTGCTTCAGGTAGTTCGCGTGGTGCGCGGTGAGGCCCATCCGCTCGGGGCTGCTCGCGTCGCGGCACGGCGCTCCAGCTCGCCCGCCTCGGCATTCGATGCGACGACGGCGAGCGTTAGCGCCGCCTGCGCGACGGCGTCGGTGCGTTGCCCGAGCCGCCACGCAGGCGAGGGCAGGAAGACGGGCGCATCGAGCAGGGCGACTTCGATTCGTATCCGCTGCTCGCGCAGCGCGGACGTGGAGCTGCACATCGTGCCCAGCACGCTGCCGCCCGCGGGCGCCGGCGAGATGGGCACGCCGATGGTCGCGCCCGCGCTCGCGAGCGCGATCTTCGCGGCGACGGGGAAGCGGATTCGGACGATGCGGCTGGCGAAGGTGCTGCGGGCGTGAGCCTCTGTTGACCTCACTCAGCGCCTTCGCCGCGCGCGAGATGGCAAGAACAAGCGCGTTTCCTGCGTCTGCGAATTGACGTCCGCGGACTCGGAAGAGACCGCTATCCGCCCGGCAGCTTCATCTTGCGCAGGAATGCCTTGTAGCGGGGGTCATCGGCCAGATTCTTGAACAGCGGCTCGCCGACGATCTCGTCGAGGGAAGCATCCTTCTGCCGGTAGGCGCGTTCGAGCCATTCGAGTGCGCGATCGCGATCACCGCGATACGCGTAGGTCATGGCTACGAAAAATGCACCCGTGTCGGACCATTGCGCAATTTGCGCTTGCAACGCCTCGTCCGCCTCGGCCTGACGGCCGGCTGCCTGCAAGACGATCGGAAGGAACCACAGGCGAGTCGCCTCGTCAGTTTCCGGCTGCACCATGGCGAGCGCTGCATCCGGATTGCCCTGCGCCAGCAGCGTCTTGCCGAGGTACGAGCGGGTCCACAGGAACCCCGGCTCCAGCTCGAGTAACTTGCGGTACAGACCTTCGGACTCTTCGAATCGACCTGCGCGGTAGTAGGAAAATCCGAGATTCCAGATCAAATAGGTGTTGAGCGGATCACGGACGAGCCCCGCGCGAAGCTGCCTCTCCGAGTCGTCCCAACGGCCGAGAGTCGCGGAGAGCCTTCCGGCGGCCATCAGCGCACTCGGGTTCGTTGGATCAATGGCAAGAGCCCGTCGCCCTTCGGCCTCCGCGGCAGGCCAATCCCAGTCCAACGACATATACGTCCACTGGAGGCGGGCATGTGCCTCCGCAAGATCCGGACTCAACTGCAACGCGTGCTGCGCTAGCTGCCGCACGCGTTCCCAGCCTTCCGCCGGGGCTAGCCAGGCATTGTCCGTCTTCATCGAAACGACAGTCGCCAGCGCGTACCACGCCACTCCATACCCCGGGTCGAGCTTGATCGCTTGTTCCAGATAGGCCCCAGCGGCGTCCAGGGATTCCTTGGTGTTCTGATTTACAGCACTCATGGCCCGCAGGTACAACTGGTATGCCTCGAGATTCAGCGTGCCGCCTTTCCGGCGACTCACCTCTCCGCCCGCGAGCCGGATTTGCAGCGCCTGCACGACCGCATTGGCAATCTCGTCCTGCACCTTGAACACGTCGCGCAGTTCGCGGTCGTAGGTTTCCGACCAAAGATGATAGCCGTTGTCAGCCCTAACAAGATCGGCCGTCACGCGCAGCTGATCGCCTGAGCGCCGGATGCTGCCCTCGAGAACGTGCGCGACGCCGAGCTCTCGGGCGATCTCGGCGATCTTGGTTTCCTTCCCCTTGAAGTGGAACGACGAGGTCCGCGCCGGGACGAGCAGATCGGGAACCTGGGCGAGCAGATTGATGATCTCTTCCGCCATCCCGTCCGCGAGGTACTCCTGGTCCTGCTTCTCGCTCATGTCCGTGAACGGCAGTACCGCGATGGACTTCTCCGAGATTGCCGCAGCGGCAGGAGCGAGCGTCACTCTCCCCGCGGCGACCGGCTGCTCGGTTGCGAACACCTCGACGCCTGACGGGCGCGGCCAGATCGTCCAGACGCCCAGGCCCGCGAGCGCGATCCCGAGCGCGGCGACGAGCGCGATCGTGCGCGTGCGCCTCGTGCGCGGCGCGCGCGCTTGCGCCGGCGCGTCAGGCACTCTCAGCCGATACGCGCGCACCGGGCTCGCGATGTTCTTGAGCGCTTGCTCGCCCAGGTCTTCGCAGACGAGTCCGAGCTTGCCCCGCACCTGTTCGTGCACCGCATCGGACAGGCAGATCGCGCCCGGCTCGGCCAACGTTTGCAGCCGCGCGGCGATGTTCACGCCGTCGCCGTAGAGCCGGCCGTCCTCGCGGCGCACGTCGCCGAGATGCGCCCCGATCCGGAAGCGCAGGCGGCGATCTTCGGGCAGCGCGGTGTTGCGCGCGGCGAGCACGCGCTGAATCTCGATCGCGCACTCCACCGCATCGCGCGCCGCCGGGAACTCCGCCAGAAAGTTGTCGCCGGTGAAGTCGGCGAGACGCCCGCGGTGCTCCGCAATCAGGGCGCCCACCTGCTCACGCCAAGCGCGGAGCGTGCGGATCGTGCCGTCCTCGTCCTCGGCGATCAGGCGGCTATAGCCGGCGATGTCAGCGGCCAGGATCGCGATGAGGGTGCGTTGGCCGGTTTGAGCCGGCAGCGTCGCTTGCGAATGCGCCGCCACCACCACGTCTGCCACAAATCGATACCCCGCGCCGTTCTGCGTGCGGATCACGCGCTGCGCGTTGTCGTCATCCCCGACGGCGCGGCGCACCTCGGCGAGCTCAGCCATGAGCGCCTCGTCGCCGAGCATGACGCCGGGCGAAATCGCGTCGAGCAGCTCGCGGCGCGGTACGGTGCGATCGCGGCGCTCGGCCAGGTAGAGCAGCACGCGCAGGGGCGTGGGTTGGAGCGCGACCGATTTCCCCGCAACGCGCAGCTCGCGGCGTGCGAAGTCGAGCTCGTACTCGCGAAAGCGCAGGGTTTCCGTCGAGCCGCTCATGTTCGCGTCCTCGCTGACGAATCTCGCAGGCTGCGCAGCCTAAGCATTCTAAACCCGCGGCCCCAGGGAACAGCCCACGAATCGCTGGGCTGATCCCGCCCAGTTCGAGCGTGCCCCCGCGCCCGCCCGCGGCGCGCAACTGCCGCCACAGCCCCGGTATCGTGCGCCCCCTCTCGCAAAGGAGCACACCCATGGCCCGCTGGACTCGCGCAGAACTCGAAGACGCCATCCAGGTTTACCGCGACACCGCGCGCAAGAGCGCGACGAGCGGCGACTGGGCGCACTGGGCGGGCCTGTTCACCGACGACGTCACCTACAACGAGCACCACTTCGGGAAGTTCTCAGGCAAGGACGCCGTCTACAAATGGATCTCGTCGATCATGGGGAACTACCCCATGAACCACATGATCTTCTTCCCGTGGACCTGGTACCTGGTGGACGAAGAGCGCGGCTGGGTGGTGTGCGAGCTGATGAACCGCATGCAGGACCCGGGCGACGGGTCGCTGCACGAGGAGCCGAACATCACGATCCTGCACTACGCGGGCAATAACAGATGGAGCTACGAAGAGGACGCCTACGACTTCGAGAACGTCGCGCGCATGATCGCGCGCTGGCAGGAGACGAAGGACCACTGCGACAAGGCGATCGCGCAGGGGCGCGACCCGCGCCAGGAGCGCCACCTCTCGCGCTTCGGCGGCGTCGAGATCAAGCAGTGACCTCCCGCCCTCGCGCAAACAAGGCAAGACCGGGGACGTTCTTGCCTTTTCTGGCAGCGCTGCTCGCCGCGGCGAGCAGCGCGTGCGTCTCGGTCGAGCGCGGCGCAGCACCGGTGCTGCGCGCGGGCGCGCCCGAGTTCCTGATCTCGCCCGCGACCGAAGCGCTGGGCCTGCCGTTCTCGGAGGCGGCGCGAGTCGGCGATTTGATCTTCGTGTCGGGGCAGATCGGCAACTTGCCCGGCTCGCTCGAACTCGCGCCCGGCGGCATTCGCGCCGAGGCGCAGCAGGCGCTCGACAACATCGCCGCGATTCTCGCGCGCCACGGCTCCTCCTTGGAGCGCGTCGCGAAGTGCACGGTGTTTCTGCTCGACATGGCCGAGTGGCCCGCGCTCAACGAAGTCTGGGTGCGCGCGTTCCCCAACAAGCCGGCGCGCAGTGCACTCGGCGCGAGCGGCCTCGCGAAAGGCGCGCGCGTCGAGATCGAGTGCATCGCGGCAGCGGTGGATTGAGGCGGCACGCCGCAATCCCGGGCTTTACTCCACGTACTTCCGCGTCTGCAGCTTCATCCCCTTCGCGATCTCAGCGAAGCCGTCCTTGGCGCGCCAGCTCCAGAAGGTCTGCTTGTCGAGCACCGTGCCGTGCTTCGTCTCGCGGTCGTAAGCCGTCTCGATCGTGCCGAAGTCTTCCTGCACCGCGAGCATGTGCTTTGCCCATGACAGTTGCAGCTGGCCGAAGGCCACCTCGGGCGAGCGCCCGCTGCCCCGCAGCTTGGCGACGATCTTCGTGCGGTTCTGGTTGAGCCACTTCGCGAACGCATCGGCGATGTCGAAGTGCAACTGCTCGTGGCCGAGCGTGTATTCGTCGCGCCCTCGCAGGCTGGGGTCGGCGTTCCACCACGAATCTTTGCGCGAGAGCAGCGCGTAGTAGTGGACGCTCTCGATCTCCGCGGACCACAGGCCCTCGCGCACCTGCTTCAGCACTGGCTTCAGCTCGCACGAGAAGACGAGCGCCACGTACGCACCTGCCACGGCGTTCGGCACGCGCACGGCGAGCTCTGCCTTCTCCTCTTTCTCGGAGAGAAAATCACCGCGCACGAGCGGGCGATGCCGGATCCAGTCGTCCTGCTGGCTCCAGTCAGGCTCGTCGGTAACGCAGCCCGAACCGCCCCAAGCGCCGAGTTTCGTGAGCCGGTCCTGCAACCGCTCCTGCGCCTGCGCGCGGTCCTCGATGATCTCGTCGTCCTGCAGGATTTCCTTTTCGAGGCTCGCGTCGCTGTTGTTAGTCGCGCCGCCGCCGGGGACCGCGCCGCTGCCCGAGATTGCGGCGTCGCGCTGGCGCTGCATGTCCTGCTCGGCCTGCGTCGCGAAGCCCTCGAACGGCTTGTCGGAGCCCGCCCCGCGCTCGCGCTTGAAGCGCTCGAGCCGTTGTTCCGGAGTCTCCGCAGGCGCGCTGCCGCCGATGTTGGTGATCGGCGCGCGCTTGGGCTCTTCGGGCGGCGCGGTCTCTGCGGCGGCCGCGTCTGCTTCGGGCTCGCCTTCGGCGTACGCCAGCGGCGCGGCGAGCGCACCCAACAACAAGGCGCACGAGATGAAACGCAGGATCTGCCGCATCGCGCGCCAAGCCTCCATCGCCAACGGCCCGATCGGAAAACTAGGCCCGCAGCGCGCCGAACGCATACCGGTTGATGCTGAAGAAATACTCGCCGCGCGCGCCGAGTTCGCGCAGTTCAGCGGACCACGCTTTCGCCTCGACTTCGCTGACGCCGCGATGGCCGGGCGCGAAGTTCGCGATCGCGCCGAGAATGCCGTGGCTGTAACAGTGCGGGTGCAGCGCGGCGTTCACGATCGGGATCACTTCGACGTGAGTGACGCTGAAGCCCGCGCGCGTGAGCAGCGGCGGCAGCTTCGCGGGCAGGTGAGGATCGTGGAGGTGGTCGTCCCAGCCGTCCATCACGCGCCGCATGCGCGCGGGGTCGGCGGTGTTCCAGACAACGCTGTCCCAGTCCGTGTCGAGGATGAACACGCGGCCGCCGGGCCTGAGAACTCGGTGCACCTCGGCGAGCGCTCTCGGCATGTCCGCGACGTACTCGTAGACCTGCGTTGCGACGACGGCGTCGAAGCTCGCAGCGGGGAAGGGCAGCGCGGTGGCGTCGCCGAGCGTGAACTCGCACGGCCCGCGGCCCTCGCAGCGTTTGATCGCGAGGTCGACCATCACCTGGCTCGCGTCGAGACCGGCGACGAGCCCGCGCTCCCCAACAATTGGCGCGAGGTCATAGGTGAGAAAGCCCGGGCCCATGCCGACGTCGAGGATGCGCTCACCAGGCTTCGCCGCGAGCAACTGCACGAAGCGCGCGCGCTGCCCGACCACGTCGGGCGTCACGTACATCCTCTCGATCCCGCGGGCTGCGGCGGCGTCGAACGTGAGTCCCCGGGACGGATTCGCGGGCGAGCTCACTTCCCGAGCGCTTCGCACAGCGCGCCGAGTCGCTTCTCGCCGTCGCGCGTCTGGCCACCGCTGGCGAGGAACTTCCGCATCGCCAGTGGCGCTTCCGGCGTCCGTAACAACACCTGGAACAGGTGACTCTCCTCGATCAGGCCGCGCTCCCAGCTCGCGTCGGAGGCGAGCGTCGCGCGCTTGGCGGCGGCGATCGCTGGCGCCGGGAAGCTCGCGATGCGGCGCGCGAGGCGGTCGACGAACGGGCGCAGCTCCGCGGGCGCGAGCGCGCGGTTGAGGTAGCCCCAGCGCTCGGCGGTCGCGGCGTCGAGGTCGTCGCAGCCGAGGATCACTTCGAGCGCTCGGCCGCGCCCGATCAGGCGCGGCAAGCGCTGGGTGCCGGTGCCGCCCGGCAGAATGCCGAGCGCGACTTCGGGCTGATTGATGATCGTCTTGCCGAGCGCGCCAAATCGCATGTCGCACGACATCGCGAGCTCACTGCCGCCGCCGCCGACGCGCCCATTGATCTCGGCGATCGTGGCCTTCGGCATCGTGCGATAGGTCTCGCACATCGCGTGATACCAGTTGTCGTTCACGGCTTGGTTGAGCGGCGCGATGCCTTCGCTCGGGAAGCCGACGATCGCGGCCACGTCGAAGTGCGCGAGCCAGAAATCCGGGTCGTCGCTGCGCAGCACCACAGCGCGCACGCCGTCGTCTCTCGCCACTTCCTGCGCGAACTGCGCCAGTTCGCCGGACAACTCGATCGTGATCAGGTTGATCGGCGGGTTGGCCAGCGTCGCAAAGGCGACGCCGTCCGCGAGTCTCACCGAGATCAGCTTGTAGTCGTACGCCATTTTCAGATCCGATCCATGCTGGGGGTGAAAAGCGGCTCGACGCCGATGCGCGCCCAAGCCTCGTCGAGTTCGTTGTTACTGAGTGCGCTCGCAGCGGTGTCCGCTGCGTCGAGCTGCAACGCGAGAATGCGCAGATCGCTCGCGGTGTTCACGAAGATGCCCGGTCGCGCGAGCGCCCAGTGCACGGCGCGCTTCACATCCTCGGGGTCGGTCATCGGCGAATACCAAGTGCTGTGCGTGCGCGCCTCGTCCGGCTGCCAGCGCCGCTTCGCGATGGACTTGATCGTCTGCATCGCGACGCCGCGCCGTTGGCACTCGCTGTAGAGCGCCTCGAAGTCAGCGGCATAAGCGGGCTGGCTCGACATCGCGCGGTTGTACGGCAGCAGCACCGAATCGAACGGGAAGCGCGCGAGGCTCCGGAGATGCGCCGCCGCCACCTGGGTGCCGTGGCCCGTAACACCGATGAAGCGCACGAGGCCTTGCTCGCGCGCTTCGACGGCCGCGCGGAGTGCGCCGCCATGCGAGAGCGCCATGCGCTGCTCGGCGTCGTCCACCAGGTTGTGCAGCTGGAGCAGGTCGATCTGGCTCGTCTGCAAGCGCTCGAGCGAGCGCTCGATGTGCCGCCACGCGCCCGAGTAGTCGCGCTTGCCGGTTTTCGTCGCCAGAAAGAAGCGGCTGCGCAGGCGCCGCATCGATTCGCCGACGCGTTTCTCCGAAGGCCCATAACTGTTCGCGACGTCGATGTGATTCACGCCGCGGGCGAGCAGCAGTTCCAATGCCTGGGCGGATTGCTCAACGCTCGCGGGCCAGAGCGCCGCGGCGCCGAAAATGATGCGCGAGCTGCGGTGCCCAGTGCGGCCAAAGGCGAGCGTCTCGATCACGTTGGCTCCGAGGGTGCAAAGTGGATCGCCAGCGTATCACGCAGATTGGCGATTCCTGGCGCGCGGAGCCGTGGTAGACAAGCTGGCGCACAGCGGAGTTGAGCATGCAGACGATTCGTTCGCCGTGGAAGACGACGCTCGCAGCGCTCGCGCTGGCCTGCGCGGTTTCCGCACACGCAGGAGTCACACCCTGGGAGCCGCTCGAGATCCGCGACGGGCATGTGTTGTTCCCGGTCACGGTGGCTGGCGTGGCAGGTCGCGCAGTCTTCGATTCCGGGTCGCAGATCAACTCCGTCGACAAGGGCTTTGTCGAGCGGAACGGGTTGCGTCTGTTCGGGCGCAAGTTCGACATCACTGGCGTGTCTTCGACGGAAGAGAGCGTGCGCAGCGTGTCCCGTCTCCCGATCGGATTGTTCGGCGCGGAGTTCGAGCTGCGCGATGTCCCCGCCCTGCCGCATCCGAATATGACGATGATCATCGGCGCGGGCTTCCTGAAGTCGTCCGTGCTTCAGCTCGACTACCCGAACTCGCGCATGCGTCTCATCACGCACGATTCGGTCGATCTCTCGAAGGTCGCGAACGTCCCGCTGCGCCGAGCGGAGGGCTCGGGTCTCCCAGCGGTGCAGGTGACGATCGATGGCGAGAAGCGCTGGATGCTGCTGGATACCGGGAACAGCGGCCCGATCCTCATGCGCCGAGTCGTGGCGGAAGGAGCCGGCTGGATCGGGCGATTTCAGAAGACACGAACTACCGCACGCGATGCGAACGCCGACATCTCGGAGCTGGATCTCCTGGTCTTGCCGGCGCTCGCGATCGGCCCCTACGAACTCGCGGACGTCCCCATCGAGATCCCTGCGCCAGGCCAGGAAATCCACATCTCCGGTTTCCGGCCGGCCGGACCGGGGCGCTTCACGCGCATCAAAAAAGGCGTTCGTATCAGCGGGATCCTCGGCTACGAGGTGTTACGGCACTTCATCGTGACGATCGACTACGAGCGCGACAAGGCGCACATCGAGGCGCCGCCGGAGCCGCCCGCGCCATGAGCGACCGCGCGGGCGCGGCTCTGCTGTGCGCACTCGCGCTGTTCGCGACGTCCGGCGCGAACGCCAAGCCGTGGCTGACGCAGTGGTTCCCGTTCGAGCTCGTCGATGGCTGGATTCACGTCCCGATCGTGGTCGCGGGCGTCCAGACGACGGCGATGTTCGACACGGGAGCGAACGTTCAGGTCATCGACCGCGGGTTCGCGGAAGCCCACGGCATCAAGCTTTCCAGCGTCGCACGCGTCGAGATCCAAGGCGTGTTCTCGAAAAAGAAATTGCCGCTCGCGGTTCGCGTTCCGATCGAACTCTTCGGCGCGCCTCTGACGCTGCGCTCGGTGCCTGTGGCCGACACAGGGGACGCGAAGATCGTGATCGGCACTGGCGTCCTGAGTTCGTTCGTTCTCCAGATCGATTACGCGAACTCGCGGATTCGCTTCGCGTCCTTCGATACCTTCGAACTGAAGGACACCGCGAACGTCGAGATGAGGAGCGCGCGTGGCCCCGGTCTACCGGCAGTTCGCGCGACTGTGGACGGTGAGAAGCTCTGGCTGATGCTCGACTCTGGTTTCAGTGGGCCGCTCATGCTTGGCCGCCGCTTCGTTGCCGATCGACAGTGGTCGCAGGATTCCGGCGGAATCAGCTTCGATGCCCACGGCACGCTGAGCGCGATGGACCGCTATCGCGTGCCGCTCATGCAGCTCGGCCCGTTCGACCTTCGCGGTGTGAGGGCCAGCGTCCGTCGCGACGGTCCGGAGCGCCTCGGCGGCGTCAGCAGTGTGCGCGTTTCGGGAATCCTTGGCGCCGAGGTGTTGCGCCAGTTTTTGGTGACGCTCGACCTGAAGCACGGGAAGCTGCACCTCGCGGTATCGAAGCCGATCCCCAAGGAGTCGTGGGAATCGATGTCGACGCCTGAGCACTCAGCAGCCCAGAGTGAGCGGCCTGAGAGCTGAACGGGCTCGCGGGGAACCAGCCAGGTTCAGCTCTCACCCGCGCGCACGAGGATGAAAAACGCGGGGCTCGAGATCTGCCAGGACGCGCGCGGGCGGATTGGCGTCGTGCGCAGCACGAGCGGAATCACGGACCACTCCGGCTCAGAGCGGTCGCGATGCCGTTGAAGCCGGCGCTGGCGACACCGAGCTGAGCCATCGCCGTGAGCACTTCCTCGGGTTGCATTTGGCTAGCGCGCGGCGTGCAGCGGCAGTTTCAGCCCGAACACGCGCGCCGCGTTCTCGCCGAGGATCTTCGCGCGCGAGGCATCCGAGAGCTGCCCCATCGTGCGCTCGATCACCTGCGCCGAGTGCGGCCACGAACCTTCGTGGTGCGGATAATCGTTCGCCCACATCAGGTTGTTCGTGAGATCGAACTCCTCTGCGAAGCGCAGGCCCGCGGCGTCGTCTTGGAACGTGGCGAAGCAGTTATTGCGGAAGTACGTGGACGGCAGCTCCTTCAGTCTCGGGCGCACCCAGAAGTGGTGCGCTCTGGCGGCGTAGTCGAGCGTCGCGATCAGCCACGGCACGAAGCCGATGCCGCTCTCGACGAGGCCGGCGTGAAGCCGCGGGTGCCGCTCGAACACGCCCGACGCGATCATCTGCACGAGCGGTTCGAGCGTCGTCTCCATCGAGTGACAGACATAATTGATGATTGCGCCGCCCTCGCCGCCGACGGCGCGCGGGTCGCGGCCGGTCGAGACGTGGAACGTGACGACCAGGCCGGTTTCTTCGAGCAGGCTCCAGAGCGGTTCGAAGCTGGGGTCGTTGTACTCGAGCTCGCCGAATTTTTTGGGGCCGTAGATGACGCTGTTGCCGAGGCACACCGCGCGGAAGCCGTGCTCCGCCGCCCAGCGGATCTCTCTCAGCGCGCCCGCCCGGTCGCCGGCTGCGATCGACGCGGCCGGCAGGATGCGCGGCGCGTCGCCTTGCATGTTTGCGCCGCAGAACTCGTGCGCCCAGCGGTTCCAGCGGCGGCACATCGCCATCGCGAACACCGAGTCCGGCGAAGCCCAGCACAGCAGACCTTTGTTAGGGAACATCAGCTCGACGTCGATGCCGTCCGCGTCGTGAGCAGCGAGCCGCTCGGCGACGCTGCGGCCCGTCGAGTTGCGCAGCACGTCCTCGTCGTCCATGCGCGCGCCCGGGAGCGACGCGGGGAGGCCTTGTCCGTCCCCGTCGTGCGCGCCTTCCGCGATCACCTTTCGCGATTGCTTCACCCGCTGCGGGCGGTTGCCCTCCGAGATCAGCCACTCCGAGCCGTCCTCGCGCACTTCGAAATGCGGGATGCGCGTGCGGTACTCGGGCTCGATGCTCTCGAGGTACGCGCCCGGCTCGACGGCGTGACAGTCGGCCGAGAACATGAAGTACTTGTTGGGGTCGCCGGGGCGCGCGCTGCGCGTCCAGCCCGCCGCGCCGGGCGTCTCGCGGCGCCAGAGGTTGTGGCGCGTGCGGCTCGGATCGCGCCGCACTTCGTCGAGAGTCGCTGCCATCGTGTGCTCCTCAGAAGCGCGCGGGGTGCTCCGCGAAGCGCGATGGTTCTTCAGCGCGCGAGCCATCGCCAGCGCCGGTGTAGGCTGCGCGCGTGCCCGCCAACTCACACGACTGGTCGCCCGGCGCGCTCGTGCGAGCGCTCGCCGATCCCGCCGCTAGCGAGCGCTTCTCGGTGCTCACGGGCGACGCCTGCGTGCGCATCGATCTCGCCGGCGAGGACGGCGGCGTTTCCGCGGAACGGGTCGCCGCGGCAGCCGTGCGCCTTTGCGAGTTGCCGGCCGTGAGCGTCGGCGTTGGCGCTGCGTCGTCCGCGTGTGCGCGCGCGCTGTTGCCCGCGCTCGATGTCGCGCTCGCTGCCGACAGCGCGGGCGAACTCGCCGCGATCGAGGAGTCCGTCGCGAAGGCGCCGCTCGCGAGCCTCGGGCTCGTGCAGCTGATGCGCGCGAGTGAGCGGCGCACGCTCTACGAGGGGCTCGTTGCGGAGTCGCTCGTCTACTCGGTGCTGCAGAGCGGCCCGGAGTTCGCGGCGTGGCTGGCGTCGCACGTGCGCAAGCAGCGCGACGCGTCGCGCGAACCCGCGGTGCTGATGCTGCGCGAGGGCGCGCAGCTTGCGCTGCGCCTGAATCGCCCGGAGAAGCGCAACGCGTTCTCGGCCGAGATGCGCGATGGGCTGTGCGAGGCGCTGCGGCTCGCGCTGCAAGATCCCGAGATTGCGCACATCGAGTTATCAGGCGCGGGCGCGGCGTTCTGCAGTGGCGGCGATCTCGACGAGTTCGGCACGCTGCCGGACCCAGCGACCGCGCACGCGATTCGCTCGACGCGCAACGCCGCGCTGCTGCTCTCGCAGTGCGCCGCGCGCGTGACGGCGCGCGTGCACGGCGCGTGCGTCGGGGCTGGCGCTGAGTTGCCCGCATTCTGCCGCCGCGTCGTCGCGCGCGAAGATGCGCGTTTCTCGTTGCCCGAACTTGGCATGGGCCTCGTGCCGGGCGCGGGCGGCACCGTCAGCCTGCCGCGCCGCATCGGCCGCCAGCGCACCGCGCAGCTCGCGCTCACGCGGCGCGCGATCGGAGCGCAGCAGGCGCTCGCGTGGGGCTTGATCGACGAGATCGCGAAGTGAGCGCCCGGGCGGAAGCCCGCGCCGAGGACGCCGAAGGCGATCTCGCCGCGCGCCGCTGGGCGGAGTCGGGCTTGTTATGGCTCACGGGCCCGCTGGGCGCGCCGCCGGTGCTGCCGACCAGCGCTCTCCCGCTCGTTGCCGATCGCGCAATAGCGCAGCTGGCCGCGCTCGCTCCCGCCGGCGCGTTCTCGGCTCTCGGCGGCGCCGAGCTGCTCGCGGAGCGCGCCGCGGCGTACGGTTTCACGCGGCGCGGGCGCATCGCCCCCGCCGGCGCGTGCCGGCTGCTCGAAGCGCGCGGCGGCTGGCTCGCGGTGAACCTGCCGCGCGACGACGACGCGCGCATGCTCGCCGCGTGGCTCGAGGACGATGTACTCGCGCGCCCGGCCGCAGCGCTGAATGACGCGACGTGGGACGCGATCGCCGCGCGCATCGCAGCCAGCGAGCGCGACGAGTGTCTCGCGCGCGCACGTCTGCTCGGCCTCGCGGTGGCGCCCGCGGATCCGCCGCACGCGGCGCCCGAAGAGTGGCGGCGCGTGGCGCTGCGCGGCGCGCGCGCGCGGC
>JANNDT010000172.1:0-3147 GCA_031387905.1 Deltaproteobacteria bacterium
CATCGAGAGCGCTTCGAGCGCGCGCTCGTGCTGCAAGTCGTTTGCGCTGAGAGCGCGCTGTGCGAGCGCGATCAGAGTGGCTTCGTTCGCAGCGGGCGCGCCGCTCAAGAGCCGCCGCTCGAGGCGGTCCGCGTCGTCGAGCAGATACAGCGCGCCGACCGGGGCGTCCGTAACAAATTTTGCGCCCTCGACGATCGAGCGCAGCAAGTGATCGAGTTCGCGCTCGCTCGAGAGCGCGGCGCCGACGCCGTTCAGGCGCTGCATCACGCCGACGTGGCGCTCGATGCGCGCCGCCATCTCGTCGAAGGAGGCGCCGAGCGCGGCGAGCTCGTCGTTGCCGACCAGGTTCGCGCGCGCGGCATAATCACGCTGCGCCATGCGCTTCGTGGCGCCGTGCAAAATCTCGACGGGCACGAGGCTGCGGCGCACGAGGATCGAGGTTGCGAGCGCGACGAGCAGCAGCGTACCGAGCGCGACGAGCGCGAACACGCTGCGGAAGTGATCGAGCGCGGCGAGCACGGAGCTGCGCGGCTCCGAGATGCTGAACGTCCACGAATCGCTCCCGAAGTGGCCGCGCAAGAAAAGATCCCAGCTCGCGGTGGCGAGCGGGCCGTCCGAGGCGAGCGGCTGATCGAGCAGCACGCCCGCAGCGCTACTTACGCGAATCGCGGCATTGGCGCGCAGCGCGTCGGCGAAGAACAAGTAGCCCGGGTCGAGTTCGGCGCTCTGCAGCTCGCCGTGCGCCGTACGCCGGTACAACAGAATGCGCGGCTTCGGGCCGGGCTCGATGCGCAGCAGCGGATGACTCGCTTCGAGGTGCGCCGCGTCGCTCGCGGACAGCGCCGCGGGAACGCCATCGCGCGACACCGAAAGGTTTCGCAGCCGGCCCACGAAGTAGGCGTCGCCGTCGGCCACTCCCGGCGCTGCGAGCGCGCTGTCGAGCAGCATGAGCCGCTCCATCGCGCCCATGCCGAGTTGCTTCGCTTCGCGCGCGAGGCGGGTGCGGGCATCGCGTTCTAGCTGTTCCGAGGTCGAGAGCCAGGTGAGGGCCGCGAACAGCGAGATCGGCAGCAGCGCGCTCGCGATCACGACGAAGAAAATGCGGCGCGCGATGCGGCTCTCGAGGAAGCGCCCTTCGATCCAGCCCCGGAGCGCCATCGCCTAATAGTTCCGCGCGAGGCCGATGAAGGCGCCGTTGCTGCCGCGCACGACATCGTCGAGGCTGTCGGGGTGGGTGATCCTGTCTCGGGATAGCCCGTCGACACCCCTGCTGTAGAGATCGAAGTCAGTATTCAAGGGAACCAGAAACTGGTCCTTGCGTACCCCAACTGGAGCAGCGCCCGCGATTCGCAGGTACCGATACGGCCTTCCCCAGGGATCGTTCTGCGCAAGCCGCATCGTGGCGAGCGTGGTTGGCAGCGTTCCGCCTTGAATCAGCGTCGCGTCGAGGTGCGCCGCGATGCCTTTGATTTCGACAATCGCGCGCGCGACTCGTACCCGCTCGATGTAGACCAAGTAGTTCGTGGTGCAGAGCGCGGCGAGCACTCCCAGGATCGCCCCGGCGATCATCACTTCCACGAGGGTGAAGCCCGCCGTCCGCGTGGGCCGTGCAGTTCTCACAGCTTCGGTCCTGGGCTTCTAAGGGCCTTCAACTCCGCGTCGAGCGCGCTCGAGAGAGCCACCGCTTCTGCATCGCCACGCGCGCTAGCCCACTCCGCGAGATTCGCGGCACGTTCCTCGATGCGATCGAGGGCGGCCGCGCGCTCGCGTTCGCGCTCGGCAAGCACGCCGAGCATCGAGTTCAGTTCAGCAGACTCGTCTTGCACGTAGTCCGTTTCACGAATCACGATCGGTTCGGGCACGCGTCCTTCGGAGATCGCGCGGAACGCGTTCACGAAGCGAAACAGTGGCGCGCGCATCCGCGCGTAGAGCCGCCACGAACACGCTGCGACCGAAACGAGCGCCGTGAACACCACGGGCCAGAGCCGTGCGTGCAGATCGAGGATCTCCAGCGTCAGGAGCCCGAGTTCGCCCTGCGAGCCCGTGCCCGCATCGAAGCGCTGAAACAGCGGTACGAACAGCGCGGCCGCGCCGGCCATCAGGAAGGCCGCTGTGAAGCCCGTCGAGACCCACAACAGGTGGGCGCGAAGCGACGGATTCGCGAAAAAGCTCTGGCTCCTCAAGGCGCCCCCCCGTTCCTGGGAGCGATCACCCAGCGTTCGCCGCGGTCGCCGATCTTCAGCGAGGCCGGGGTGGTGGCAGACAAGCGCAGGCGGAGTACGAGCTCCCCGCTGGCAGCGGAGCCATAGGCGATCTTGTAGGCGGTACTGCCGTCGCTCTCGCGGTGCGTCTCGACGCCGCGGATGCTGAAGCTCTCGGCTGCCGTTCGATCGGAGCCGAAGATGATCGAGCGCTGCGAAAGCGAGAGCGAGCGGCCCGCGTAACGCGGGTCGTCCGCGACCCAGCGCCCGAGCAGTTCGCGCGGGAGCGTGTCGTTGCCCCCGCACGCGAGTGCGGCGAGCACGCACAGCAGCGCTAGAGGCCTTGTGGCCTGCACTTGGCACCCCTCCCGACGGGCGTTTCGGTTCGGGAGTGCGCCTACTTGACCCTCGCTCCTGCCTTTGCGCGGAGCGGTCGCCTAGAGGCGGCGCCTTCGTAGTACCGCGAGCCCCACGAGCGAACTCGCGAGCATCACCGATACCGATGACTCAGGAACGATCGACATGCTCGCGATCGTTCCCACGAGCTCGATCCCTTGCTGCGACCCGATGCCGGGTCCAGCGAGCTGGACGGCCAGGTAGAAGGCGAAGTTGTCGGGTCCGTACAGCGCACGGTCCCAGGTCAAATCCGTCAAACGGTCGGAACCGTGCGCGGTCCCGGAGGAGTCGACGAGCTGAATGCTCGAGTAGGTGACTGCGCCCGGGCCAACACCCGGCGGCAGCGCTCCGACGATCGAGAACTGATCCGTGAACCAGCCGAGGACATCCTCGCCGAAGGCATTGTTGTCCTCGATCGCGATGCTCAATCCGCCGGCCGCCGAGAATGTGTAGTTGCCGACATTGATCACGTACGACGAGAGCGCGGCCGGAACCCTGAAGTCGCCGAAATGCGTGTCCAGCGGGGCGAGATCCGCGGTCGCGTCGTCGT
>JANNDT010000532.1:0-3258 GCA_031387905.1 Deltaproteobacteria bacterium
CCGAGCCGCTCGCGCGCGTCGATTCGCTGGTCTGCGAATCGACGTATGGCGATCGCAAACATCCGCCGAGCGCCGAGGTAATCGCGGCCCTCGGCGCTGCGATCACGCGCACCGCGCAGCGCGGCGGCACGACCGTAATTCCTGCGTTCGCGGTCGACCGCACGGAGGTGGTGTTGTTTCACTTGCGCGAACTCATGCAAAGCGGCGCCGCGCCGCGGTTGCCCGTGTACGTGGACAGCCCGATGGCGCTGGCCGCGCTCACGATTTACCGGCGCGCGATCGCCGAGAACTGGCCCGAGATCCGCGCCGATCTGCGCGGCGACATGGCGCTCTTCGATCCAGGCGACCTGCGCGAGGTGCGCAGCCTCGTGCAGTCGAAGGAACTCTCCGCGGGCGAGGCAGGGCCATGCATCATTGTGTCGGCCTCGGGCATGGCGACGGGCGGCCGCGTGCTGCGCCATCTCGCGCGCCAATTGCCGGACCCGCGCAGCAGCGTGGTGCTGGTGGGTTATCAGGTGCCCGGCACGCGCGGCCACCGGCTCGCGCGCGGTGAGCGCGCGCTCAAATTATTCGGCCGCTACGTGCCCGTGCGCGCCGAGGTGGTGAACCTCGCGGGCTTCTCGGTGCACGCGGACGCCGACGAAACGCTCGCGTGGCTCGGCAGCGCGGCGGGCTCGCCGGAGGTGTGCTTCGCAGTGCACGGCGAAGCGGAAGCCGCGCGCTCGCTCGCCGCGCGCATCGACAGCGAACTCGGCTGGGCGGCGGTGGTGCCGCACGATGGCGAACGCGTAGCGCTATGAGCGCCGGAAGCGGCGCGCCGGCTGCGCCCCCGTTCACTCGTCCTGGAGCGTCAGCACATAGTCAGTGAGCAGGCGCGAGCGGAGCAGCGCTGTAGTGCGCGGTCGCGGCGCGCCGTCCGCGGTGAACTCGCTCTCGAAGGCTTCGCCCCAGACCGGCATGTCGCGCATTCCGTGTGCCGCGACAGCGCGGCGGCCGTCGATGATCGACATCACCGCAGCGTCGTCGAACTTTCCTCCGTTGCGTGCGGCGATCGTGCGCAGGTTCGCAGGCCGTACGGTCAACTCTGCGGCGAGCGGGCCGTTCCCGTCGCCCGCCGCGCCGTGACAACTGGCGCAGTGGCGCGCAAACAACTCAGCCCCGCCAACCGGCTCAGGGGGCTGCTCACAGGCCGCGCCGAGCGCGAGCGACGCCATCAGGGCGCCGGCTCGCGCAGCTCCTCGGAAGGGCATGCTCAGCGCTCCCAACTGACGCGCACGAGTTGCTCGCGCGAGGTCGGCGGCGCGTGGAGCACGCCATCGTGCGCGCGGCGCAGCGCCGTGCCGATGCCGCGAGCGAGCTTCGCGTCGGTGGTCGTGATCTCGAGCGCACCGTCCGCCTCGCGGATCGCAGCGATGCGCTTCAGCGGGTGCTCGGCGCGCTCTCGCTCTTCGACGTGGCGCACGAGTTGTTCGAGCTCCACGCGATGCGCGGCCGCGTAATCTCCGCGCAGCGTGACTACGCCCGCCGGGTAGTCGTCAGCGATCCGCCGACATGCGGGACACACCACGCGCGCTGCATCGGCGGGCGGCGCGCCCCAACTCCAGCGCCCGGCGCGATAAATGGCGCGGCACTCGGTGCACGCGCTCGGGTCCGCGAGCTTGCGGCGCGCCGCGTAAGGGTCCGCGTCGTTCCGCGCGCCCTCGCGCGGTTGCCCTGCGGCGGCGTGCGTCTTCGAGCGTTGCCTTCGCATCCGATTTCCTCCGCAGGGTGAGCATTGCACGCTGCGTGCCGCGAGCGCGCGATGCCAAAGGCTCACCGCGACGGCAGAGTGACGCGAGCCGCGAGGCGCGCCACCCCGCTGCTCAGCGCGCGCTGCGACTCGGCGCCGCAAACCTACGGGCGCGGCATCGGCAGTTTGACACCCCAATCATTCGCTCCATCCTGCCGCGATGGCCTTCGATCGAAGCTCACTGCTCGCCTTCTTCGACCTGAGCGATGCAGAACTCGCGCGCCTCGCCGAGTTGCGCCCGTTGCTCGAGAAGAATGCAGACGCCCTCGTCGCAGGGTTCTATCGCCACCTGCTCGCGTTCCCTGAGACGCGCAAGCTGTTGCGCGACCCGCAAGTCACGGGGCGCTTGCTCGGCGAGCAGCGCAAGTATCTGCTCAGCCTCGCGGAGCCCGTAATCGACGAAGCCTATCTCGCGCAGCGAAAGCACATCGGCGAAGTGCACGAGCGGATTGGGCTCGCGCCGACGTGGTACATCGGCGCGTATTCGCTCTACGAATCGCTGCTCGCGCCGCTCTTCGTGGCGGAGTTTCCCGCGGATTCGGAGAAGGCTCAGGCGCTCTACGTCACACTCGGACGCCGGCTTCGTCTCGATGCGTCACTGGCGCTCGAGACTTACGTCGACCGCCGCGAGCGCGATCTCGAGTACCTGAACCAGCAACTCGCCGAATCGGGGCGGCAGCTCGCGCGCGATCTCGAAACGACGGGCAGCGAGTTGCGCACGAGCCGCGCGCGAGCGCAGGCGGCCGAGCGGCTGGCGTCGATCGGCACGCTGGTGGCGGGCCTCGCCCACGAGATCGGCACGCCGATGGGCGTGATTCAGGGCCACGCGCGCCTGCTCGAGCCCGCGGTGCAAGATGAGAATGCGCGCTGGCGGCTGCGCACGATTCAGGCGCAGATCGCGCGCATCGCACGCATCGTCGAGAGCTTGCTCAACATGGCGCGGCCGTCGCGGCGTACGCGCATGCCCGTTGAGCTCGCGCCGCTGCTCGACAACACACTCGCGTTTCTCACCGAGCGGCTCACGCGCCGACGCATCGAGGTGGTTCGCGAATACGACGAGACGCCGTCGATAACAGGTGACGCCGAGGCGCTGCAGCAGGTGTTCCTGAACTTGGTGATGAACGCGGTGGACGCGATGCCGAACGGCGGCCAACTGCGCATCGCGATCGCCCGGACGCAGGATGGCGGCGCAGAGGTGCGCGTCGCCGACGCCGGCACCGGGATTCCGCCCGCCGTCGCCGAGCGCATTTTCGACCCGTTTTTCACGACCAAGGAAGCCGGCCAGGGCCACGGCCTTGGCCTCGCAGTCGCGCAGGGCATCGCCCACGACCACGGCGGCGAGATCGAGCTCGTGCGCACCGGCCGCGACGGCACCGAGTTCTGCGTCCGCCTCGCCGCCAAGTAACCAGCCGCATCCGGGCCACCGGCAGGAAGCGAGACCGAAAGGGGTCTGACCCCTTTCGGTCTCG
>JANNDT010000028.1:0-4440 GCA_031387905.1 Deltaproteobacteria bacterium
GTGCGCGCGCCGTACCTCGCGCTGCACGGCGACGACCCAGGCGCCGGCTACGCCGAGTGGCTGCGCAGCGCGATCCCCGGCGCAGAAGTCGAAACGTGGCCCGGCCTCGGCCACTGGCTCCACCGCATCGAGCCCGCGCGCTTCGCCGCCCGCCTGCGCGCCTTTCACTCGAACGCGTCGAAACACCCCGGGACGTTCCACGACGAAATCGCGTGGGCGGAAGTGATCTCCCCTCGCAGCTGACGCGGCGGGCTGCCGGCCGAGTTTCGTCGTGGAACGTCCCCATTCGAGCTTCTCGGTGCGAGAATCGCGCGATGCACTACGGACTCACGATCTTCCCGACGGACTACTCGATTCAGCCGGCCGAGATTGCGCGCGAGGCGGAGGCGCGCGGCTTCGAGTCGCTGTGGTTCCCCGAGCACACGCACATTCCGGTCGAGCGCGTGTCGCCCTGGCCGGGCGGGCCCGAGCTGCCGAAGATGTACTACGACGTGTACGAGCCGTTCGTCGCGCTGACGGCGGCGGCGGCGGTAACCACGAAGCTCAAGGTCGCCACCGGAATCTGCCTCGTGGTGCAGCGCGACCCGCTGCAAACCGCGAAGAGCGTCGCGACGCTCGACCGCGTCTCGAACGGGCGCTTCCTGTTCGGCATTGGCGCGGGCTGGAACGCCGAGGAGATGGGCAACCACGGCACCGACTTCAAGACGCGCATGGCGCTGATGCGCGAGCGGGTGCTCGCGATGAAGGAACTCTGGACGAAGCCGAAGCCCGAGTTCCACGGCAAGTACGTCGAGTTCGCGCCCGTGATGACGTGGCCGAAGCCGGTGCAGAAGCCGCACCCGCCCATTCATTTGGGGGGCGGCTTCCCGCGCGGCGCCGCGCGCGCCGTCGACTACGGCGACGGCTGGATGCCGATCTACGGGCGCGACGAGATCATCGAACGCATTCCCGAGCTGCGCCGCATGCTGAGCGCCGCTGGCCGCGACCCCGACAAGTTCGAGATTTCGATCTTCGCCGCGCCCCCGCAGCCCGAGCTGCTCGCCAGAGCGCGCGACGCCGGCGTCACGCGCTGCGTGTTCGGCCTGCCACCCGCGCAGGCCGAGGTAGTGCTGCCGCTGCTTGACCGCTATTCGGAACTGGCGCGCGCGGTTGGCTGAGCGGTTCCGCGCGAAAAATTCAACCGACGGCTCGCCGTCTCAACCCTGGAGAACTCTCATGGAACTCGTCGCCTTCGTGGTCGCATTGGCGCTGCTCGAGTACTTCGTCTTCGGACTTCTCGCGGGCCGCGCACGCGCGACATACAACGTGCCGGCGCCCGCTACCTCCGGGCATCCGACCTTCGATCGCATCTTTCGTGTCCAGCAGAACACGCTCGAGCAGCTGGTGATTTTCGTGCCGTGCATGTTTCTGTTCGGCAGGTTCGTGAACTGGCAGGCCGCTGCTGGGCTCGGCGTCGTCTTCATCATCGGCCGCGCCCTCTACTTCCGCGGCTATGTCGCGGAAGCCGGCAAACGCAGTACGGGCTTCCTGATCGGCGCGCTCGCGCAGATCGTGCTGCTGCTCGGCTCGCTGATCGGGGCTGCGCTGAAGGTGCTCGGATGACCGCGGACTTCGCGCCCTCGTCGCGCAGCACGCTCGACCTCGCGCTGCGCGAGGCGGCGGCTGTGCTCGGCTCCTGCGCGCTGCTGCCCTTCGGCGCGCGGCCAACGCGCGCGAAGACGCCGCGCGAGCGCGAGCGGCGCACGGTCGTGCTGGTGCACGGCTACCTGCTGAACCGCGGCCCGCTCGCGCCGCTCGCCGCGTGGCTGCGCCTCGCGGGCCACGACGTGATCTCCTTCGACTACCGCTCGAGCGACGGCGTCGAGCGCAACGCGCGCGCACTCGGCGAGTTCCTGCGCACGCGGGTGCGCGGCGGCCGCATCGACCTCGTCGGCCACAGCCTCGGCGGCCTCGTCTCGCGCGCGTATCTCCAGCTGCTCGGCGGCGCGCGCCGCGTCGACCGCTGCATCACGCTCGGCACGCCCCACGCCGGCACCTACGCCGCCTACTGGCTCGACTCGCGCGTGGCGCGCGAACTGCGTCCCGGCTCGGACGTGCTCGCACGCCTCGAGGCCAGTCGCGCGAACGCCGCGCGCGTCGAGTTCCTCTCGCTCGTCGCGGGCGCCGACACGATCGTGATCCCGCGCGTGTGCGCCGCCCACGAGCGCGTGGTGCACCTGCCCGACCTCGGCCACTTCGGCTTGTTATGGTCGCCGCGCGTGTTCGCGCTCGTGCGCGACGCGCTGGCGCTGCCGGCGGGCGCTCAGCAGCGCGCGGCGTAGGCGAGCCCGTAGGCGTAGAAGCCGCGGAGATCGACGCCGGCGATGCCGGCGACCACGGCGTTTGGGAAGCGCTTCGCCGCAAACTTCGCAGCCCGGCTGGCTTCGCTCAACTGCGATACGCCTCGCGCCCCCGCCCCTGCGTGGGAATCCCCTGCGCGGCGAGCACCTCATGCTGCAGCGCGTACATCGCCGCCGCGGCGCGATCGATCGCGCGGGTGAACGCGAGCGAGCCCGCGAGGATCGGCAGCAGCGCTTCTTTGTCCTGCACGCGCGCGGGCGTGTATTCGTGCTCGACGATCAGCGGCGTCTTCGCGACGTCGAGCCCCAACAACTCGCGCGCGGCGAGCTGGTGATCGAGCCAATCGACGCTGCGGTTCTGCAAGTACGCGAGCGGGTCGTGCTTGGCGGTGCCGGGCAGCTCGTGCTCGGAGAACGCGGTCTGCTTCTTCCAGGCAGCGCCCGGCTGCGCGCCGCGTTCGAGCGTCTGGCCGCCGTAGCCCCACGCCGCGAGGCCTCTCGCGTCGATCACCTGGCCCTTCACGTGGAAGCCGGCGATTAGGAACGCGTAGCCGCTGTCGCGCAGGTACTGAAACAGCGAGCGCGTGTCTTGGCCCATCAGGATCGCGTGGGACGGGTCGTAGTGGATGCGCAGTGGGTCGCCGACGCCGTGCCGCTCACAGATGCGGTGCAGCGCGATCCACGCGCCGGGCGTGTAGCCCAAGTTGTTGTGGAAGTTGTCGCCCGCGCTCCAGCCCGGCATCGGGCACTGCTCGATCCGGTATTGCAGGCCGCGCGCTTTCGCCTCGCGCAGCAGCGGAATGAACGAGCGCTCGAAATCCGCGAGGTTCTCATCCAGCGTGAGCGACTGATTACGGCCGACGAAGCCGCACACGGCTGGCGCGCCGAGCAGCACAGCCGCGTCCATCGCGCGCAGCATGAACGCGTGCTTCTTCGCGCGCAGCGCCGCATCGGCGTGCAGCATGTCGTCGAAGTAGCCGATATCTGCAATCCCGACGCCGCTGTGCGCAACCGCGGCCTCCACGCGCCGAGCCCGCTCGCGCGTGAACGGCGCGCGCAGATCGAGCGTGTTCGCGACCGGATCGAGCAGCGCCTCCGCCGGCACGTCCGCCTCGTCGGGATGCAGCGCAGCGGAAAGCTGAATGCAGTCCGCCCCCATGCGCTGTGCGTACGCGAGCCACTCCTCGATCGCGAGATCCGGGTCCGCGTCGCGCTGCGCGCGCGGAGTCAGCTCCTGGAGCGCGGCGGTGAGGACGCCGACGGGCATGTATTGGGGAACGAAGGGGCGGACGCTCGTCATGCCTTGCGATTCCTCGCGCAACCGGGGCGCGGCTGGTGGGTTTATTCGATTCAGAGGCTCGCCGAGCCGCGCCGCCTCGCAAGAATCCTGCTCCATCCACTCAACCCTTCCAAGCAACGGAGATCCAATGTCCCAGAATCGGCTCCTCGCACCCGTCGCATTCCTCGGCCTCCTCGCGCTCGCCTCGGCCGCGAGCGCCCAGAGCTTCCCCGATGGCGGCGGGACCCTCGCGGGCGGCGACCGCTTGCGCGTTCCCGGCTGCGGGCGCGACGGCGGCCCGGTCAGCCTCGCCGTCACGCTCGGCTCGAACGGCGCGTGGACCGCGGCGGGAGGCGGCGCCACCTACTCCGGCACGTCGACCACGGTCCGAGGCCGCGTCATGCGGCTCACCCTGGACGCCGCGAGCCTTGCGGCGCTAGAGGCGGCGCTCGAAGCCGACGCCTCCACCTTGTGCGAGGAGGCCGTGACGCTCAACTCGCTCAGCACGCGCGCCGCGCTCAAGGTGAACAAGCGCGAAACTCGGGCCGCACTCGGTCTGCTCGCCCGCGGCATGGGTACGACCGCCAGCGGCGGCGAAGGCAATGGCGGATACGCCCTGCGCGCCCGCGGTTCGTGGGCGCCGCAGCAGCCGTGAGGCGCAACGCGCTCTAACAGCGCGATCCGCCCGATCCTTTCGCGCAGCGGAGGTTCCCATGTTGAAAACCCGGCCCTTCGCATCTCTCGCGTTCGTCGGCCTCTTCGCGCTCGCATCGACCGCGAGCGCCCAGAGCTTCCCCCGAGGCGGCGGAACCCTCGCCGGCG
>JANNDT010000184.1:0-6653 GCA_031387905.1 Deltaproteobacteria bacterium
GCGCGCATGCCGCGCACGAGATCGAGGTCTTCCATGATGGGCGCCTGCGGCACGCCGCCGAGCGCGCGCAGCACCGAGGCGCGCACGAACAGCGCCTGATCGCCGTACGGGAGGCGCGCGAGCGCGAGCCGCGCGCGCACGCCGAGTTCGACGAAGCGCAGCAGCACGCCGCGCTCGGCGAAGCGAAACGCGAACGCGCCGCCGGCAACGCGCACGTCGGCGAGCGCTTCTGCGACGTGCGCCGCCCAGCCCGCCGGCAGCGTCGAGTCCGCGTGCAGGAACACGAGCGCCTCGGCGTCGCCTGCGGCCTCCGCGCCCGCGGCGAGTTGCCGCGCGCGGCCGGGTGCGCTCGCAATCACGCGCGCGCCAAGCCGCTGTGCGCGCTCCGCAGTCGCGTCGCGACTGCCGCCGTCCACCACGATCACAACGACTCCAGCTTCTCGGGCGCTTCGGATCGCGGCTTCGATGCGCGCTTCTTCATCGCGCGCGGGGATGATGACCGCGATCCGCACAGTGAGCGACGGTAGCGCACGCGAACGGGCTACTGCGGCGCGGGCGGCGTCGCGGGCGCCGCAGCCGCTGCCGGCTTCAGCTCGAACACCGCGAAGTAGACGGCGCCCGGCGTCGGCTGCGCGGCGTTGCGCAACAACAAGTCGCGCGAGGTGGTCTCGCCGATCAACACCACGCGGCTCCGCGCGGGATCCGAGGCCACGAAGCGCCCCATGTCGTCACCGCTGCCGCCGAAATACGTGGAGAACGCGAGCGCGCCGCGGCGGTCGAAGCCGACGAGCAGTGCGTCGGAGCGTCCGCCACCGAAGGCGGGCTGCGGCACGCCGCTCGTCACCGGCACGTCCGCGGACAGCGAGGTCGCAGACGCAAAGAGATTCCCCGCGGCGTCGAGCGCGGGGCCGAAGAAGTTCTCGCGGCCCGAGCCACCGAAGCGCGCGGCCATGCCGAGCCGCCCGTCCGGCTCGATGCGCGCCACCCAGCCATCCCCGTTCGAGCCGCGCGCGCTCGCGCCCGCGGTCGCGGGGAAATCGTCCGAGGTCGTCCCGCCCGCGATGTAAAACCCGCCCGCTGCGTCCGAGAATCCCTCGGTCTCGACGTTCTCGTTGCCGCCGCCACCGAGCCAAGAGAAGTAGGGCATGCGCGTCCCGTCGGGAGATAGCTTCGCGACGAACGCGCTCGTGCCGCCGCCGCGCCTTGGCTGGAACGCATCCGCGCTCGCGGCGAGATCCGTGCCTTGGGTCGTGCCCGCGAGCCAGAGGTTTCCGCCGGGGTCGCGCCCGATCGCGCGCAGCGTTTCGTCCTCCTTGAGATCGTGGTCGTCGCTCGGCCCGAAGTACGTCAGGAACTCGAGCGCGCTGCCATCGGGCTTCACGACCGCCACCCAAGCGTCCTTCGCGCCGCCCGACTTCGGCTTCAAGACGCCCGCCGTGGTGGGCAGATCGTCCGCTTCCATCATCCCGCCGCTCACCGCGATGCTTCCGCTCGCCAGCAGCTCGATGCCCCGAATGATGTCGTCGCCCGAAGTGCCGATGTACGTCGCCCAGCGCAGCGCGCCGCCCGGCGTGAGCGAGAGCAGGAAGCCGTCGGTCGCGCCGTGCGGGCCGACCGGCATGCCGCCATTGAAGCTCGCATCGAAGGCGCCGCTTGTTACGGGAAACTCCGGCCCGCCGCGCCCGCCGACGAGCAGGTTGCCGTCGCGATCGAGCGCCGAGACGTAGGCGTAGTCCTCGCCGGGCCCGCCGATCACGACGGACCAGAGGTTGCGCCCACTGGGATCGAACTTCGCGACGATCACGTCGAAGAAGCCGAGCGGCCCGGTCGCGGACGCGGTCTGCGGCCACTGCGCGGGGTTCTCGGTGCCGCCGGCGATGTAGAGATTGCCTTCAGTGTCGAAGACCGCGCTGCGCAGCGCCGAGCCGCCCGGCGAGCCCCAATAACTCGCGAAGGCGAGATCGGCCTGAAGCCGCGCCGGGAGCGCGGTCACCGTGGAAGCATCCGCGCGGATCGCAGACGGCTGCTCCGATCCGCATGCCACGCCAGCGAACAAAATCAACCCAACTAGCCAGCGACTCATGTGCCCTCCCGAGATGTGCCGGAGCGTCGCAGAACCTGCAGGGCGCGCTAAGTCGCGTGCTATGGATGGCTGCTTCGCATCGGAGGACTCCAAAATGACAAAGCAGCTCGAGCTCGGACTCCAACTCGGCTACTGGCAGGACAAGCCCACGGAGGGCTTCGTGCAGATTGCCCAAGAGGCCGAACGCCTCGGCTACGACATCGTGTTCACCGCCGAGGCCTGGGGCTCGGACGCATTCACGCCGCTCACCTGGATTGCGGCGCACACCAAAAAGATCCGGCTCGGCACCGCGGTGGTGCAGATCTCCGCGCGCACGCCCGCGGCGACCGCCATGCACACGCTCACGCTCGACCACTTATCAGGCGGGCGCGTGACGCTCGGGCTCGGCGTCTCGGGTCCGCAGGTCGTCGAAGGCTGGTACGGCCAGCCGTTCGACAAGCCGCTCGCGCGCACGCGCGAGTACGTCTCGATCGTGCGGCAAATCCTCGCGCGCGAGAAGCCGGTCTCGAACCCCGGCCCGCACTATCCCCTGCCCTACACGGGCCCCGGCGCGTGGGGCATGGGCAAGCCGCTGCGCTCGATCACGCATCCGCTGCGCGCGAACGTGCCGATCTTTCTGGGCAGCGAGGGCCCGAAGAACGTGGCCCTGACGGCGGAGATCGCCGACGGCTGGCTGCCGCTCTACTACTCGCCGTATCGCCAGGAGGTCTACGCGGATTCGCTGAAAGCGGCGAAGCCCGGCTTCGAGATCTGCGCGGGCGTGAACGTGAACATCACCGATGACGTGAAGGCAGGCCTAATGGCCGTCAAGGCCGGGCTCGGCTTCTACATCGGCGGCATGGGCTCGAAGCAGCGCAACTTCCACAAGGAGCTGATGTCGCGCATGGGCTTCGAGGCGGAGGCGAACAAGATTCAAGACTTGTTCATGGAAGGAAAACGCGGCGAGGCCATCGCGACGGTGCCGGACGCGTTCGCCGACGAGATCTCGCTGGTCGGCCCCGTGGCGCGCATCAAGGACCGCATTGCGGCCTGGCGCGAGACCCCCGTGACGACGCTGCTGTTCATGTCGCGCGACATGAGCATGCTGCGCACGATGGCGGAGTTGGTGCTGTAGCCATGACTGACGCTCGAACGACAGAGTATGCGGGGCGCGTCGCCCTGATTACCGGCTCCGCGACCGGCCTCGGCGCAGCGGTGGCGGAGAGCCTCGCTGCGCGCGGCGCGGCGGCGCTGATCATCAACTACTCGAAGAGCGCGGCGGAGGCGGAGGAGACGGCCGAGCGCTGCCGCAAGGCAGGCGCGGAAGTGGTCGTGGTGCAAGGCGACGTCGCGAGCGACGCGGATTGCAGGAAGCTCGCGGGCGCCGCGACGCGCTTCGGGCGGCTCGACATTCTCGTCAACAACGCGGGCACCACCAAGCACGTCGCGCACGCGAACCTCGAAGGCCTAACAGGCGACGACTTCCAGCGCATCTATGCAGTCAACGTGGTGGGCGCGTTCCAGATGCTGCGCGCGGCGCGCGAGCTGCTCGAGCGCGGCGCCGACGCCAGCGGACGCGCGTCGGCGGTGGTGATGGTCTCCTCGATCGCGGGCGTCGACGGCACCGGCTCGTCGATCGCGTATGCCGCGAGCAAGGGCGCGCTGAACACGATGACGTACTCGCTCGCGCGAGCGCTCGCACCGAAGGTTCGCGTGAACGCCGTTTGCCCGGGCTTCATCGACACGCGCTGGTTCGTCCGCGGCGTCGGCGAGGACAACACCGCGAAAATCCGCGCCGCCGTCGCCGCGCGCGTGCCGCTGCGCGTGGCCTCGAGCGCCGAAGACATCGCCGGCAGCATCGTGTTTCTGTGCAGCGCCGACGCGCGCCACGTCACCGGCGAGACGCTGATGGCGGACGCGGGGCTGCACCTGCTCAGCTGATGCTGAGCTGAGCAAGCGGCGCTTCGCCGCGCGCAGCGAGGCGAAACCGAGCGGAGTCAACGCGGTAGCAGCGGACGCGCAGCGTCCGCCCAGCGGCGCATCGCCGCGCGAAGCGCCCGACTGGCGCTCCTTCGCGCTCTTCGGCGCTCTTTGCCGCTGCGGCTCGCGCAGCGCCGCCCCTAATTTGCGCCGAGCCCCGCGGTCCCGCGGAGTCACGCAAATGGATCGAGCGGCTCGCGCACTGCGCGCGCGGTGGACGGAAGCTCTGTTCTTCTCGGCGATCCTGGGAGCGATCGCCTTTGCATGCGTGCCTGCCCAACTCTCGCCGACGCCCGGCGTCCGGGAGTTCACGGCACTGGCGCAGATCCCGGTGCCTGGAGGCTTCGTGAGTGCGGCCGGCGGCAACTACTTCCACGAGCGCGTCGATCTCGACCTCGACACGCGACTCGGGCCGTTCGCGATCGGCGCCGTCTACAACAGCGGCTGGGGCTGGACGTGGAGCTTTGACGCCACTTACAAGAACCGGACGCTGCGCGACTCGACGGCGGCGCAAATTCCGCTGGCTGCGCTCGCGAACGGCGCAGCCGCGCCCGGCACGCACTGGGTGAAAGTCGACGCGACGAGCGTGAAGACGAAGGGCGGGCTGCTCCACGAGTTCGACCCGACGACCGGCCGGCTGATTACGCTGCGCTGGACGAGCTCTGAGTATCCGCGCCTGCGCTTCAATCAACAACAGATCGGCGCGCTCTGGCGGACGAGCGGCGTCGACCAGTGCACGAGCGCGACGGCTTGCTCGCCCGTCTTCATGCTGAGCTACGACGCGAACGCGCGTCTGGTACGCATCGACGACCGCGCCAACCGAACCGCGCTCTTTTCCTACGACTCGCTGGGTCGCCTCGCTTCCGCGCGCGACGGCCGCGACGTCGTCACGAACTGGCCCGGCGAGCGCTACGAGTACGCGGGCGCGTTCGTCTCCGCGATCACCAACTCCGAAGGCGAGCGCATCGAACTCACGAGCGACGCGGCGGGCCGCACGACGCAACTGCGGGCCATCGGCGCTGGCGACCCGACCTGGCGCTTCACGCACGGCTTCCCGAGTGCGACGGGCATCCACTCGGTGACGGCGCTCGATCCGCTCGGACACGCCACCACGCTCGCGATCGACGCGACGCAGCGCGTGCAGTCGATCACGAACCCGCTCGGCGAGCGCACGGACTTCACCTGGTCCGGCCAGCGTCCCGCCTCGCGCACGCTGCCCGATGGCACGCGCACGACTTGGACCTATACGAACGACGACCCGGTGAGCGAGACGCTGCCTTCGGGCAACGTGCGCACGTTCACTTATCAGGAGGACGGCGTGAATCGCGAGCAGCCGCAGGCGCGGCCGGTCGCTTCGGCCAGCGACTCGATCGGCCCGATCGAGACGCGCAGCTACGACGCGAACGGGCGCGCGCTGAGCGTCGCGAACGGCGCGGGCGAAGTGACGACGTTCACGTACGGCGCCGACGAGGGGATCGCCAGCGTCGCGGGCGCCGATGGCGTGACGCTGCACTTCGGCCAAATCGGCGAGCACGGCAGGGCGAGCGCGGTGAGCCTCGACGGCCTCAGCTGGACGAATCAGAGCTTCGACGCGCTCGGAAACCTAACACGCGGGGTGCGGCCAACCCCGTACTCGGGCGGCGTCACGCAGCTCCACTACGACGCCGACCGGAACCTCGCTGAGATCGTCGTGATCGACCAGCCGAAACCGCCCGCGTCGCCGAGCCCGCAGACGATCGTGCTCGAGTACCGAAGCGACCGCCGGCCGTCGCGCGTGCTGCAGCCGTATGGCGGCGAAACGGTCTTCGTACACGACGCACTCGGCCGCCTGATCGAGCGGCGTGAACGCGTCTCGCCGACGGCGGCGCCAGCGAACACCTGGAGCACGACGCGCTTCAGCCATGACGCGATGGGGCGAGTCACTGCGGTGGAACTCGCCAACGGCATGCGTACCGAACGCGCCTACGACGCGGCCGGCCGCGCCGTCTCGCTTCGCAGCCTCGCGGGAAGTGTCGTCGACTCCGAACTCGAGTTCGCGTATGCGCAAGGCAGGCTCGTCGCCGCCCATGCCCCCAGCGGCGACTTCGACGAGGCCTACAGCTACGACGGCGCGGGCCGCCCGAGCGCCGTACGCCACACCCTCGGCGAGACGACGCGGCTTGCCTACGACGAGCGCTCGCGCGGCGTGCGCACCGAGTTCTGGATGCCAGACGGCAGCAGCCTCGCGGCGTTGGTTTCGAGCTACGACACCGCCGATCGAGAGACGCGGCTCGCGGCGTTCGCAATCGATCTCGTAGCGCGCGGCTTCGTGAACGGCCGTCTCTCGAACACCTTCTACGGGAACAATCTCAGGCGCGCTTCGTCGCGAACGACTCGGCACGGGCTGGAAAACGGGCGGGAAATGTGGCGCGGGGGGCAGCGCATCGAGAAGAGCGACTACACCCGCGGGACCGAGATCGGCGCGGAACTCCAGGCTACGGCCACGAGCATTTCCCAATCCGGCTCGTTGAACCTGGTCGCCGCGGAGCACTTCAGCTTCGCATCGAGCGAGTCGCCGCCAGGCGCCGACCGACGCGTCGCCCGAGCCTCGGCGCCCAGTGGCTTCGACGAA
>JANNDT010000078.1:0-2204 GCA_031387905.1 Deltaproteobacteria bacterium
TACTGCTGTTTGCGCGCTGGAATGATCTGGCATGCTCGCGCGCGCAGGGAGGTACCGTGTATCGGGTCATCCAATGGACGACGGGGAACGTGGGCCGGCGGGCGGTGCGAGCCATCGTCGAGCACCCCGAGCTCGAGCTCGTGGGTCTCTTCGCGCACGCTGAGGACAAGCTCGGACGCGACGCGGGCGAGCTCTGCGGCCTGCCGCCGCTCGGCGTGCGCGCGACGCGCGACATCGAGGCGCTGGTTGCGCTTCGGGCCGATTGCGTGAACTACAACGGGCTCTTCCCGGACGTCGACGTGATCGAACGTTTTCTGGCTGCCGGGACGAACGTCGTGACCACGAGCGGCATGCTGACCGGCAAGAACCTCGGCATCGCGCCGCGTCTCGAGCGCGCCGCTCTGGCGGGTCGCGCGTCGATCTTCGGGAGCGGCATCAACCCGGGCTTCATGAACATGCTGCCGGTCGCGTTGACCGCGCTCACGGATCGCGTCCACTCGATCTCGATGACCGAGACCGCCGACGTCCGGAACTATCCGTCGGCGGGCTCGTGGGAGATCTTCGGCTGGGGCAAGCCGCTTGGCCATCAGATGCAGGACATGGACGCGAATCCCATGAACGCCGTCTTCCTCGACGGCCTCGACTGGATGGCGGACGCGCTCGGCATCGAGCTCTCCGATCACAAGGTCGAGACCGACTACGCGATCGCGACCCGCGACATCGAGCTGCCCTGGATGCGCTTCCCGAAAGGCACGGTGGCCGGTCAACGCATCTCGTGGAAAGGCTTTGCGCACGGTCGCTGCGTCGTGCGCTGCACCGTCGCCTGGAAGATGGGCGACGACCTGGAACCGAATTGGTCGGCACCGCAGGGCTACGAGATCGTGATCGAGGGCGAGCCGCGGATCCGCACCGTGGTCGAGCTCGAGCAGCCGACGCTGCCCGGCCTCTCGCGCGAAGGCGATCGCATGGACCTGATCATGATCTCGACGGCGATGCCGCCGATCCTCGCGATTCCGCACGTCTGCCGCGCGCGGCCTGGGATCGTGACCTACTCGGATCTGCCGGCGATGGGGGCCCGGGGGCTCGTCGTGGACTCTTCCGGCAAGTCCGCACGCGGGTAGGTAGTCGCGGTGCGCGGGTGCCCGAGCTCCTCTTGCCGCTGTCGGACGAGCGCGCGAGACTCGACCTCCAGCTCGGGCGATCCGCTCGAACGACGGGAGCCGGCATGAGCGAGGTCCGCAACTGGCTGTTTGCCGCGCAGGACGCGACGCTGTGCACGCTCGCCGCGGAGCCGGAGATCGAGGGCTTCCCATTCGGCTCCCTGACCCCCTTCGCGCTGCGCGCGGACGGCACGCCGTTCGTCTACATCTCCGCGATCGCGCAGCACACCAAGAACCTGACCCGCGATCCGCGCTGCTCGCTGTTCGTGCGCAATCCCGCCGCGCCGAACGCGGGCGATGCGCAAGCCAGCTGGCGCCTCACCGTACTCGCGAATGCCGCCCGACTCGAGGCGACGGGCGCCGAGCTCGACGAGCTGAAGGCGCGCTACGGCGCGCGCGTGCCCGACATGCCGTCCTACGGCGACGCCCACGACTTCGCGTTCTGGTCCCTCACGCCGCTGCGGCTGCGCGCGATCGGCGGCTTCGGCGCGATTCGCTGGCACGAGCCGAGCGAGCTGTTGGTCGATCCGCAGGGCGACGGCTGGCGCGAGGGGGCGGGATTCGTGATCGAGCATATGAACACCGACCACGAGGACGCGCTGCGCGAGATCGTGGCCGCACGCGCGGGCGAGCGACCGGGTCACGCGCAGATCACCGCGGTCGAGACCTCGGGCTTCCTGGTGCGCACGACGGCGCCCGACGCGCTCCGCTATGTGCCGTTCGGGCGAGACGTCGCGGCCAAGGAAGCGCGCGACGTGTTCGTGAAGCTGACCCACGACTCTCGGGGTCAGGAGCGCGGTCAGGAGCGCGGCCAGGCACAGGCCTAGACCCTGATCCTCTGCTGCTCGCCTCGATCGAAGCGCCATACGTCGCCGTATGGCGTGATGCGGTCGCCCTCGACGACCAACCCCCCGCCGTCCCGACACGCGTACAGGATGCAATGCTGCCGGCGTGCGTAGTCCGCGAGCGCGCGGCGGTAGCGCGGCGAATGCCGGTAGTGGGGGAAGAACTCGAAGTCGACGAGGCCGAGCCCGCCCTGCTCGC
>JANNDT010000110.1:0-6578 GCA_031387905.1 Deltaproteobacteria bacterium
ATTCGGGTCGGAGCCGGACATTGACGCCGCTCGTTCTGCCCTTGCCGGGAAGTGAGCCCCTCGCGGACGCGCTCGCCCGGCAGCTCGGATGGAGCGCAGGCAGGCTCGCAACGCGTCGCTTTCCGGATGGCGAGACCTATCTGCGGATCGATGCCGCGTGCGCGGGGCGGAGTGTCGCGTTGGTCTGCGCGCTGGATCGGCCGGACGAGAAGCTCCTCCCTCTCGTGTTTGCGGCCGATACTGCGCGCGACCTTGGCGCCGCGCGCGTCGGGCTAGTCGCCCCCTATCTCGCGTACATGCGCCAGGATCAACGCTTCCAGCCCGGAGAAGCGGTGACGTCGCGGATCTTCGCCTCATTGCTCTCCGATCGATTCGACTGGCTCCTCACGGTAGACCCCCACCTGCACCGCTTTCGCTCTCTCGGCGAGATCTACCCGATCGCGACGCACGTCGTGCATGCGGCGCCAGCGCTGGCCGCCTGGATTGCGGCGAACGTGGTGCGGCCGTTCCTAATTGGTCCTGACCAGGAGAGCGAGCAGTGGGTTGCGGATGTCGCCCGTCGAGTGGGAGCGCCCTACGCGGTACTCACGAAGGTTCGGCGTGGCGACCGCGACGTCGAGGTCTCGATTCCCGAAGTCGAGAAGCTTCGCGATCGAACGCCCGTCGTCCTGGACGACATCATCTCGTCTGCGCGAACGATGATTCAGGCGGCTCGCCGACTGGTCGAGGCCGGCCTTCCTGGTCCGATCTGTGTCGGCGTCCACGGGATCTTCTCGGGCGATGCGCAGCGTCTCCTCGAAGAAGCCGGCGCCGCACGCATCGTCACGACGCGGACCGTTTTCCACGCAAGCAACGAGATCGAGATTGCCGGCCTGCTCGCCGATTCGCTGCCTGCGCTGGCGAGCGGAAAGCTCTAGACGCAGCGCGATTCCATTAGGGCGCGGCTGCGACAGTTCGCCAGCCACGGCCTCAGCGCGTCTTCAGGAATTCGAGTAGCGCTCGCGCATCCGCCTCGGGCAGATTTGCCCGGACGCGCATGTGAAGCATGAGCGTGTCCCATTCTTGCGGGGTGCGTTCCGCCGCCGGACGCGCGTTGTGGCACGCGCCACAGTAGGCGCCCCACTCGCGCGCTCCCTGACGAACGAGCGCCTTGCGTTCGCGGGCGGCGTCTTCGCCGTGCGCGAGCGCGGGGATCACAGGAACAGCGAGCGCGAGACTCAGCAGGAGGATTGTGGATCTCATGTTCATCTCCTCGACTAGAACCCGACGGCCATCTGGGCTCGGAATCCGTGCGCGTCTGGCTCCGCGCGCAGCTTGTCCCAGTCGTATTCGAGCTTTGCCGCGACCGAGGGCGTCAACCAATAATCGACGCCGACTGCGAGTTGCCGCGGATCCTGGGCTCGCTCCTCGCCGCTCGGCGTAACGGCGACCTCCGCCTGTTCGAGCCCGGAGTAGCGCGCCACGAGCTCGACGCGGCGGAGCGCCTCGATGGGAACCGTCGAGAGCTTGTAGGCGGCCTGCACGTACCAGCCGTTGCGCTCGTCATCGGGCCCGCCTGGAAACTCGCGTCGCGTTTCGAGGTACTCGCTGCGCAGATCGAAATTCCCGATCTGATAGGCAAGATCGACTCCCCAGGAAGTGAACCAGCGCTCGTCGCCCGCGCCCCAGCGGCCGTCGTAGGTCGACACGCCGAGCTTGAGGCGACCTAATTCGCGATCGAGCGGAAGTGGGTAAAGGGCGAAGCGCGCTCCGAAGCCTTTCCCTTGATTGAAGTCGACGTTGTTCGAGACCAGCGCGGAGCCAAGGTCGGGTTCCTCGAAGCGCGGGCCGTTGGATACGTAGACCGTGTACTCGAAGCTCACACCCTCGCGGTCGGATAGTCGCGCGCCGCCGCGCAACTGGAGTCCGACGTCGCTGAAGGGCAGAAGACCGCCCTCTTCTCCCTCGAGGAACGGCAGCGGCTTCGAGGCGAGCTTGTTGATCCACGCCGGGTGGAGCTGCTGGACGAAGTCGCCGAAGGGGAGCAGGAACTTGCCGGCGACGAGTGTCGCGTGATCGTTCAGGAGCACGTCCACCTGGGCGTACTCGAGGTTCACATCTGTCCCGTCGCTGCCGAGCTCGAGCTCGGGCTCCACTTCGAACAGCACGCGGTCGCTCACGCGGAATAACAAGATCGGCGCGACAGTCGCCTCGAAAGTGTTCTCGTTCTCAGCGCTCTCGAAGCTGTACCCCGCTGCGCCCCAGCCGGTCAGAACGAAGCGGTTGTCGCCAGCCAGGAGCCCAATCCGCTCGCCGGGCGGAGCTGCGCTCGCCTGCGCCGGCGCCGCCGGGTCGCTCTGCGGCTGCACTCGCGCGTTCTCGATCTGCGCGATGCGCTGCTCGAGATCGTGGATCCGCGCCGCGCTCTCGTCTCGAAGCCGTGCGATCTCCTCGTGAAGCACACGCAAGTCATCACTTTCGGCGGCGCTGCCCGACTGCGCCGTACCCATTATGGCTGCAACCCACACGACGCGGACGAGCGCGCGAACGAGCGACCCTCGCGCATCGCCTACTCGCTCCCGTGCACATACTCGAATGCTCATCGAGGATCTCCTTTCGTGGTGTCCGCAGCAGCGCTCGCTGCCACCGCGTGTTGAGCGGCGAGGAAGCGACTGATGTCTTCGAGCTGCTCGTGCGTGAGCGGTCCGTCGGGCGCGAGGAAGCTCGACATGTGCGAGTCCGTAAGCAGGCCCTTCGGATCTTCGAGGTAGCGGTGGATGAACGAGCGGCTGCGAGCGTCACCGATTCCTGTTAGGTCCGGACCCTTGTCCGACTTCCCCCACTCGTTCAGGCGATGGCATTCGGTGCAGTAGCGACGGAAGGCGCGCGGGGCCTTCTCGCTATAGGGTCCGCCGCCGCGAACCTCGTCGATGTAGGCGAAGAGAGCCGCTGCCTCTTCATCCAAGGGAGCGACCGTCGGCATCCGTGGCCCCGCGACGACTGCCGAAGGCGCTTGGAAGTGAATCCTCGTCCAAGCGACGCCGCGCGTTGGCTCGGCGAGCGCGAGATCCGGGCCCAACAGGCCTCCACTTCCTCGCACGCTGTGGCAGTGGCCACAGTCGAGACGCTCGAACGCCTGCCGCCCCGCCGTCACTGCGGGAGGCGCGGGCACATGAGCGCTCAAGAGCGGGGAGCGTGCACCGGCGACCGTGAGGGTCCCGATCGCGAGCACCGCGGCGGCCGCGAGCGCCGTGGCGATGGGTCGATCCAATGCGTGGCGGAAGCGCGACCGGTCCAGGAACGGCAGAGCGAAGAGCAGCGCGATCGCGATCGAGGGAAGGACGATTGCCACCACGGGTTCGAGTTCGCCCGGGAAGTATTTGAGAAGCTGGAAGAGCCCGAGGAAGTACCACTCGGGTCTCGGGTTGTAGGTGGCGTCGGTGGGATCCGCGACCTCGCCGACCTCGGCGGGAAGCCACCAAGCCAGCGCGGCGAGGACGACTGCGACGAGCGCAATTACCGCCGCGTCCTTCGCGAGTGTGTGCGGATAGAAGGGTTCTCCCGCTTCTTTCTCGGCGCGGTAGCGCGCGGCGCCCTCGTCGCGCTGCTCGCGCGGGTCGCTTGCGAGGGGCGTCGTCGCGCCTCGCCGCGCAGGCGCCGAGATACCTTGGCGCACGACGAAGAACAGATGCGCGCCGAGGAGTGCGAACAAGATCCCTGGGAGAAGCAGCGCGTGCAGTGCATAGAAGCGCGTCAGCGTCTGCGCGCCGATCTCTTCGCCTCCGCGCAGCATGCGCGCGAGGCTGGGACCGAGGAGCGGCGCCTGCTCTGCGATCCGGATGCCGACCTCGGTCGCCCAATAAGCCTTCGCGTTCCAAGGCAGCAGGTAGCCGGTGAAGCTGAGCGCCAGCACCAATACGAGGAGTCCCACACCGCTCAGCCAGGTGAGCTCGCGTGGAAACTTGTAGGCGCCAGTGAAAAAGGTCCGCAGCATGTGGAGCGCGAGCGCGACCACGATCGCGCTCGCGCCCCAGACGTGGAGGCTGCGGACCAGCGAGCCGAACTGCGCCTCCTCCGAGATGAAGCGCACCGACTCGAAGGCGTGATCCGGCGTCGGCGCGTAGCTCGTGGCGAGCACGCTTCCGGTCGCGACCTGGATCAGCAACAAGAAGAGCGAGACGCTTCCCAGCGTGTAGAACCAGCCAACGCGGGGAATCTTGCGGGCAAATACTGTCCGATGGATCTCGCGGATTCCGATTCGCTCGTCGAGCCAGTCCGCGAGGCCGCGCCGACTCATCATGCGCTCCGCACCGGCGTCGGGCTCACGTAGAGGGAGCCGCCGTCGATCCATGCTTCGAAGGTGTCGAGAGGCCGAGGCGGCGGCCCGCTGACGACGCGCCCCTCTACGTCATAGACGCCGTTGTGGCAGGGGCACAGAAACCGGCTCGTGGTGGCATGCCAGTGATAAGCGCAGCCGAGATGCGTGCAGCGCGGATCGAAGACGCGGACGCCCTGCTCGCTGCGCACCACCCAGGCGCTCTTCAGCCCCGCCGTGATGGCCCAGCCGTCGCGCTGGCGGACGGCGAAGTCGACCCGGCGCGGCAGATTCAGCGGGAAGGACTCGACCGCTCCGAGGTTCGCGCCGACGCGCGCCTGGCGACGGAAGAGCGGGCCCGTGAGGAATCCGACGATGGGAACGGAAAGCAGCGCCCCGATTGCCGCGCTCACGGCCCAGAAGACACTCGCGAGAAGCCGGCGCCGATCGGGCGACGCGACCCCGTCGCTCTCCGGGCTCACTTCGGACACAGGCTTCGCACGAAGACAACGAGGTCCTGGATCTCGTCGTCTTCCATCGCGTCGGAGTACGACGGCATGTCTGCCGAGAGCTTGGCGGCCTCGCCGCCTTCCTTGATCGCGAGGAAGAGGTCGCCGTCCGCGAACTTCTTCATCCGGGCGCAATCTCGGAAGTCACGGGGCTTCGTCTTCAGGGTGGCAGCATCGCGCCCATCGCCCTTGCCCTCGGCGCCGTGGCACTTCGCACAGAGCTCTTTGTAGGTGGCGCTGCCGCGCGCGAGGTCTGCCTCCGCGGGTCCAGTCGTCAGCAGCGCGAGGCTGATCAGACAGAGTCGCCATGCACGGAGTCCGCGGTTCATCCCCACCTCCCATAAATCCGGTGTTGCAGCCGCGTAGTCGATCGACCGGCGGATGAGCTCCTGGCCGCTCTGTTCTACGGGGCGCGCGCCCGAAAGTGACACGCGAAACCGGGGGGAGGCTTACGCAGGCCGCGGCTGGGGCGAAGCTTTACGCCGTAGTCTCGGCTCTGGACGAAAGCGCGATGCCGCCGTCTCGCGACAGGCTGAGCCGAGCGGAGTTCGAGGCGTGCTTGCCCGGTAGCTTCGTGATTTCATAATAATCTACGGCTGCGAGGAGGTCCTCATGACGAGACGTCGCATCGGAATCTTGACGGGCGGGGGCGACGTCCCCGGCTTGAATGTTGCGATCAAGACCGTCGTCGAGCGAGCACGAGCGCACGACATCGAAGTCGTCGGCCTGCGGCGCGGCTGGCTGAGTCTGCTCGCGATCGACCCGAGCGATCCAGCCACGCTCGACCGCTGGACGATGGCGCTACCGACTGAGCGCGTGCGCACGATCGATCGCACGGGCGGCACGATCCTGCACACCTCGCGCACCAACCCGAGCAACGTGAAGCCCGACGACGTACCTGCGCATGTGCCGGCATCGGACCGCACTCCGAACGCGCAGGGCGCCGTCGATTGCACGCGCTATGCGCTGCGCGTGCTCGCGGCTCTCGAACTCGACGCCCTGATCCCCATCGGCGGCGACGACACGTTGAGCTACGCGAACCGCTTGCATCAGGAAGGCGTTCAGATCGTCGCGATTCCGAAGACGATGGACAACGACGTATCTGGGACTGACTACTGCATCGGCTTCTCGACGGCGGTGACGCGATCGGTGGAAGCGATCACGGCCTTCCGCACCAACGTCGGCTCCCACGAGCGGATCGGCGTGGTCGAGCTTTTCGGTCGCAACTCAGGCGAGACCTCGCTGTTCGCCGCCTACCTGGCCGACGTGGATCGGGCGTTGATCCCTGAGGTTCCGTTCGATCCCGAGCGGCTGTGTGGATTCCTTCTCGAGGACCGCGCCAAGAACCCCTCCAACTACGCGATCGTGACGGTCTCCGAGGGCGCGCAGCTCGCGGGGGGTTCGATCTTGGAGAGCGGAGCAGTCGACGCGTACGGCCACAAGAAGCTGGGCGGTATTGGGGCCATGGTCGCCGCAGAGATCAAGCAGCGCACGAAGGTCAACATCATGGTCCAGCAGCTCGCCTATCTCATGCGCGCCGGCGTGCCCGACTCGCTCGATCGCATGGTGGCCGTCTCATTCGGTTGCCTTGCGGTCGATCAGATCGCAAGCGGACAAACAGGCCGGCTGGTCGCCTTGCAGCGCGGCGTGTACACGACCGCGCCACTCGCATCGGTGATCGCTGACAAGAAGCGCGTCGACGTGGCGGCGCTCTACGACGCGGAGAGCTATCGGCCGGTAGTGCGCGAGGTATTGGGGAAGCCGATGTTCCTCAG
>JANNDT010000136.1:0-3407 GCA_031387905.1 Deltaproteobacteria bacterium
GTTCATCTTCGCGGCGCGCTGCCTCTCGACGCCGCTCGGCATCGGCGCGCGCCGTTCGGGCCGCCTCGGAGCTGGCGTTCGCAATGCGGTCGAACTCGCGCGCGGCGGCGAAATCGCCGGGCATCGAGAAACCCGCAACGCGCGCGGCCGGGTAGGCCACGACGCGCAGCGTGAGGTTCGAGAGTTTCTGGGACAACACCTCGCGCGTGAGATCGCGAAGGTTCTCCGCAAGTGCGCGATCGCGGGCCTGGATGTCGCGCTTCGCGCTCTGCCACGCCGCGTTCGCGCGTACGGCGAATTCGAGATCGTCGACGGCCGCGGTACGGCAGAGCTCTGCGAACTTGCGCCGCTTCGCATCAGACGCATCGCGCAGGCTCGCGATGCTCGACCCCGTGCGAATCCCGATCTCCGCCACTCCTGGCAACACGAGCACGAGCGAGCCCTCCACCGGAAGCGTCGTCTCGTCGCCGCGAGCCAACGGCCGGAGAGTTCCCGCGATCGACGGTTCGATGTCGGCGAGGGCGCGCAGACGCAACTCGGGGCTACCGGCGGCGAGCGCCGCGTGGGCTCTCTCGACCTCGAGATGCGCCGCACGGAGCTTGCTCAGCAGGTCGTCTGTTAGGGCGTTGGTCGCGAGCACGGCCTCCGCCTGCGCCGCTGCAGAATCGGCAGTGCCGATGCGGCTCTTGCGCTCGCCGAGTTGCTCTCGGTCGAGCGTGTCCCTCCAGAACCCAAAGTCCTGGCTACGTACGGCGGCCGCGCGCTCCGCGGCGTCGGCTGCCTCTGACGCCGCCGCGAACGCAGCCTCCGCCGCGTCGAGTTCGTGGCGTGCTGAGGCGAATGCCGGCGCGGAGATTTCATCCGCGCCGGCGAGTTCGGCGTGCGCGTCGGCGGCTGCACGCGCGGCTTCGACGGACGCCCTGCGCTCGGACTGGCGCTGCTCCGCCTGCTTCGCGCGCTCGGTTGCCCCATCGAGCGCGAGCCTCGCCTCGCCCGCGCTTGCCTCCAGCCGCTCGATCTCGCGCTGGCGATTTTCGTGGCGCTCCTGCGAAGCGACACACTCGGCCAGCGCGCCCGTCGCGTCGATTGCGTCGCGATCCAGCACCGCGCTGCGTTCCACATCGGCGACGAGCCGGGCCAAATCCGCCACGTCCTTCTCGGCCGCCAGTTCGAGCCGCGCGACCTCCGCCGCTGCAACACCCGTTTCCCTGCGCTCAGCGCCCTTTGCGGTGAAGTACTCGCTGTACTCGGCCTGCGCTGCGTCGTACAGCGTCTCCTCGGCTTCGCCGGTGCGCGCGACTCCCGCGGCGCGGTCGAGCGCGGCTGAAAGGGACTTCTGCTCCGAAAGATTCGCCTGCGTCACGAGCTGGCCTTGCTCGATCCGCAGCGCCGCCCAGAGTCCGCGATCCATCGTCTCGTCGAGAATCTGGAGCGCGCGTTCGTGGGCTTCGCGGCCCGTGAGATTCTCAGGCCGTGGCGTCGTGACCGTGAGCTTCGTTTCGGATTTCTTGTGGAAACGCTTCGAGTACGTAAACCGATACGGCCCCGTCTCGATCTCCGCCTCGACCTCGGCGCCAACGTCTTTGTGGACGGGCTTGATCGCTGCGACCTCGCGCTTCTTCGAATCGTCGAGGTGCTCGATGAGCGCGTCGAGCGCCTCGACCAGACTGGATTTCCCGGACTCGTTCGGGCCCTCGACCACGGTCACGCCAGTCGCTGCGAAGTGAACCTCGCGCTCTTCGACGCCGCGCCAATTGCGGACCGCGAGCCGGTGGAGCCTCACGGGTTGCTCCCGACGAGCCGAACGAGCAGCGCGAGGGCGTCGCGCGCTGTGGATGCGTCGGCGCCCCCTGCCGCGGCCCGTTCACGCAGCGTCGCGACGGCGCTCTGCGCAAAGCCGGCCAGACCGAGGTCTGCAAAATCCGCGTCTTCGGGAACCACCGCGAGATCCGTGTGCCGTTCCCAGAGATTCAGCGCGGCGTAGAGATCGCGTTGATGCTCGATCAACTCGTCGACACGCTGCTTCTGCCGCAGGGTCAGCGAGCCACGCAACTCGAGCCGCAGCACGCTGCGGTCCTTGGCTTCCGCCTCACCCAACAACTGCGCGAACGCGTCGAGGTCCGCATCGTTCATCAGGTCGCGCGCCTCGGTCCGAAAGCGCCAGTCGCCGATCTGGTGCGGCGTCGCCGAGACGGCGTCGGCTGCCACGTCGACGACGAGCACGCGGCCGGGCAGAACCTCGTCAAAATCAGTCGCGACCGGCGACCCCGCGTACCAAATGCGGCCTGCAGGATCGATCTGCGTCAGCGAGTGACGGTCGCCGAGCGCCAAATAGTGATATCGGCCTGCGGCGAGCGCGGAGATCGCGTCGGCGACGGAGATGACGGCAGGGTCATTAGGGTTGGGCGAGAGCGTGTCGACTGCACCGTGGCCGACCATTACGCGCACGACGCCGGGCCGCGGTTCGAGCGTCGACGACGCTGCGGCGACGAGATCGCGGAGTGGGCGCTTTGACGACCACGGTGCCCCGACGACTTCGACGCCGGGCCGGACTTCGCGCGGCTGGGCGTCGTCCAGCACGACGACGTGGGCCGGCTTCCTCGCGAGAAAGGTGGGGGAGCGGAACACGCTGCCCGCGTCGAGCGGGTCGTGATTGCCGGGCAGAAGAAACACAGGCACCGCGATCGATCCGAGCGCCTCGCAGGCCCGCGCGACAGTTTTTCGCTCGACCTGATTAGTCTCAAATACGTCGCCACAAACGACGACGAACTCGCAGCGCTCGGCGGCGGCTACGCGTCCGATGTCACGGACGGCGTCGAAGCGCGCGGCGGTAAATCGCGCCTGCGCCTCTTCGCCTAAGAAGTGGCGCGTCATCCCGAGTTGCCAGTCGCCGGTGTGCAGGAAGCGGGGCATTGGGCACGACGTTAGCCGGAGCAGCCCGACCGCCGCCGTGATTGCGAAGCGCGCTACGAGTTCGCCGAACTTCGCTCACCGGCGGCTCGCTGCGCGCGTCACACTGCGCGCATGCTCGCGTCGCCCTCACTCACCACCGCCGACGTCGCGCGGGTGGTCGGCGTCTCCGAAGCGCGCGTGCGGCAGTTCGTGCGCGCGGGCTGGTGCGCGCCCGAGCGCAGCGGGCGCAGCTTCGTGTTTCGCTTCCAGGATCTGGTCGTGCTGCGCGCCGCGAAGGGCTTGCACGATGCGCACGTGCCGGCGGCGCGCGTGCGGCGTGCGCTGCGCGCACTCGCGCGCGAGCTCGGCGACGGGCGTTCGTACTCGGGTCTGCGCATCGCCGCGGACGGGCGCCGCGTCGTCGTGCACCACGAGGGCGCGCAGTTCGAGCCCGAGAGCGGGCAGCTCGTGCTCGACTTCTCATTGGACGCGCTCGCGGAGCAAGCTGCGAAAGT
>JANNDT010000149.1:0-13539 GCA_031387905.1 Deltaproteobacteria bacterium
GCGCGCCCCCCCCCCCGCGGGCCGCCGGGGGGCGCCGCCCCCGCGGCTCCCCGCATTGGGTGCAGAGCGCGCTCGCGAACGGCGAGGTGCTGAGCTGCGCCGGTCCGTGGCGCACCACCGGCCAGTGGTGGAGCGAGGAGCGCTACGCCTTCGACCACTTCGACGTGCAAACCAGCGATGGCAGCATCTTCCGCCTACGCCGAGACCTCCTGCGCGAACTCTGGGAAATCGACGCCGTGTTCGACTAGGGACGTTCCACGACGAACGCGTCGAAACACCCCGGGACGTTCCAAGACGAAAATTCCCTGCTGCGTTTCTCGCCGGCGCGGTTAGCGTCGCGTTCCTCCCCCACGGTCCCGCGCGAGAAATTCCATGCCGCGCGGCCCTCGCATCGACGCTCCGGGCGCAATCCATCACGTCACATTCCGCGGGATCGAACGCCGCGACATTTTCGCGGACGACCTCGACCGCGAGGCGCTGCTCACGCGCGTGGATCGGCTCGCGATCCTGCTCTGGTTCCGCGTGTTCGCCTGGGTGCTCATGGCAAACCACGTCCACCTAGTGCTGCAGACGAAGTTCGGCGCGCTCCCGCAGTTCATGGCGCGGCTTGGGACGAGCTACGCCCTTCACTTCAATCGCCGGCACGGGCGCGCGGGGCACGTGTTCCAGAACCGCTACTGGTCGCGGCCGATCGAGGACGACCTCGACGCAGTAGTGGCGTACGTGCACCGCAACCCGGTTCGCGCGGGGCTTGTGACGGAAGCGGCGCTGCCCGCGTACGCGTGGAGCGGCCACGGCTCGCTCGCGGGGGCGCGGCCACTGCGGCGGTTCGAGCAGTGCGCTGCGCTCGAACTCGGTGGCGCGCCGAGCTTGCTCGCGATCATCGATGAGGAGTGTGCCAGCGCGGGTGTTTCCAGGGGCGCGCTGATCGGGAACGTGCGGCTCCATGCTGTTTCACTGACGCGCCGCCGGATCGTGCTACGCGCGCTTCGAGACGCTGGGCTCGCACCGGCAAGGATCGGGGAGGCACTAGGAATCCGTGCGGGGAGCGTGCGCCGGATCGTGAACCGCGAGAGGTAGGCGGGACGCGCGAGGCTGCGGGGCGATTTTCGTCGTGGAACGTCCCGGGGTGTTTCGACGCGTTCGTCGTGGAACGTCCCCGTACAATGTGGGCGTGAGCGGATACGAGCGGACGATTTTGCATGCGGATATGGACGCGTTTTATGCGTCGATCGAGCAGCGTGACGATGTGAAGCTGCGCGGGCGGCCGGTGATCGTGGGCGGCACGGGGCCGCGCGGCGTCGTGTCGGCCGCGAGCTACGAGGCACGCACATTTGGCGTGCACAGCGCGATGCCCGGCTTCGAGGCGCGGCGGCTGTGCCCGCACGGCGTCTTCCTGCGAGGCGACATGGCCAAATACGCGCGCGAGAGCAAGCGCATCTTCGCGATCTTCGAGCGCTTCACTCCCGCGCTCGAGGGGCTCTCGCTCGACGAGGCGTTCCTCGATCTCACCGGCACGGAGCGGCTGTTAGGGCGGGCGCGCGAAGTCGCGCTGCGGCTGCGGCGGGAGGTGCGCGCCGAGACCGGGCTGGCGGTTTCGGTGGGCATCGCGCCGGTGAAGATGGTCGCGAAGATCGCGAGCGATTCGGCGAAGCCCGACGGCTTGGTTGAAGTGAAGCCCGGCGACGTGCGCGCGTTTCTCGATCCGCTGCCAGTCGCGCGGCTGTGGGGCGTCGGGCCCGTCGCGGAGGCGCGCTTGCTACGGCTCGGCCTGCGCACGATCGGCGACCTCGCGCGGCTGGACGCGGCGCGCGCGCACGCCTGGCTCGACGACTGGGGCGTGCAGATGGCGCGGCTCGCGCGCGGCGAAGACGTGCGGGACGTCGAGCCGTATCGCGAGGCCGTCTCGATGAGCGAGGAGAACACCTTCGCGAGCGACGTCTCCGATCGCGCGCTGCTCGAAGCAGCGATTCTCGCGCACGCCGACTCGGTGGCGCGCCGCTTGCGCAGGAGCGGCGAGCAGGGGCGCACGGTCGTGCTGAAGCTGAAGCTCGCGCGGCGCGTCGCGGCGGGACCGCGCGGTTACCCGCTGCTGACGCGCCGCAGCTCGCTGCCGCGACCGACCGACGATGGCGACACGATCGCCCGCGTCGCCCGCGAGTTATTGCGAAACTCCGGGCTCGCGGAGCCGGTGCGGTTGCTCGGCGTCGGCGTCACGAACCTCGAAGCTGCGAACCCAGAGCAACTCGCGCTCGGCGAAGAAGGCGAAGCGCGCGCGCGCCGCATGAACCTGAACCGCGCGCTCGATGCGCTCAGCGAGCGCTTCGGCAAAGGCGCCGTGCATCGCGGCGAGCAAGCCGACGTCTCGCGCGCGGGGCTCTCGGATCAGATCAAGCGCGGCGAGTGACGGCAGCAGCTAGGTCGCGAATATCCTCAGTAACGCGTGGGATCCGACAGCAATCCCCAGTTCCACGCGAACCAGGTGAGCGCGAGGAACGCGAGCGCGGGCAGCGCGCGGGCGGCCCGACGCCCGAGCGTGAGGCGCGCGTCGCGCACTTCGCGCGCGGCCGCGACGATGCACGCAACCGAGAGCGCCGCGGCCACCCACATCACGCCGATGGCTGCGACCAGCAGCGCATCCTCGTTCCGCGAGAAACGCCACACGCTGGTCGCCGCGTCGAGCGTGAACGCGCTGAAGGCGGAGGCCCCAGCGAGCCACGCGCCGGCAGTAACAAGCGTGAGCCTGCGCGCGACGCGCCCCCGCGCTGGCGCCGGCGGCGCCCCGAGCGCGCGGCGTGTCAGCCGCCCCGCGAGGGGCGCGAGCAGCGCGCCGAGCGCGACAAACGCAGCTACAGGAAACACCGCGAGCGCGAACCCCTGGGTGTCGGTGAAGCCCGCCCGCTCGTACGTCACGCCTGGGAACCATGGCTCGAGTTCGACGACTCGCCCCTCCGCGTCGCGCACGAACTCGATCTCGCGCTCGCCGTCGAGAGTGCGGAACCGGTAAGGCGCCACCTCGCGCCAGCGCAGCGTGTTTTCCGCCGCGTCTGTAATACCTCGCGCCTCGAGGGTGCCGTCCTCACTCGCGCTGACGACCGTCTGATCGAGCAGGCCTTGGATGCGCAGCCAGCTCGCGTCGGAACGCCGCGTCGTCATGTAGGCGCCGACGACTCGCGCCGCGTGGCCCGGCTCGATTGCCTTCGGCTGCTCGAGGCTCGGCTGGGCGAAATAGCGCTTCACGAGCGCTGGGACGAGCGCGCTTCGTAACAAGCGCGGGCTCTTCCCCAGGCTGTTCTGTGAGACGAACACGCCGAAGCCGTGCTCGGGCATTACGTGAAGCTCGCTGTGAAAGTGCGAGAGGTCGCCGCCGTGGCCGAGCGAGCGCACGCCGTGCAAGTGGGTCTCGTAGATCGCGAGGCCGAGGCCGTTGCCTGCGATGTCCACCTGGGGCTGGGTCCAGCGCGCGAAGCTTTCCCGGGAGAGAACGCGCGCCCCATCGAGTTCGCCGCTGCCGAGCAGCATGAGCATGAAGCGCGCCATCGCGTCACCGCTGGCGCTGAGCGCGCCAGCCGGCGCATCGTTGATCACCTCGAACGGCGCCGGCTTGCCCGAGCCGACCTGATAACCGCGCGACATGAGCTTTGCGAGCTGCGCCGGGAGCGGCTGTGCGAAAGTCGCGCGCTCCATGCCGAGCGGCGCGAAGATGTGCTCGGCGACGTACTGCTCGAACGGCACGCCGGCGCTGCGCTCCACGATGTAGCCCGCCAGCGCTACGCCGTAATTCGAGTACGAGGGCGAACGCCCAGGCACGCGCGAGCGGCGCGGCAGGTGCCCCCGCACGAACTCCGCGAGCGGAATCGGCGGGCCGTTCGCGTGCCCGAGATCGCGCAGGCGTTCTTCGAAGCCCGCCCGGTGCGTGAGCAGTTGCCGCAGCGTGGCGGGCCGCCCGAATGCTTCGGGCACCTCGAAGTCGAGGTACGCGTTCACGTTCGCGTCGAGGTCGAGCTTGCCCTGCTCGACGAGCTGCATCACGGCGAGCGACGTGAACAGCTTGCTGATCGAAGCGGGGCGAAAGAGCGTGCGCGCATCGACCGGGATGCGCTTATCGACGTCCGCCCAGCCGTAGCCCTTCACCAGAACGGGCGCGCCGTTCGCGACCACCACGACCACCGCGCCCGCGACGTCGCTTCTCGCGAGCTCGCTCTCGACGATCGCGTCTACGAACGGCTCGACGTCCGCCGCACTCGGCGCCGGCCGCGCGTGCGCGGGCGTCGACCCGAGCGACAAGCACGAGATCGCACACGCCGCTGCGCATGCAGGGAGTCGTTTCATGCACGCATCCTGCGCGGTCGCCGTGCGCCCTGTCAATCGCTTCACCGCGCGAGCGCGGCTCGTTAGGATGCGCCGATGACCGCCGCCGCGAACTCGTCCGAACGTTCCGAACCCAGCGCCGCCCGCGGCGTGCGCTGGAACCTCTCCCACCTCTACGAAGCGCCCGCGCGCGAAGCGCTCGATCGCGACCTTGCGGCCTCCCTCGCCGCGGCGAACGCCTTCGCCGCGCGCTACCGCGGCCGCGTCGCGCAGCTCGGCGCACACGAACTCGCTGCAGCGGGCGATGCCTACGAAGCCGCGCTCGAGCCCGCCGCGCGCGCCGGCGCGTTCGCGTCGCTGCAATTCGCGGCGGATACCGCGGCGCCCGCGCATGGCGCGCTGGTCGCGCACGTCCAAGAACGCGGCACCGAGATTCGCAGCGCGCTGCGCTTCTTCGAGCTCGAGTGGATCGCGGCCCCGGATGCGCGCGCCGTGCAGCTGCTCGCAGACCCCGCGCTCGCGCGGCGCCGCCACTGGCTAGAGGCCGCGCGCCGCTATCGCCCGCACGTGCTCAGCGAAGCCGAGGAGCGCGTGCTCGACGAGAGCGCGAACGCCGGCGAGCGCGCGTGGTCGCGCTTGTTCGATGAAGTCGTCGCGAGCCTGCGCTTCAAGCCGGTTGTTAGTGGCGCGATTGAGGACCGCGGGCTCGAAGAAACCCTCGCGCTGCTTTACGACGCCGATCGCGCGCAGCGCCAAGCCGGCGCCGCAGCGCTCACCGAGGGCTTGCGCGCAAACTCGCGCGTGCTGGCGTTCGCGCTGAACACGCTGGTCGCCAGCAAGGCCACCGAGGATCGCCTGCGCAGCTACGCGGCCGCGATGGATTCGCGGCACCTCGCCAACGAGATCGAGGGCGCCTCGGTCGATGCCCTGATGACTTCGTGCGAACGCGCCTTCCCGCTCGTGCAGCGGTACTACAAGCTGAAGGCGAGACTGCTCGGCATCCCGCAGCTCGCGGACTACGACCGCTACGCGCCGCTCGCCGAGAGCAAGCGCTCGCGCTCGTGGCGCGATGCGCGAGAGCTCGTGCTGCGCGCCTACCGCGAGTTCTCGCCGGAGATCGCGAACATCGCGTCGCGTTTCTTCGCGGGCGACTGGATCGACGCCGAGGTGCGGCCCGGTAAGCAGGGCGGCGCCTTCTGCGCGACCACGCTGCCCTCGCTTCACCCGTACGTGCTGATGAGCTACACCGGCGAGCCGCGCGCCGGGATGACGCTCGCCCACGAGTTCGGCCACGGCGTGCATGGAGTGCTCGCGGCGGAGCAAGGCCTGCTCGAGCAGCAGGCGCCGCTCACCACCTCCGAGACCGCCAGCGTGTTCGGCGAGATGCTGGTGTTCCGCTCGCTGATGCGCGACGAGAGCGACCCCAAGGCGCGCCTCGCGTTGTTATGCGGAAAGCTCGAAGAAGCCTTCGCCACCGTGTTTCGGCAAGTCGTGCTGACGCGCTTCGAGGAGAGACTGCACGCCGCGCGGCGCAGCGAGGGCGAACTCGCGGTCGATCGCATCAACGCGCTCTGGCTCGAAGCGAACGCGCCGATGCACGGCGACGCCGTCGCGCTCTCCGAGAACTACGCCTGGTGGTGGCTCTACATCGGCCACTTCGTGCACGCGCCCTTCTATTGTTACGCCTACGCCTTCGGCGAACTGCTCGTGCTCGCCCTGCTCCGCCGCTACGACCAAGAAGGCCCGCCGTTCGTCGCGAAGTACCGCGCGCTGCTCGCGGCCGGGGGCAGCGAGACGCCGAGCGTGCTGCTCGCGCGCGTTGGCCTCGACGTCACGGACCCGAAGTTCTGGGACGGCGGCATCGCGGTGCTCGCGGAGATGCTGAGCGAGGCGGAGAGGCTGGCGGGCTCGCCCGGCTGAAGCGGCGCGCCCGCTCTTCAAGTCGCAGCGCCAGCGAGTGTTCGCGGGCGCGCTCTCGTGTTCGCCCGCGCACGAATGTCGGCGCGGCTGTGAACGAGTTCACAGCCGCGAGCCCCCGCACGGTGGAGGATTGCGCGCAGCGGCCCCCACCCGTGTCGCTTGCGGAGCTGCTTCAGCGAGGCACGTCCATGGGCGATATCGAGATCGACATCGAGAAGGCGATTCGGCGAGCCGACTTCGACCTCGAGGCGGCGATCGCTGCGACTCGCGACAAGCAGCCACGCGAACTCACGACGGAGCAGGCGCGCCAGGAACGGCGCGCGTTCCTGCGCGAGAGCCTAAGGGACGCGCAGCTCTCCGAAGACACGTTTGAGCGCGTGCTCGCCGGCAACGAACTGCAGCCAGCGGCTTACCTCGAACGCGGCGCCGTCGCGGCGCGCGCGGTCGCACGCATCGCGGTGCGCACCGCTGCGGGCCAAACGCTTGCCTGGGGCACCGGCTTCTTGATCGCCCCGAACGTGCTGCTCACGAATCATCACGTGCTGGAGACGCGGGAGGCGGCTGCAAGTTCGCTTGGCGAGTTCGAATACGAAGTCGATCTCGCGGATATGCCGAAGGGCCCCGTCCAGTTCCGGCTGCTTCCGGATCGGCTTTTTCACACCTCGGGCGAACTCGACTTCACGATCGTCGCGATCGAGCCGCGCTCGCGCGACGGCCGCCGCGCACTCGCCGAGTTCGGCTGGCTGCCGCTGCTCGAGGTCACCGGCAAAGCGTTCGAGGGCGAGTGGCTCACGATCGTCCAGCACCCGTCCGGCGAGCGGAAGCAGCTGTGCGTGCGCGAGAACCGGCTCCTGAAGCGCGCCGACGACGTGCTCTGGTACACGACCGACACGCAGCCCGGCTCTTCCGGCTCGCCGGTCTTCAATAATGACTGGTACGTCGTCGCGCTCCACCACAGCGGCGTTCCCGAGACGAAGAACGGCGTGAGGCAAACCATCGACGGGCGCGATTACGACGCGCGAACGATGCGCGACAGCCAGCTCAAGTGGATCGCGAACGAGGGCATCCGCGCCAGCCGCATTGTGCGGACCCTGCGCGCGACCTTCCCTGCGCATCCGCTGCTGAAGCCGCTGTTTGCGAGCACGCCGGCTTCGGCGCGCATCCGCAGCAAGCCGGGCGCCGGCGCCGCGAGCGCAACTTCCAACCCACCCCAGGAGATTCGATCGATGAGCGACGCACGCACCGTCGCGGTGCCCTTCACCGCGCGCTTCCGAATTGGCTCAAATGGCGATGTGACCCCGCTCGACTTTGAGGCCGCAGGCGGCGCCGAATCGGGCGCGGTCAACGGAGAGGTCGGAGGGGCGGAGGCCGCGTTCGATCTGCCGTTCGACGCCGATTACGACTCGCGCAAAGGCTTCCAGCCAGCCTTCTTAGGGAATGGCGCGAAGCGCGTGGACCTGCCGAAGCTCAGCCCCGCGTTAAAGGCGGCAGCCGTCAAGTTGATCGGCGGCACGAACGTCGTGCTCGACTACCACAATTTCAGCGTCGTCATGCACGAAGAGCGGCGCTTTGCGATTTACAGCGCGGCCAACGTGAACTTCGCAGGGCGTTACGCGATGAGTCGCCCTCCGGACGTCTGGCGCGTGGACCCGCGCATCCCGTCGAAGCCGCAGGTGCAGAATTGGTACTACGCATCGAATCAGTTCGATCGCGGACACCTCTCGCGCCGCGAGGATCTCGAGTTCGGCGCCACGCGAGTCGCCGCGCTGCATTCGGCGGCGGACACCTGTCACTGGACGAACTGCTCGCCGATGCACGAGCGCTTCAACCAGGGCAAGGAGATTTGGCAGGGCATCGAGCGACACGTGCTCGAGGATTCGATCGAGCGGGGCTCCTTCAGCGCGCAAGTGATTACGGGCCCGGTGTTCGACGACGGCGACCCGGCGTGGAAGGGCATCCAGTATCCGCTGCGTTTCTGGAAGGTCGTGGCGGCGCTCGACGCCAGCGGCAGCAAATTGTTCGCGACCGCCTACATCGCGAGCCAGGAGGGCGTGATCGCCCAGTACGGCCTCGACGAAGCCGCTGTGCCGTTCGCGCCGTTCAAAACTTATCAGGTCCGCATCGAGGAGGTCGAACGGCTGAGCGGGCTCGAGTTTACCTGCGGCGCCGATGGCAAGGCCGATCTGCGCAGCCACGACCCGTTCACGAGCCGGCGGCGGCGGCGCAGCGGTGCCGATGGCCAAGAAGGGCTCGTCGCGGGCGCGGCCTCGACCTATTCGGAGTTGGAGAGTCTGAGCGACATTCAGCTCTAGGAGAGTTGCCGCGTTTTGCCGTGATCGGGAGACGCGCCTCGCTATTGCAGAGCGAACTCGTTTCTGGGTAACCCCTGTGGCGCGAAACTGAACTCCCAGCCAGTAGAGCCCGAGCGTGCGGATGGCGCCGATGCTCACTTCATGGAGACGAACACGCGCTTGCTGACTGGCGACGCAGTCTCGCTTCACTACGCCACGCTGATCGCCTACGCCCCCACTCGCGACGTCGCGATCGAAAGGCTGGTCCGCTCCTTGAACGCAGCTCGCGTCAAAGGCGGCGCGACAACCGACCGCTACGGCACACTCTCGATCCTAGGTCGGACCCACCGCGAGTCGACGGCGCGTGAACCGCGAACCGCACCCGTGCGCGGCTCTGCGTCGAAGTGAAGGTCTTCCTCTCGCACGCCGCGGCCGATGGCGTGGTCGCCGAGCAAGTCTTCTTGGCGCTGCGCGAGCTCGGTTACGACGTGTTCTTCGACCGCTCGTCGCTCGCCGCGGGCGAGGGCTTCCACGAACGCATCCGCGAGCAACTCGTTGGCAGCGATCTGTTCGTGATCCTCGTCAGCCGCAACACGCTGCGCACGGGCTCCTACTGCCTGACCGAGATCGAGTTCGCCGAGCAACGCTGGCCGCACCCGACGGGTCGCGTGCTGCCCGTGCTGATCGAGCCGCTCGAGGCCTCCGACTTGCCGCCGTTCCTCAATGCGGTCACTCACCTCGAGCCAAAGGGCAACCTGGCCGCTGAGACGGCCGCGGCCACAGCGCTCCTCGCTCGCCGCATTCTTCGTCGACGTGTCGTTCGCATCGCGCTCGCGACCGCAGCGATCGGAGTCGTCACGATCGTCGCGGTCATCATTGCCTTCCCGAAAGGGCCTGTGCGCTCCTTGCCGAGCTCGTTGGGACATCGCGTCCGCGCTGTGAGCGCGTCGAACGGCGCCAACGGCGCGCGCTTGTTGCTCGCACTCGCCGACCCCCCGGAGTTGGTCGAGTTCGACGGTCGCGACGAAGTGCGTGAACTCGCCAAACTCGACGCCGAGCCGGTCGCGCTCGCCTACGGCGACGAGCTGGTCGCCGTCGCGACGCGCTCGTTGACTCCGATCCACCTATTCCGCGGCGAAGGCTTTGAGCCCGTTGCGCCGCTGGCGGTCGAGTTCGCGTGTGACGACTGCGCAGAACATCGCGACGGGCTCTCGACACGCCCGGTCGATCTCGCCGTGTTCGATGACCGCGTGTGGGTGCAGACGCTCGAAAAGGGTCACGCACCTGGATTTACCGTGTACACGCCGCAGATCAAGCAGTGGAAGGTCCCGTACTACGGCCACGACAGCTATCAACGACTCGTCGAGTACGGCGCGTGGACGCTCGGCGCGCGGCTGCGCGGGATCAACGATCACTTGTGGGCGCTGCGGCATGAGGAAGGTCACGCCGTGCTGTCGCTCGCGGATCAAGAGCTCGCGGTCTTTACGGCAGCGGCCGATGGCGAGTTCGCGTGCGCCCGCGACATCGCGCAAGGACCGGAGCGCTCGTTCGTGTTGCTCAGTTGCGACGACGAACTCGTTCGCCTCACGAAGGACGAGCAGGGCGACTTCCAACGCGAAGCGCTGGGAAAACTGGAACTACCGCCGCGCGCCGCCGCCGCCCAACTCGATCACCGCATCGCGTCCGCGCCCGGGCGCGTCTTGCTGACCATCACCGCTCGCGCCGGAAGCGATTCCCGGCCAGTCCTGTGGACTCAGATCTCGACCTGGAACCCACTCGAAGGCCTGCGCACGCTGCGTGTCGTGCCCGAACAAGAGGCGGCGTCGATCGCGACGACGCCAGAGCTTGGATTGATCGTGCTACGCCACGACTCGAATGCCTGGGACACGCTCGAAGTTCGCTACTGATTCCAGGGGCCATTCTCTCGAGCATCTCGTTCCGAATCGCCAGCCACTAGGGGCGCCGAGCGCGCGCGAGGGCTCGACTGCGGGACCCGAAGTCGTCATAACGCCCGCTGACCTCGGATCAGGCTACGGTCCGGACCTCGGAGAAAGAGAGCACGTGAACGAATTGGCAATCCCCAGCATCAGTCGCTTCGAAGCCGCGATCCAGCTTGCGCGTGAGGTCTCGGCAAGGAAAGCGACGGCCGTCTATCAGCGGCTGGTCAAGGAGGCCGAGACCACCGGCGCCACCCGACCCGCCATCGCCAGCTACGTGAGCCGCGGCGCCGTGGTGTTGACCTGCGCGGGAGCAGGCTACGCGCTCCTGCTGTCCGATCCCTGGTGGCCACTGCGCCTCCTCGGCGTCGCGATGACCGCTTTCGCCTTCGTGCAGGGCGGGCTGATCGGCCACGACGCGGGCCACGGCGCCATCAGCCCGAAGTGGGGCCCCAACCAGTGGATGGGGCACGCGTACATGACCTTCCTGTCGGGGCTGTCCTTCACGCACTGGGCGAGTGCGCACAACAAACACCACGCGAACTGCAACGCCGAGGGCACCGATCCAGACATGCAGGTGGACATCTTCGCGCTCTACGCCGAGGACGCGCGCAGCAAGCGCGGTCTGGCCCGCTGGCTCACCGCCAACCAGTATTGGCTGTTCTGGCCGGCGTTGACGCTGCATCCTTTCGTCCTGCGCAAGGATGGCTTGTTCAACGCGCTCCGCGAGCTGCGCAGCCGCAAGCTGGACGTGGCCCTCCTACTGGGGCACTTCACATTCTGGCTCGTCGTGCCCGCTCTGGTGATCGGGCCGCTGGCCGCGGTGTTGAACTACGCGCTCGCCACCTGGCTGGTCGGCCCGTACATCATGAGCATCTTTCTGGTGAACCACGTCGCGGCCCCCACAGTGCCCGAGGGCGAGAAGCTGCCCTTCCTGGTGCAGCAGGTCGTTACGAGCCGGAACATCCGCGGCGGCGCGGTGGTGAGTTGGGTGATGGGCGGCCTCAACTACCAGATCGAGCACCACTTAGTGCCTCGCGTCAGCCACGCCAACCTGCCGCGCGTGCGCGTGCTGGTGAAGCAGGCCTGCGACGAGCTTGGCCTGCCCTACACCGAAGACCGCTGGCACCGCGCCGTCGCCGACATCCACCGACACGTCGTGGCGATGGCACGCCTCGCGCGGCAGAGCGAGGGGCAGCTCGCGCTCTGACGCTTCGGTCCAGAGCCTCCTCCCGCGCACGAGGGCCGGCCCCGGCTCCGCCATCGCGCCGCCAGTCAGCAGTCGCAGCCTGCGTCAACGACCGGTAGCAGCCTCGAGCTGTGCGACGACCTCGGCGTGATCTCCCCTCCGCGCCGCATCGAGCGCCGTCGTGCCATCCGCTGCCGCGAGAGTTGGATCGGCGTGAGCAGCGAGCAGCAGTCGGACTGAATCGGTGTGGCCGAACATCGCCGCGACATAGAGAGGCGAGAACCCGCTAGGCGTGGTTGCGTTGACGTCTGCGCCGCTCGCGATCAACAACTCCACGATCGGCGTATAGCCTTCTCGCGCTGCAGAATTGAGCGCCGTCTGTCCCCTGTGGTTCCTGAACTCCAGGTTGGCGCCGTGTTGCACGAGCATCTTCGCGACCTGCTCATGGCCATAGCTTGCGGCCATCATCAGCGGGCTCGAGCCGAAGTCGTCGCTCTGCACGTCAGTCGCTGCGCCGGAGTCGAGAAGGCGTCGCACGATCTCAGGATGGTTTTGGCCTGCTGCTACCTCGAGGGGGGTACTGTTCCTGGCAGTCTTGTTGTTGGCGTCCGCCCCATGCGCGAGCAGCAGCGCCACCGTGAGTCGCGTCCCGCGAGGGCGGCCCCAGTACAACGCTGTCGAGCCCTCGGCGCCGGGCTCGTCGACGGGCGTGCCGTGGGAGAGGAGATATCCAACGCGAGCGTCATCGCCCTCACCGGCCGCTTCGATGAGCGATGCATCGCCCCCGCACGCGACGGCGATCGAGAGCTGGACCGCTGCGACGCCGAAACCTCGCACCCATGCCATCGGGATTCCTCCTACGGTCCAGGCCCCCCTCCGACGGCGAGATTGTCCTCTGCTGGCGACGCACGGTTTGAACTCTTTTTGAACTCTTGGGATGGGCGACCTCGCGAGACGCGATTGAGTGCTTGCCCAGGGGACGAATCTAGAGCGAATATTCGCCTCCCATGTCCGACTACGTCGAGCTGCGCGCGAAGAGCGCCTTCTCCTTCTTGGAGGCGGCCTCGAACCCCGAGGACCTCGCCACGCGCGCGGCCGAGCTCGGGCACACGGCCTGCGCACTCGGCGATCGCGACGGGCTCTCGGGCGTCCCGCGCTTCCACACCGCAGCGAAAGCCGCGGGCCTGCGCGCGCTCGTGGGAGCGGAGCTCTCGGACGTGGAAGGCCGCCCGTTGTTATTGCTCGCCACCTCGCGCGCCGGTTACCGCCACCTCGCGCGGCTGCTCAGCGTTGCGCAGGGCAACGCGCCGAAGGGCGAGGCGCGCGTCTCCTGGGATGAAGTCGAGGCACACGCGGGCGGGCTGTTCGCGTTGGTGCGCGCGGAGGCGCTCGCCGCGGAAGCGCCACGCCGCGGCGCGCGCGCTGAGACCGAGCCTCCGAGTCGGCGCGGCCGCCCGAGGCCGCCGCCAACCGCGAGCACGCGTGCGCCAGCGCAGCTGGCGCAGCGTGCGCGCAGCGAGCCGCAGGCGAGCGAAGCCCAACAAATCTGGCTCGACCGCGCGCGCGGCGTCTTCGGCGCGGGCCGCCTCGCGCTCGACGTCGCGCGCACCAAGGACCGCGCCCAAGAGGCCCGCACGCGGCGCGCGGTCGCGCAGGCGGAGGCGCTGCGCATCCCGATCGCGGCGAGCGGAGACGTGCGCGCGGCGAAGCCCGCGGGCAGGAAGCTGCTCGATGCGCTCAGCTGCCTGCGCCACCACACCACGCTCGACAAGGCCGGCAAGCTGTTATTGGCCAACGGCGAGCGCGTGCTGCGCTCGCCCCAGGAGATGGCCGCGCGTTTCGCCGACCAACCGAGCTGGTCGCGCGCCACGCGCGCGATCGCCGAGCAGTG
>JANNDT010000153.1:0-11121 GCA_031387905.1 Deltaproteobacteria bacterium
GGCGCTGCGCGCGCGCGACCTAATGCCTGGGGACGCGGTGCTCGCGATCTCGGCGAGCGGGCGCACGCCGTTTGCGTTGGCCGCCCTCGAAGAAGCAAGCAGCGTGGGCGCGCGCCGCATCGCGATCACCTGCGATCCCGAATCGCCGATCGCGCTCGCGGCCGAAGTCTCGATCGCGCCGCAAGTCGGCCCCGAAGTGATCGCGGGCTCGACGCGCATGAAAGGCGGGCTCGCCCAGAAGATGGTGCTGCATACGCTCTCGACCGCGGTGATGGTGCGGCTCGGACGCGTCGAGGGAAACGAGATGACGAACCTGGTGCCCTCGTCGCGCAAGCTCGCGCGGCGCGCGCTGCGCATCGTGTGCGAGCGCGCGGGCGTGGCGGAAGCCTGCGCGCGCACCGCGCTCGCGACGGCCCACGGCAGCGTGAGCGGCGCGCTGGCGTTGCTGCGGAAGCGTTAGGGACGCGACGCCGCGCGCTGCCCGGCCCCGCCACGAGCCTGCCTCAGAACGCCCGCATCCCTGTGATGTGCTCTCCCAAGATCAAAGTGTGCACATCGTGCGTTCCTTCGTACGTGCGCACCGTCTCTAGATTGTTCATGTGCCGCATCGCCTGATAATCATCGACGATGCCGTTCGCGCCGAGCAAGTCGCGCGCCATACGCGCGATCGTGAGCGCGATGTCCACGTTGTTGCGCTTCGCCATCGAGACCATCACCGGCTCGAGCTTGTGTTCGTCCTTGAGGCGCCCGAGGCGCAGCGCGAGTAGCTGCGCCTTGGTGATCTCGGTGAGCATCTCCGCCAGCTTCTGCTGCGTGAGTTGCTTGCCCGCGAGCGGGCCGCCCTGCACGACACGTTCCTTCGTATAGGTGACGACTTCTTCAAAGCACGCCATCGCGGCGCCGACCGCACCCCAGGCGATGCCGTAGCGCGCCTGCGTGAGGCACGAGAGGGGGCCCTTCATACCCTCGGCTAGCGGCAGCCGCGCCTCGTCGGAGAGCTCCACGTCCTTCAGGAACAGCTCGGATGTTATGGACGTGCGCAGCGAGAACTTGCCCTTGATGTCGCGCGTCTCGTACCCCGGTGTGCCCTTCGGCACGAGGAAGCCGCGCACGCCTTCTTCGGTGCGCGCCCACACCACTGCGATGTCCGCGAGCGTGCCGTTCGTGATCCAGCGCTTCGTGCCGTTCAGCAGCCAGCCCTTGCCGCGCCGTTCGGCTCTCGTCCGCATGCCCTGCGCATAACTCCCGAAATCAGGCTCGGTGAGCCCGAAGCAGCCGATCGCTTCGCCCGCCGCCATCGCCGGCAGCCAGCGGTCCTTCTGTTTGTCGGAGCCGTACGTGTAGATCGGGTACATGCAGAGCGAGCCCTGCACGGAGGCGAACGAGCGCAAGCCCGAATCGCCGCGCTCGAGTTCCTGCATGACGAGCCCGTACGCGACGTTGTTCATGCCCGCGCAGCCGTAGCCCTGCAGGTTCGCGCCAAACAAGCCGAGCTCGGCGATCTCCGGCACGAGTTCCATCGGGAACGAGCCATCGCGGCGAACGTGCTCTTGCACGCGCGGCATGAACTCGGCGGAGACCCATGCGCGCACGCTGTCGCGCGCGAGTCGCTCCTCGACCGAGAGCAGCTCATCGAGCCGTAAGAAGTCCACGCCAAGAAAGTTCGCCATGAGAGTTCTCCGAAACGCCGCGCCCGCCGGTGGTGGGGGCCGCGCAACGTAGCCCGCAAATGCGAAGGGCTCGGCAGCTTGCGCTGCCGAGCCCTTCAGTGATCTCGAACGGGGCGCTTAGGCGGTCGCGACCGCCTTCGCGGACTTCGCCGACTTGTTCGACTTCAGCTCGCGTGCGAGCGCGTTCACGCGGCGCTCGAGCTTCTCGATGTCCGAGGCGCTCGCGATACCGAGAGTCCCGAGCATCCCCTCGAAGCGCTCTTCGGCCTGCTTGCGCAGTTCCTCGGCGCGCTTCATCGCGGAGCTCTCGCGCAACTCGGTGCGGAAGCGCTCGCTGCGCTCCTCGGCCTGGTCGCGCAACTCCTTGGCGCGCTCAACGAGCGGGCTCTTCTCGAGTTCGACGCGCAGCTTGCGCACTTGGCGCTCCACGCGGGCTTCGATGTCCTTGCGGCGCTTTTCCGCGTTCTTCTGGAGACGCTTCCAGTCGCGCTCCACGTTGCCAACCACGCTCTCGAAGCGCGCTCGCGCCTCGTCAATCACGTTCGTTCGGGCCTGTGCTTTCGCCATGGCGATCTCCTCTTGGGTTCGCGGCCGGCGACCTCTGCCGGGCTCACTTGGCGGAGAAACTAACACGGTGCGTCAATGCGTCAATAAAATCTTTTACACAAGCAAAAACCGATACTTGGGCGTGTCGCACCGCGGCATATCGGAGCTTCTCGACGCGCTGCGCCGTGGCCCAGATCACCAGCGAACGATGGCGCTGGCCCAGCTGAAGCCCGACCCGAAACCGGTCATCGAGACGAGTTGGCCGCGCGCGAGAGCCCCCTCCTGCTCAGCTTCGGCGAGCAGGATTGGGATCGAGGCCGCGGAGCAGTTCCCGTAGCGCTGGATGTTGTTCCGCAGCTTCGCGGGCGGGAGTTGGAGCGCGTTCGCGACGTACTCGTTGATGCGCAGGTTCGCTTGGTGGAAGAGGAAAAGATCGACGTCTTCCGCCTTCACGCCCGCGCTCGCGAGCGTCTGCCCTAACACTTCCGGCATGCGCGTGACGGCGTGCTTGAAGACGAACTTGCCGTCCATCTGCGGGAAGTGCGCCTTGCGCGCGAGCAGTTCCGGCGTGATGCGCGTCGGCATATGGCCCGAGCCGGGCGCCTCGATCCACAGCTTCTTTGCGTATTTGCCCTGGGCGTGAAGGTTCACGGCGAGGATGTCCGACGGATCATCAGGGTCGGTGTTGGCTTCGACGATCACCGCGCCGGCGCCGTCGCCGAACAGCACCGCGACATCGCGGCCCTCGTTCGAGATATCGATGCCCGTCGAGTGCACTTCGCAGCCGACCAGCAGCACCCGCCGGAATTGCCCCGAGGCGACGAAGCTGCGCGCGACCGCGAGGCCATACAGAAAGCCGCTGCACTGCGCGCGCAGATCGAAGCACGGCAGCGTCCCGCCTAATCGCTCTTGCAAGAAGAACGAGGTGCCCGGGAACTCGGCCTGCGCGGACAGCGTCGCGAGCACGATGCAGTCGAGGTCGCTGGCTTCGAGGCCCGCGTGCGCGAGCGCTTGCCGGCTCGCGGCTTCCGCAAGATCCGCGGGCACTTGGCCCTCGCTGATCCAGCGCCGCTCGACGATCCCCGAACGCTGGCGGATCCACTCATCGGTGGTGTCCATCAGCGCTTCGAGATCCTTGTTGGTCACGCGCCGCTCGGGCACGTACATGCCAGTGCCCGCGATTCGGGTTCGCATCATGAGAAGCTCCTCTCGGGCTCGGAGTAGCTCGTGTCGGTGAGCACCACCGGGCGGGCCTGGGACTCGAACAGTTCGAACTCCGCGCGCGCCAGCACTGCCTCGAAACCGATCCGTTGGGATGCAGACACTGCAACGGCGCCAAAGTGTGCGGCGATGCGCACGCCCTCACCGGGGGGCAGCCGATCGAGCTTGTTGAACACGAGGATCTCCGGGCGCTCGCGGAGCCCCATATCGGAGAGCACCTTGTGCACCGCGGCCATGCGCCGCTCGATGCCTTCCTGCGACGCATCGACTACGTGTAGGAACACGTCCGCCTCGCGCAGTTCCTCGAGCGTCGCGTGGAACGCGGCGACGAGCGCGGGCGGCAGGTCGCGGATGAAGCCGACCGTGTCCGTAACAATTACCTCGCGGTCGCGCGGGAAGCGCAGTCGCCGCGAAGCGGGGTCGAGCGTCGCGAACATCTTGTCGGCGACGAGCACCTCGGTGCGCGTCAGCGCGCGGAGCAGCGTGCTCTTGCCCGCGTTCGTGTAGCCGACGATCGAGAGCACCGGAGCGCCGCGTCGGCCGCGCCGCGCGCGCCGCTGCTCGCGCTGTTCGCCGATGTGGACGAGTTCGCGCTCGAGCCGCGTCACGCGGTCGCGCACGCGGCGGCGATCCATCTCGAGCTTCGTCTCGCCGGGGCCGCGGCCGCCGACACCGGCGCCGAGCCGCGAGAGCGAAGTGTCGCTCTGCGCGAGCCGCGGCAGCGTGTACTTCAGCTGCGCGAGTTCCACTTGCAGCTTGCCGTCCCGGCTGCTCGCGCGCTGCGCGAAGATGTCGAGAATCAGCTGGGTGCGGTCGATCACGCGCAGGTCGAGCGCTTCCACCAAATTGCGCGCCTGCGTGCCTGATAAATCGTCGTCGAAGATCACCAGATCGACGTCGGACTGGAAGCAGCGGATCGCGAGATCTTGCAGCTTGCCCGAGCCGAGCACCGTGCGCGGATCCGGCTGCGGGCGGTTCTGCACGAGCACGTCGACCACCTCGACGTTCGCCGAACTCGCGAGCTCGCGGAGCTCGTCCGCCGAGGCGTCGCTCTCGGCGCGGCTGCGGCCGGCCGTCACCACCACCAGCACGGCGCGATCGATGCCGGCGACTGCGCGGGTCTTGGTGCTGCGCGAAAGCTCGTCCTCGAGGCCGCCAATCCAGTCGAGGAAGGGCAGGTCGAACAGCGAGGCCAGCTGCGGCGGGAACTGCTGGATGCCAGCGCCATCGCCGTTAGCCGGGCGCAGTGCGGCCATGTGCACGAGGCCGGGCAGGCCCTCGTCTCCGACCGCGACGGTCGCCATCGCGTCCAGGTGCAGCTTCGCGAGGTCGGTGAGGTCGTCCTGCGAAAGCGGCTCGGCGCCGCGGAAGTGCGTGTGAATGCAGCGCAATCCGCGCAGCCGCCCGGCTCCGGCGCGCATCCGACCCCAGTCCGGCATGGTTAGGCCCCGGTTGCCGCCACACATCACGTGGGTCACCGAGCCGCGCCGGTCGAGTAGCACGCCTACCACCCGGCGGATCTCGTGGGACAGCTCGGTCAGCTCACGCGCCAGCTCGTGCGTCACCAGCCGGTCCGCCGGGATGCTCCGGCGCCCCAGCCGCTCGAGCCGCTTCACATGGCTCGCCTTCAGCCCACTCGTGTTTCCTTCGACGCGCAACTCGACAGTCGCCCCCCGCCACCGATCTCGACCCCAACGGCCGGGCGCAGCTTACCCGCGTGAATGCGGGATTGCGCCCGCATCAACCGTCACAACCCCGAGGGCTGATAGAAATGTGCAACGAGGCCAGCGAGGCGGGGCACTACTCTGGGACGCTGACCGGCCGATGAAGGCTTACCCGGCGCGCTTTCGAGTCGAGAAGGCGCGGGGAGAGGATCAACGATGAGCGCGAACGCGGGGCTCGCGGTGCTGGTGCTGGCGGCCGGCAAGGGCGCACGGATGCACTCGAAGCGCAGCAAGGTGCTGCACGAGATCTGCGGCAAGCCGATGCTCGCGTACCCGCTCGCCGCCGCCGCGCAGCTCGGCGCCGACAAGCTCGTGGTCGTAATCGGCCGCGACGCCGACCAGGTCGAGGCCGCCTTCGCAGGCCGCGCTCAGTTCGTGGTGCAGAGCGAGCAGCGCGGCACGGGGCACGCGGTTCAGGTGGCGCTGCCGAAACTCGGCGACTTCAGAGGCGAAGTGCTCGTGCTCTACGGCGACTCGCCTCTGCTGCGCGTCGAGAGCATCGTCCGTATGCGCGCGCGCAAAGCCGAAAGCGGCGCGCCGCTCGTGATGCTCACTTCGCCCGAGCCGCTGCCGGGCCTCGTCGTGCGCGGTGCGGACGGGCGCGTCGAGCGCATCGTCGAGCAAACCGACGCGACGCCCGAGGAACTGACGATTCGCGAAGGCAATACCGGCGTTTACCTGTGCGATTTCGCGCTGCTCGCGAGCGCGGTCGCCGCACTCACACCGAAGAATGCGCAGGGCGAGCTGTACCTAACAGACGTGGTCGCGATCGCGCGCGCGCGCGGCCTCGCGGTCGACGCGATTCAACTCGCTGACGCCGACGAAGCGCTCGGCGTGAACACGCGCGCGGAGCTCGCGCGCGCCGCCGCGGTGCAGCGCCGCCGCAATGTCGAGGCGCACATGGCGCGCGGCGTCACGTTCATCGATCCCGCGAACGTGTACGTCGATACCGATGTCGAGATCGGGCGCGACACGCAGATCGATCCGGGCGTAATGATCACGGGCCCGACGCGCATCGGCGAGAGCGTGCACATCAAGGCGCACTGCGTGATCGAGTCTTCGCTGCTCGACGACGATGTCGTCGTGGGCCCGAGTGCGCACCTGCGGCCGGGCTCGCGGCTCGCGAGCGGCGTGCGCATCGGCAACTTCGTCGAAGTGAAGAACAGCGTGCTCGGGCGCGGCGTGAAAGCAGATCACCTCGCCTACATCGGCGACGCTGACGTCGGTGAAGACGCGAGCTTTGGCTGCGGCGCGATCACCGTGAACTACGACTGGGAGAAGAAGCACCGCACCACGGTGGGCGAGCGCGTGCGCATCGGTTGCAACGCGAACCTGATCGCGCCGATCACGCTCGAGAGCGACAGCTACGTTGCGGCGGGCACAACGGTCACGAAGACGGTGCCGACCGACGCGATCGCCGTCAGCACCGGCCGACAGAAGAACCTCGAAGGCTGGGGCAAGAAGCGGCGTAAGCCACGAACTACTTGAAATAGGTTGCGTGGAGGTGCGGATGCAGCCGACGACGCTTCGCGTCGCGGCTGATCCGTCGGCGGGGCGCAGAGGACTCTGAGGAGACGCGAAGATGTGCGGAATCGTCGGTTATGTGGGCAGGACACGCGCTGTGCAGGAAGTGCTGCTCGATGGCCTGCGCCGGCTCGAATATCGCGGCTACGACTCCGCGGGCGTCGCGGTGTGGGACGGCAGCGCGCTCCAAAGTCGCCGCGCCGTGGGAACGCTCGCGAACCTCGACAGCGAGTTGCGCGGCGATCCGCTCGCGGGCGCCATCGGTCTCGGCCACACGCGCTGGGCGACCCACGGCAAGCCGAGCGTTCCGAACGCGCACCCGCACCTGGCGGGCAGCGTCGCGATCATCCACAACGGCATCGTGGAGAACTACCGCGAGATTCGCGTCGAACTCGAAGCCGCGGGCCGCACGATTCTCTCCGAAACCGATACCGAACTGGTCGCGCACCTGATCGATCAGTTGGTGAGCGAGGGAGCAGACCTCCTAACAGCCACGCGCGCCGTCGCGAAGCGCCTGATTGGCTCCTACGCGCTGGCGGTCTTCTCGACGCGCACGCCAGATCACATCGTCGTCGCGAAGAACGGCGGTAGCCCGCTGATCTTCGGGCTCGGCCAAGGCGAATCGTTCCTCGCGAGCGACATCCCCGCGATCCTGCCGCACACACGCTCGATGCTGTTCCTCGCGGACGGCGAGTTCGCGGTGCTCTCGCGCGACGGCGTGCAGCTCGTCGATGCGAACGGCCATCTGATCGAGCGTGCGCCGCGCACGATCCAATGGGATCCCGTCTCCGCGGAGAAGGGTGGCTTCGATCACTTCATGCAGAAGGAAATCTTCGAGCAGCCGCGCGCGCTGCGCGAGACGCTCGGCACGCGCCTACGCGAGGACGACCTCGACGTCGATCTCGACGGCATCGATCTCTCGCCCGCCGCCGTGAAGAACATCGAGCGCGTGACGCTCGTTGCCTGCGGCACAGCTCATTATGCCTGCATGGTCGGTAAGTACCTGATCGAGCAGATCGCGGGCTTGCCCTGCGAGGTCGATCTCGCGAGCGAGTACCGCTACCGCAAGCCCGTCGTCGGCGCGCAAACGCTGGTGATCCCCGTCTCGCAGTCCGGCGAAACCGCCGACACGCTCGCGGCGCTGCGCGAAGGCAAGTCGCGCGGCGCGCGCGTGCTCGCGGTCTGCAACACGCGCGATTCCGCGATCGCGCGCGAGAGCCACGACGTGCTCTACACGATCGCCGGCCCCGAGATCGGCGTCGCCTCGACGAAATGCTTCACCGCGCAACTCCTCGCGCTCTACCTAGTCGCACTCAAGCTCGGCATCTCGCGCAAGACGCTCGGCGCCGACGAACTGCGCGAAGCCGTGGCGAACCTGCGACGCCTGCCGCGCATCGTCGAGAAGACGCTCGCGCTCGACGGCGAGATCCGCGCCATCGCGCAGCGCTACTTCCGCGCCACGAACTTCTTGTTCCTCGGTCGCGGGATCATGTTCCCGATTGCGCTCGAAGGCGCGCTCAAGCTCAAGGAGATCTCGTACATCCACGCCGAGGGCTACGCGGCGGGCGAGATGAAGCACGGCCCGATCGCCCTAATCGATCAGAACATGCCGGTGGTGGTGATCGCGAACCGCAGCCCCGTGTATGAAAAGATGATCTCGAACCTCGAGCAGGTGCGCGCGCGCGACGGGCAAGTGATCGCGATCGCGAGCGAGGGCGACGCTGGGATCGGCGACAAGGCCGACGCCGTGATTCGCATTCCCGAACTCGGCGAGCACCTGACTGCACTGATCGCGACGATTCCGGTGCAGTTGCTCGCGTATCACATCGCGACGCTGAAGGGCACCGACGTCGATCAACCGCGCAACCTCGCGAAGAGCGTGACGGTCGAGTAGCGCGGCTGTTTACTCCGCTCGCCAGTCGAGGTCGAGGTAGAGCTTCCGCTCCGCGCTCCGTCGCCGAACGAGCCCCGGCAAGGCCTTCTTCACGCCATTCACGGTGCCCTTGGTCCAGGCCAGGAACTGTTCCGCTGCTCCCCCGTAGTCCCTCTGATTGAGCAGACGGAGAAGAGTCGACTTGCCGAGATTCCCGGCGCCGAGATTGAACGTGAAGCTCACGAGCGCGCCGAATTGATTGTCGTCGAGCGGAACCTTGACAAGGCGCATGACGTCGCCGCTGCTGTCGATCAGATCCGCCCGCAACAACGCCTCCGCCTGTTCGCGCGTGATGCCACCCGGATAGAGCTGGCGCGCGAGCGCTCGATTCTTCGAGCCGCGCAGGAATTTCCCCTGATGAACGACGGCGTGGCCCCAGCCAATCGTCCAAATGCCCACCGGGTCGAGATAGGCGTCGAGATTTACCGTGGCCGGGTCGCCGTCGGGAATTCCCTCGAAGCTCTGCATCAGTTCGATCGTCTCGCGATTCACCTCGCGCACGGGCATGCTTCGCTCTCTCAGTGTGTTAGGTACCACGCTACGTCCGAGGAACTCGCGCGGTCAAGCGGATTCGCGCGGCGCCGAGGCAGGCTCGCGCGAGGAGGCAGCATGCTGAGGTGCGCCGTAGCGCCCTCGACGCGAGCAGCGCCTGGCGGACGAAATCTCACGGCGACCACAACGCGAAGCGATACCGTTCCGTACCCCCTGAAACTGCAGCGTCCGATTCCACGCGGAGAGCGCGCTTGAACGTCGATGAACTGCTGTCCGGCATGAACCCCGAGCAGCGCGAGGCCGTGCTCGCGACCGAAGGGCCTGTGCTCGTGCTCGCCGGCGCCGGCTCCGGCAAGACGCGCGTGCTCACGCATCGCGTCGCCTACCTAATTGGTTCGTGCGGGATCGCGCCCGAGTCGATCCTGGCGGTGACGTTCACCAACAAAGCTGCGGGCGAGATGCGCGAACGCGTCGCCAAGCTGCTCGGGCCCGAAGGTGCGGGAGTTTGGCTCGCGACGTTCCACGCGACGTGCGTGCGCATTCTGCGTCGCGAGATCGGCCAGCTCGGCCGCTCGCGCGGCTTCGTCGTCTACGACGAGAGCGATTCGCTCGGGCTCGTGCTGGAAGCCATGCGCCGCCACGGCCTCGACCCCAAGAGCCCCGACGCGCGGCGGCTGCGCTGGCGCATCGATCAGTGGAAGAACGCGGGCGACCTGCCGGCCGCCGCCGCCGAGAGAGCGAACGACATCGAGGCGCGCGCGGCCGCCGAGATCTACGCGACGTATCAGCGCCTGCTCGTCGAAGCCAACGCGCTCGACTTCGGCGACTTGTTGTTGCTGACGGTCGATCTCTTCGACCGCTTCCCGCAAGTGCTGCGTTACTACCAAGAGCGCTGGCAGTACCTGCTGATCGACGAGTATCAGGACACGAACCGCGTCCAATACAGGCTCGTGAAACAGCTCGCGGAAGTGCACGGGAACGTGTGCGTCGTCGGCGATCCCCAGCAGTCGATCTATGGCTGGCGCGGCGCCGACGTCAATAACATCCTCGACTTCGAGCGCGACTATCCGGGCGCCAAGACCGTCAAGCTCACGCGCAACTACCGCTCGACGCAGGAGATCCTGAGCGGTGCAGGCGCGGTGGTCGAGAAGAACCGCGGCTCGCCGATGCAGCTCGTCGCCGAGCGCGGCGCTGGCGAGCGCATCGTGCTCTACGAAGCGCGCGACGAGCGCGACGAAGCGCAGCACATCGTGCGCCGCATTCTCGAAGAAGTGCGCGATGGTGGCCGCAAGTACGGGCAATGTGCCGTCTTCTATCGCACCAACGCGCAGTCGCGGCCGATCGAAGAGGAGCTGCTCAAGTACGACGTGCCCTACGTGGTGGTCGGCGGCGTGCGCTTCTACGACCGCGCCGAAGTGAAGGACGTGCTGTGTTATTTGCGCGCGGTGGTGAACCCGGCCGACACCGCGGCGCTCGCGCGCATCGCGAATCGCCCGGCGCGCGGTATCGGCGACGCCACGCTCGAGCGCGCGCAGGAACTCGCGCGCACGCGCGGCGTCAGCTTCGAGGAGGGCATGCGGCTCTTCGCCGTGAGCGACGCCGCCGGCCGCACGCGCGGCAAGCTCGCCGCGTTTCTCGAGGTGCTCGACGCGATGCGCCGCGAGCTCGTGAACTTGCCGCCCGCCGACGCGATCGCCGAGACGCTGCGGCGCAGCGGCTACTTGCTCGCGCTCGAGCGCGAGAACACCCCCGAGGCGGAATCGCGGCTCGAGAACCTGCGCGAACTCGTTGCGAGCGCCGAGGATTTCGCCGCGGACAGCGCCGAGGTGGTGGACGAGGCGCGCACGCCGCTCGAGCGGTTCCTCGATCAGGTCGCGCTCGTCTCGGATCTCGATTCCGCGGAGTTTCGCCACGACCGCGTGTCCCTAATGACCGTGCACTCCGCGAAGGGCCTCGAGTTCCCGGTGGTGTTCGTGGCCGGGCTCGAAGAGGGCATCTTCCCGCATCAAGC
>JANNDT010000170.1:0-2804 GCA_031387905.1 Deltaproteobacteria bacterium
CTCACACGTCCCAGCTGATCTCGCACTCCTCGCCGGTCGCGTGGCCCTGACAAGTCAGGATCCAGCCCTGCGCGACTTCCTCGGGCGTGAAGACGTCGTTCGCGAGCATCTCCACTTTGCCGCGCACGCACTTCGCGGCGCACGAACCGCAATAGCCTTCTTCGCATGCGAACGGAGCGCCGAGCCCGGCTTTGCGCGCGGCAGCGAGCAGGCTCAAGCCCTTCGCGTACGGGATGCGGTGCGCGGTCTTGTCGAGGTGCACGACCACCTCGCTCGGCACGCCGCCGGCGCTCGGCGCCTTCGCCACGGCGGCGGCTGCACCGCTCGCACCCGCGGATGAGTTCTCGCCCACGCCTTCGAAGCGCTCGATCCACAGGTGATCGCGCGAGTGTCCCTGCGCAAGCAGCGTCTGCTCGACCAACTCCATGAACGGGCCCGGGCCACACAAGTACGTGTCGGCCTGCTCGAAGCCGGCGTGCGCGCGCTCGACCTCCGGGCGGGAGGTGAGCCCCATCTCGTTGTCGAGGTGGTGAACGATCTCGAGCCGGTCCTTGTGCTCCGCCGCGAGCGCCTCGAACTCGGCGCGGAAGATCACGGAGACCGCGTCGCGATTCGCGTAGAAGAGGCGTATGCGGCGTTTCGTGGTGACGAGCGCAGCCTTGATCAGCGAGAGAATCGGCGTGACACCGCTGCCGCCGGCGAACAGCAGCAACGCGCGGTCGCGGGTGTCGTGCAGCACGAAGCGCCCGGCGGGCTGCATCACCTCGAGCGTGCCGCCGGGCTTCACGGTCGCGTGGAACCAGCCCGAGCCGCGCCCGCCTGCGACGAGCTTCACCGTCACCTTCGGCGCGGCGTCCGTTTCTGGCGCGCTCGAGAGCGAGTAGCAGCGCAAGAGTTCGCCGCCGGCGCTCGGCACTTTGAAGGTGAGGAACTGGCCGGCGCGGTAGCGGAAGCGCTCGCTTAGTTCGGCGGGCACGTCGAGCACGTACGAGAGCGTGTCGTGGGTTTCGCGAATCACGTCGCGAACGCGCAGCGGGAAGTAGGCCAACTCGAACTCCGTTCGGATCAGGGGCGCACAGAATGCATCGCTTGTGAATCAGTTCACAGCGTGACTGCCGAAGCGCGTGGTGTCATGCACTCGCCGGGAGGGAAAGCCGCTTCGACAACTCGCGAACCGCCAGTCCAGCGGCCCCGCGGAATGGCGACAACGCGCTTCGAAGAGGGTGCGCATCCCTGACTTCGAGTTTGCGAAGCGGTCCCTCTCGGCGAACTCCGCAGGTGCCCTGCCAGTTCTCGGGCGCCGCGTCATGTGCGCGGCGCCCAGCGAACGGGCAGCTGCTCGATGCCGGAGATGAAGTTCGACGGGCGCATCACCGGTTTCGCGTCGCTCGCGAGTTCGATGTCGGGTAGCCGCGCGAGCAGTTCTTCGAACATCACGCGCAGCTCGAGGCGTGCGAGCGCGGCGCCGAGGCAGAAGTGCGGGCCGTAGCCGCCGAAGGCGAGGTGTTCGTTCGGGTCGCGCGCGGCGTCGAAACGAAACGGCTCCTCGAACACGGCCTCGTCGCGATTCGCGGAGGGGTAGAGCAATAACAGCTTGTCGCCCTTGCGGATCTTCGCGCCGTGGAACTCGACGTCCCGCGTTGCGCTGCGGTTCATGTTCTGGATCGGCGTCACCCAGCGCAGCATTTCCTCGACCGCAGTCGGGATCTTGCTCGGGTCGCGCACGAGCGCCTCCTTCTGCGCGGGATTCCGTAACAGCTCGTACAGGCCGCCGGTCAGCACGTGGCGCGTCGTCTCGTCGCCGCCGATCAGGATCAAGAGCGCCTCTTGGCGCAAGGCTTCGTCGTCGAGCCTCTCGCCGTCGATCTCGGCGCTGATCAGCGCGCCGATCAGGTCGTCGCGTGGCGGGCTCGCGCGGCGTTCGGCGACGACGCGCGCGTGATACGTGATCCACGCGCCGCCGGCCTGCATCGCCGCGCTCCGCACCGCTGGGCTCGCGTTCGCGTTCGTGCCGAGCAGCATCTCGTCGGACCACGAGAGCAGCTTCTCGTGATCGGCTTCGTCGACGCCGAGCATGTCGCCGATCATCACCATCGGCAGATGCCGCGCAACGTCGTTCACCCAGTCGCACCCGCCGCGCGCGGCGACTGCATCGAGCAGCGCCCGGCTCGCGCTGCGCGCTCTCGCCTCCTGCTCCTCGATGCGCCGCGGCGTAAAACCCTTGTTCACGAGGCCGCGGCGCCGCTTATGCAGCGGGTCGTCCATGTTGATCATCGACGGAATCGGCGGCGAATCGGGCCGCGAGCCGCCGCCGCTGCAAAACAACTGCGGCGCCTTCGCCACTTCCTGAATGTGCGCGTGGCGGGCAACGCCCCAGACGCGGTTCTTGTCGTCCCAATAAACGGGCGCGAACTCGCGCATCCAGCGGAAGGCCGCGTGCGGCTCGCGCGCATAGAAATCGCCGTCGAGCAGATCGATCGACATCGGCGGGGTCGGCGTGCTCATGCGGGGCGGCTCTCTCGCGAGAAAACTGCGTCGATGAAGTGAAACGTGTTCTACTTTACGCCGCCGATGGATGCCAAGCTGCTCTTCTGGTGTTGGGCACTCGCGAACATGGGGCTCGTCGTCGCTTTCTGCGCGCGCGGCTGGCTCGCGATTCACGCGAACCGCATCGACGAGCACCGCCGCGCGATGTCATGGGCGGGCTTCTGGGTGGTCGCGTTTCTGGTCGGCTACGTCGCGAAACGCTGGCTGCTCGGCGTCGAGGACCTCGCGGTGTGGTCGCACGCCGCGCGCACGAACCT
>JANNDT010000211.1:0-6537 GCA_031387905.1 Deltaproteobacteria bacterium
CACTGCGTGCACTGGCCGCAGGATTCGTCGCGGAAGAAATACGAGATCACGCAGGCGACGCGCACCATGCAGGTGGTCTCGTCCATCACCATGATGCCGCCGGTGCCGAGCATCGATTTGCGCTCGCGCAGGAACTCGTTCGCCATCGGCACGTCGAGCTGGCCCGCGGGCAAGATCGGCATCGACATGCCGCCGGGAATCACGCCCTTCACTTTCTTGCCGTCGGGCACGCCGCCCGCGTGCTCGAAGATGATCTCGTCGAGCTTGGTGCCGAGCGGCAGCTCGTAAAGACCCGGCCTAACAACGTGGCCCGAGACGCCGAAGACCGTGGTTCCAGGACTTTTCTCCGTACCGAAGCCACGGAACCAATCCTTGCCGTTCTTGATGATGTGCGGGACGTGGCTGAAGGTCTCGACGTTGTTCACCGTGGTCGGCATGCCGAAGGCGCCGTACATCGCCGGAAACGGCGGCTTCTTGCGCGGCTGGCCCTTCTTGCCTTCGAGCGATTCGAGCAAGCCGGTCTCTTCGCCGCAGATGTAGGCGCCCGCACCGCGCACGAGCACCACGTCGTGAGCGAGCTGCGTGCCCATGATGCGGTTGCCGAGGTAACCGCGGGAGTAGGCCTCGTCGATCGCGCGCTGAAGTTGCTCCGCGGCGAACGCGTATTCACCGCGGATGTAGATGAAGGTCTTCTCCGCGCCGGTCGCCCAGGCTGCGATCAGGATGCCCTCGAGCATCTGATGCGGGCCGCGCTCCATCAGCAAGCGATCCTTGAACGAGCCCGGTTCCGATTCGTCGGCGTTGCACACCAAATACTTCGGCTTCTCGTTGCCCTTCGGCATGAACGTCCACTTGAGGCCCGCCCCGAAGCCCGCGCCGCCCCGGCCTTGCAGCCCGGCATCTTTGACGAGCGTCGAGACTTCGTCCGGCGTCATGCGCGTAATCGCTTGGCGCGCCGCCTCGTAGCCGCCGCGCGCCACGTAGCCGTCGACTCTGCCGTAGCCGTCGTCGGCGAAGTGCTGCGTCAAATAATTGGTGATGTACGGCGCCTTCTGGCCCATCGTGTTGTTACTCGAGCGCGTCGATCAGGCGCACAGCCTGCTCGACGTCCAGGTTCTCGTGATAGGTCTCGCCAACGCGCAGCATCGGCGCGTAGGCGCAGGCGCCGAGGCACTCCTCGTGGCCGAGCGTTATGCGGCCGTCGGGCGTCGTCTCACCGGCGCGCACGCCGAGGTGCGCCTCGATCGCCCGTAACATCCCGCGCCCGCCGCGCAGCGAGCACGGCAAGTTCGTGCACACGTAGACGTGGTGCCGGCCCTGCGGGCGGTCGTAGAACATGTTGTAGAACGAGACCACCTCCATCACTTCGATGGGCAGGATCTCGAACAGCGCCGCCAGCGTCTTCGCGAGCTCCGGCGAAATCCAGCCGTGCTCTGCATGCGCGATGTGCAGCGCCGCGAGCAGCGCGCCGCGCTTCTTCGGGAACTTCGCCATCTCGCGCTCGATGCGGGCGCGGGATTCGGCGGAGAGCGTGGCCGGGGCGTTCATGGCAGTGGCCACTGGCAGCGCGGCCAGCGCGCGGGCTTTCTCCGCAGCCCAGACCGAGGCCACTGTTCGACTTCGCTCGGCTTCGCCTCGCTGCGCGCTGCGCTTGCGTTCACCACTCGAGCGCCCCTTTGCGCCACTCGTAGACGAGGCCGAGCACGAGCGGAACCGTGAACACGCTCATCGCAACGAAGCCATACACGCCGAGATCGCGGAACAGCGCGCCCCACGGATAGAAGAACATCGCTTCGAGATCGAACAGCACGAACAGCATCGCGACGAGATAAAACTTGACGGAGAAGCGCTGCTTCGGGGAGACGATCTGCTTCTCGCCGCACTCGAACGGGTCGAGCTTCTCGGGGAAGTCGCGCTTCGGCCCAAGCAGCTTGGGCGCGGAGACCATTAGGCTCGCGACGATGACCGCCAGCGCGAGAATCAACAGAACGCCGGCGAATTCGGCGAGCAAAACGCTCTCCTTGAAATGGTCCTGCGAAGGGCGCCGCTCTGCGTGCGTGGAACTCGTGTTAACTGCGCGTCGCGGCTGAAAAAAGCGCGCGCAGAGTAGCGCGAGGGCTCTTCGATTCAACGGGTTTTTCGTGCGGTCCACACGCGCTGCGCGTTGATAAAGTGCACTGCATGTCGACACGCGTCGCAGTGCTCGGTGCAGGCACCTTCGGAACTTGTCTCGCGCTGCTCGCCGCTCGCGCGCACGACGTCACGCTCTGGGCGCGCGACGCCGCGATGGCCGACGAGATGCAGCGCGAACGTCGCAACCCGAAATATCTGAGCGAGTTCGCGCTGCCGAACAGCGTGCGCGTCACGTCGGATCTGGGCGACGCGCTCTCAGGCCGCGCACTCGTGATCTGCGCGATTCCGAGCCACGGCGTGCGCGAGGTGATGAGCGAAGCGGGCCGGCGGATGGACGCCGAAGCGATCGTCGTCTCGACAGTGAAGGGCATCGAGGTCGAGACGCTGCGCTTGATGCACAGCGTGCTCGAGGAAGTGTTGCCTGAGCGTCTGCGCCCGCGCGTCGTCGCGCTGTCGGGGCCGTCGTTCGCGCGCGAAGTCGCCGCGGGCAAACCCACCGCCGTCACGCTCGCGTGCGCCGATGAGGCCTACGCGATCTCGGTGCAGAGCGTGCTCTCGTCGCCCGCGTTCCGCTGTTACACGCACCCCGACATCGTGGGCGTCGAAGTGGGCGGCGCGCTCAAGAACGTCATCGCGATCGCGGTCGGCATGAGCGACGGCCTCGGCACGGGCCTCTCGGCGCGCGCTGCGCTGATGACGCGCGGGCTGCACGAGATCGCGCGCCTCGGCATCGCGCTCGGCGCCGACCCGCTCACGTTTCTCGGCCTCTCCGGTATGGGCGACCTGATCCTCACCTGCACCGGCGACCTCTCGCGCAACCGAACGGTCGGCCTCGAAATCGCGCGCGGCCGCAGCCTCGGCGAGATCGTGGCGAGCATGAACGAGGTAGCCGAGGGGGTGCGCACGACTTACGCCGCCTGTGGGCTCGCGGCGAAGCTCGGGATCGCCATGCCGATCGCGACGGGGCTGCGCGCGGTGCTCGATGGGCAGATTTCGCCCAGCCACGCCGCCCGGCAACTGATGTCTCGCGAGTTCAAGAGCGAACGCGACTAGCCGAACAGAGCCATCTGAGCGAAATTGAAAGTCGTTTTCAGAGGCTGTTCCGTGCCCCATCTAGAAAATCCCGACCAGATCACGCTCGACCGGCTTGGCCTTGGGGAATCCGCGTCGGTGGTCGGGGTAGACGCCGCCGCAACCTTGGCGCAGCGCCTCGAGGATCTCGGCTTCGTGCCGGGCACCCTCGTCACCGTGCGCCGCCGCGCGCCGCTCCGCGACCCGCGGGTATACGAGCTGCGCGGAAGCCAGCTGTGCTTGCGGGCAACCGAAGCCCGCGCGATCCGGGTGCGGCGTGGCTAGCGCGGCGGCACACGTCGACCGGGTGGTGCGGCTCGGGCTGGTCGGCAGCCCGAACTCGGGCAAGACCACTCTGTTCAACGCGCTTACCGGCTTGCGGGCGCGGGTCGGCAACTACCCGGGGGTGACGGTCGAGCGCCGCGAGGGCGACGCAAAGGTGGACGGCCACCGCCTGCGAGTGATCGACCTGCCCGGCACCTACAGCTTGACGCCGCTCAGCCCCGACGAGGCGGTGGTTTCGCGCGTGCTGCGCGGCGAGATTGCGGGCGTCGCGCCGCCCGACGGCATCGTCATCACCGTGGATGCCTGCACGATCGAGCGCTCGCTCTCGCTCGTCGCGCAGGCGCTCGCGCTCGGCACCCCCGCCTGCGTCGTGGTCACGATGATCGATGAACTGCGCGCGCGCGGCGGCGAACTGAACCTCGCGCGGCTCTCGACCGCACTCGGCGTGCCGGTCGTAGGAGTTGTTGGGCATCGTGGGCTTGGACTCGGCGAATTGCGTCGCCTACTGCCGAACCCCGAGGCCTGGAGCCGCCCGCCGATCCCGCCGCCGCAGGCGCGCGACGACCGCCGGGCGTGGGTCGAGTCGGTGCTCGCGGCCGCGCTCGTCACGCGTGCTGGGCGCAGCCCCGTCACCGAGGCGATCGACCGCGTGGTGCTCCACCCCGTGCTCGGAACGGGCCTGTTCGCACTCGTGATGGTGTTCTTCTTCCAGCTGATCTTCGCCTGGGCGACGCCTGCGATGAACGCGATCGACGCCCTCATTTCGGTCGGGGCGGGCGCCGCGCGCGCGATCCTTCCGGCCGGCGTCGTCGCTGATTTCGTGGCGGACGGCGTGATCGCGGGCGTCGGCTCGGTGATCGTCTTCCTGCCGCAGATCCTGCTGCTCTTCAGCTTGCTCTACTTCCTCGAAGACGTCGGCTACATGGCGCGCGCTGCGTTCGTGGTCGACCGGCTGATGGGGCGCATCGGGCTCGAGGGCCGCGCCTTCGTTGCGCTGCTCTCGTCGTATGCCTGCGCGGTGCCCGGGATCATGGCGACGCGCACGATCCCCTCCGCGACGCAGCGCCTCGTCACGATGCTGGTCGCGCCGCTGATGACGTGCTCCGCGCGCCTGCCCGTCTACGCGCTGCTGATCGGCGCTTTCGTGCCTGCGCGCAAAGTGCTCGGCCCGCTCGGGCTGCAGGGCCTCGTGCTGCTCGGCCTCTACTTGTTGGGCGCGCTGAGCGCCTTCATCGCTGCCGCGATCCTCGGCCGCACGCTGGTGAAAGCCGACGCGATGCCTTTCTACCTCGAGCTGCCTCCGTACCGGATGCCCACCGCGAAGCTCGTGCTCTCGCAGGTCTGGGGCGCCGCGAGCCGCTTCCTGCGCCGCGCTGGCACGATCATCCTGGGCGTGTCGATCGTGCTCTGGGTGCTGCTGACATTCCCGCGCGTCGAGACGCCGACCGGCCTCAGCCAGGAACAAGCCGCGGCCTACGCACTCGAGCACAGCGCCGGCGGCTGGATCGGTCGCGCGATCGAGCCCGCGATCGAGCCGCTCGGCTTCGACTGGAAGATCGGCGTCGGGCTCGTCGCGAGCCTCGCGGCGCGCGAGGTGATCGTCTCGACGCTTGCGCAGATCTACGCGGCTTCGGGCAACGAGGACGGCACATCGCTGCGCGAGGCGCTGGCGAACGATCGCGACCGCGAGAGCGGCGCGAAGATCTACACGCCCGGCACGGTGGCGGCGCTGCTCGTGTTCTTCGTGTTCGCGCTGCAGTGCACATCGACGATCGCGACGCTCGCGCGAGAGACGAACTCCTGGCGCTGGCCAGCGTTCGCGTTCTGCTATCTGCTCGCGCTCGCCTACGGCGCCAGCTTCGCCGCGTATCGGATCACGAATGCGCTCAGTACTTAGGCTTCGCAGCTTCAGAGGCCGCCTCGCGCGCGCGCTCGTCGCCGCTGCCACGTTGCTCTCGCTCGGCTGCGGCGCGCGCTATTTACGCGTGCCGCTGCAAGACGCGCCGGACCTAACGGTTGCGCTGCGCAGCGAAATAAAGAACGGCGCGCCCGTCCCGCGCGGCTTCGCGCACCCGGCCGCGATCTCGGCGTTGCGCGCTGCGAACGTGCTCACGCGCGTCGAGGTGCGCGAGAGCGCGGGCGACGCGAGCGCGCGGCGGCCCGCGGTTCCGGGAGCGCTCGCGCACAAGCTGGGCAGCGCACTCGCGAGCGCGCTCGCGCGAGCAGACGCGACGCAGGAGGTGGTGGTGCGCGCAACGCGCAGCGAGCGCAGGCTCGGCGTGTTCTCGCGCACCTTCGCGACCAGCTTCGTCGCGTTCATCGACGCCCAGAATCGTTTGCAGTTGTATTTCGCCGACGCGGATCGCGAACTGCCCGCAGGCGAAAACGGCGCGCAGCCCGAGCCGATCGCGGGGCGCGGAACCCAGGCGTTCAAGGCAGTGCCGGGGCCGCACGTCGAAGCGCTCGGAACGAGCGGGTTCGCGGTCGATTGGCGCGCGGATCTTTTCCGCGAGCCCGTGGCCGAAACCGACTCGGGGCGTCGCCGCACGATCCTGATGGAAACCGCGGCGCCGGGTGCGCTGAAAGCTCCGGTTGACGAAGGTGTTTCGCCTGCGGACCCGAAACACCTGCGCGCGCTCGCGGAACTCGCCGCGGCGCGCCGCGCGGGAACGATCTCCGAGGCGGAATACCAGCGCCGCCGCGCGCTGTTGGTGGTGGCGCCGGCCGACTGAAAGCTCGTCAGCACGATGACCGGGGCTTTCTTGGTCAGGGCGGGCTGAGCGGCCTGACGAGGGGCCGGCGCTCGAACGCGGGCGGCACGCGCGAGGACGGCCGGTCTGAACTCTCGGGCCCGGGCACCGAGCCCGATCGCTGCCGCCAACCGAGCGGTGGCGAGGCCGTCCGATTCGACGCGACACGCCCTTCCGACCTCGGGCCCTGGCGAGCGGCCAACCACGGTTCGGCCGAGGCGACTCGCTTGGGCCGAACTCTTGCGACGCGTCTTCGCCGTCGACGTGCTCGAGTGCCCGCGCTGCGGCGGCAAGATGA
>JANNDT010000029.1:0-4839 GCA_031387905.1 Deltaproteobacteria bacterium
CGAGATTGCCGAGGCGCTCGAGACGCACTCGACGCTGCTCTCGCGCCCCTTCTGGATGTGGGGCGCCGAGATCGGCGCGAACGAGCACGGCGTCACGATCGGCAACGAGGCCGTATTCACGAAGCAACCTTACGCAGCCACAGGCCTAACAGGAATGGACTTGCTGCGGCTCGCGCTCGAGCGCGCCGACAGCGGCGAGCGCGCGGTCGCTCTGATCGGCGAGCTGCTCGAAACCCACGGCCAAGGCGGCGGCTGCGGCCACGAGAGCAGAGCCTTCACCTACCACAACAGTTACTTGGTCGCGGACCCGCTCGGCGCTTTCGTGCTCGAGACCGCGGGCCAGCAGTGGCGCGCCGAGCGCGTCAGCAGCGCGTATGCGATCTCGAATGCGCTCACCCTCGACGGCTTCGCGCGCGAACACTCGGATACCCTGCGCGCGCGCGTCGCCGGCGCCGCCGAGCGCCGTGCCTGCACACTCGCTGCGGCACAGGGCGCGCGTTCGCTGGCAGACCTCGCCGCAGCGCTTAGGTCGCACGGCCCCGGCGCGGGCGATGCGCCGCGCTACCGCTGGCACAACGGCGGCCTGAACGCGCCGTGCGCTCACGCCGGCGGGCGGCTCGCGAGTTCGCAGACGACGGCGTCGTGGATCGCGGAACTGACGCCGAGCGGCGTGCGCCACTTCGTCACGGGCACCGCCGCGCCGTGCACCTCGCTCTTCAAGCCCGTGTGCGTGAGTGAGCCGCTCGATCTCGGCCCCGCGCCGAGCGATCGCTTTGACGAGGCCACGCTCTGGTGGCGCCACGAGCGCCTCCACCGAACCGTGTCGCGCGACCCGGCGCGGCTGCTGCCGCTGTTCGCGAGAGAGCGCGACGAACTCGAGGCGAGGTGGTTCGCGGAAAGCACGGCGGTAGCACCGGCGGTGGCGTTCGCAGAGGGCGAGCAGCGGCTCGCGGCGTGGACGGCCCGCGTCGAGGAAGCGGCGAGACCGCAGCCGAGCGCCGATCACCGCCCCGCCTTCGTGCAGCGCTATTGGGCGAAACGGGAGGCGCGAGCTGGCCAGACGCCGGTGCGTTGACACCCCGCGCTCCCCTCGGAATCTTCCTGCGCTTCCGTCGGCCCGATACCGCACGTGACACCAAGGAGTGAGCCCATGGCCAGCCCCACCAACCGCAAGCGCAACGTGGCGGTGGTCGGCGCGACGGGCGCCGTGGGCGAGGTGGTGCTCGACCTACTCGCGAAGCGCGGTTTCCCGCTGGGCGAGCTGCGGGCGCTCGCGAGCGAGCGCTCGGTCGGCACCACGGTGAAGTTCGCGGGCCGCGACATCCCGGTGCACGAGGCGAGGCCCGACTCGTTCGAGGGCATCGACTTCGCGTTCTTCGCGGCCACGGGCTCGCTCTCGAAGGAACTCGCGCCCGCGGTCGCGAAAGCTGGCGGCGTCGCGATTGATAAGTCGAGCACCTGGCGCATGGACGCGCAGGTGCCGCTGGTGGTGCCCGAGATCAACCCGCAGGCGCTCGAAAAACACCGCGGCATCGTCGCCTGCCCGAACTGCACGACGATTGGCTTCGTGATGGCGCTCGAGCCACTGCGGCGTGTGGCCGGCCTCAAGAGCGTCGTTGTTACGACCTTTCAGGCCGTGAGCGGCACCGGCAAGCCGGGCATGGAGGAACTCGCGCGCCAACTCGGCGAGACCTCTCGTGGTACGCCGCCGACGCTAAAGACCTACCCGGCCTCGATCGCGCACAACGTGCTGCCGCTCTGCGATTCGTTCCGCGACGACGGTTACTCGAGCGAGGAAATCAAGCTGCTCGAAGAGACGCGCAAGATCCTCGGCGACGACAAGCTCGACGTGGCGATGACCTGCACGCGCGTGCCGGTCATGGTGGGCCACTCGGCGGCGATGCTGGTCGAGACAGAGCGCCTGCTCACCGCCGACGATGCGCGCAAGGCGCTGGCCGCGTTCCCCGGCGTGATCGTGATGGACGATCCGAAGCACAACGTGTTCCCGACGGCGCTCGACGCGGCTGGGCGCGACGAAGTGTTCGTCGGGCGCGTGCGCAAGGACCTCGGCAGTAACAAGCTGTGGCTGTGGCAGGTGAGCGACAACCTGCGCAAGGGCGCGGCTTTGAACGCGATCCAGATCGCCGAGGAGATGATGAGGCGCGGTCTTAGGTAGCGCTTCGTATTTCGGCTGGTTCGCGCCTCGGCGATCTGAATCGCGCTCAAAGCCGCGCGATCTTTCCTTGTTGATCTCCGCTCGGCTCCGAGGACTCCGCCTCGCTGCGCGCTTCGCTTGCGGCCTCGCGCCCTGGTTCGAGGCGCTTCGTTTGCGAGGTTGGTCGTTTGGTGTGCTCGACGCGAATACGCTTCGCGCGGTAGATGTCCCGGTGTGAAGCGGACTCGTCCTTCTCGCGCAGCTCTTGTCCGATACGCGGCGTTTCAGTTGCCGGGTATTGCGCTCGCTTCGGCGCTCTCGTTCGCGGCTTGGGAGTGGTTTGCGGTGCCGGGGTGGGCGGCGCTTGGGGCGCTTGCGGTGTGGGTCGCGAAGGACGGCGTGATGGCGCTGTTTGTTGCGCACGCGTACGAGGGCAGCGGGCGCGGAGGCCCGCACGATTTGGTGGGCAGGCGCGGCGTCGCGGAGAGTGAGCTCGCGCCGAGTGGCACGGTGCGCGTTGGGGCGGAGCGTTGGCGTGCGTTGTGTGCGCCGGGCGTCGCGCGCATTGCGGCGGGCGCGCGGGTGCGTGTTGTTGCGGTCGAAGGACTCACGGCGCTCGTCGAAGCTGATTAGACTCGCTCGCCGTGCCCAACGCGAAGCCGCGCCGTTCTCCGCTCGACACGCTGCTCTCGCTGCTCACGCTCGAAGCGCTCGATCGCGATCTTTATCTCGCGCAGACGCCGCGCGGCGAAGGGCGCCTCTTCGGCGGGCTCGTCGCCGCGCAGTCCGCACTCGCCGCGAGCGCCACGGTGCCGCACGAACGCGCCCTGCACTCGCTGCACGCGTACTTCCTGCGCCCGGGTCAGCACGGCGCGCCGATCCGTTTCACGGTCGATCGCATTCGCGACGGCAGGAGCTTCACGACGCGGCGCGTGGTGGCTCATCAGGGCGGCGAGGCGATCTTCAATCTCGACGCGAGCTTCTGCGTCGCCGAGACCGGCGTTGCGCACCAGGACCCGCGGCCCGAAGCGCCGCCGCCCGAGGGGCTGCCCGACTGGGAGGATTTGCGTGCCGCGATGCTGCACGACACGCGCGCGAAGCGGCGGCAGGCGATCGAGGTGCGCGTGTGCGACCCGGACGACCCGAGCGGCGCGGCGCAGCCGCCTAACAAGCGGGTCTGGCTGCGCGCGATCGGGCCGCTGCCCGATGACCCGCGTCTGCACGAGGCGCTCTTCGTCTACGCGAGCGACCGCACACTGCTCTCGACGGCTTCGCGCCCGCACGGACTGCCCTGGGGCCGGCGCAGCGTCGCGAGCCTCGACCACGCGGTCTGGCTGCACCGCCGCGCGCGCTTCGACGGCTGGATCCTGTACGCCTCGCACAGCCCGGTCGCGCACGACGCGCGCGGTCTCGTGCACGGCGCGATGTACGACCCGAGCGGCGCGCGCATCGCCTCGGTCGCGCAAGAGGGGCTGGTGCGAGTGCCGCGCTAGGCCGCGCGCGCGACCACGATCGTCTCGCCGCCGGGCGCCCAGGCGCGGCGATCGAAGCCGCCGTAGAGCGCCTCGATCGCGAAGCCCGCGCGCGCGAGCAGGTGCTCGAGTTCGTAGCGGTGGAACCAGCGCAGCTGGAGTTCGCCCTCGCCGCAATCCTCGGGCGCGTCGGCGACGAAGCGCACGCGCAGCGTGAGCAGCTGGCGCGCGGCGTCGCGGCGCACCGTGTCGTAGCGCGCGACGCGGCCACGCGGCGTGTTCGCGCTGGCGGCGAGCGCCTCGGGTTCCTCGGCGAGCGCGATGCGATCGAGTCTGGGGTCGAAGACGTCGAGCGCGAGGCGGCCGCCAGGTGTTAGGTGCGACCGCACGCGCGCGAGAGTGGCGAGTTGCGATTCCACATCGAGCAGGTGCGAGAACGCGCGGAACGGAATCGTGATCAGCGCGAAGCGGCGCGCGCCGAGATCGAGCGTCTCCATCAGCCCGTGCACGATCTCCAGGTTCGCGGGCGGCTGCTTCGCGCGCAGCACCTCGAGCATGTCGCGCGAAGCATCGACGCCGACGCAGGCGATGCCCGCGTGCGCGATCGGGAGCAGCGTGCGGCCGGTGCCGCAGCCGAGTTCGAGCACCGGCCCGCCGCTCTCGAGCGCGAGGGCGCGATAGAACGCGACATCCTGCGAGGCGCCGCGGAGAACCGCATTCAGCGCGTCGTAGTGGCGCGCGACGAGGCGCGAGTAGGAGTCAGAGTAAGTCACCGCGGGGACGTTCATACCTGCTGGTTACTTACGGGGACAGTGTTGGCCGCGCGAACTGTGTCCCACAAGTCACCAACAAGTATGAACGTCCCCGCGTGGTGACTTACGCGCTGGGGGAGGCTCAGTGCGCGGGCTCGCGGCCGAGCAGGAAGCGCGCGAGTTGGCGGAGTTCTTCGTTCGGGTGCTCGCGTTCGATCTCGAGCAGCACGATCTGGCCGTCTTTGCCGAGCAGCGAGAGGCCCGCGAGCGCGGGCTTGATTGCGGCGGTGTCGTTCGCGCGGGCGCCGAATACGCGCGCGCGCAGTAGCGGCGCGGCTTCGGCGGGGAACGCGGGCAGCGTGCGCAACGCGGCGGCTTGCACGTCGGCGTCGGCGTCGAACAGCGCTTCGACTGCGCTGTCCGCGGCGCGCGCGCCTTCGCGGCGCACGAGTGCTTCGAG
>JANNDT010000317.1:0-10042 GCA_031387905.1 Deltaproteobacteria bacterium
TTGGGCCGCGCCTGCGCTTTACCTCGGCGCCGCAGCCCCCCGCCCCGCCGCGTCTGCTTGTGCTTGGCCTCCGAGCGGTCGTTTTCTTTGGGAGTGGCGCGGGTCGGCGCGGCTTTGAGCCGCGCCTCCCGCGTGCGCTTCGCGCGCTGAGTAGACTGCGCGGTTCTGTGGCGAGGCGTTGCGCGTGAACAAGCTTGATCTTTCGGATCTCTCGGATCGGTTGCTCGGGCGTTGCTTGCGCCGGCAGGCGGAGAAGATTCCGAATGACTTGTTCGTGCGCTGGAACGAAGAGCGCTGGAGTTACGGGCGTGCGAACGAACTCGCTAACGCGAGTGCGCGCGCGTTTCGCGAACTCGGCGTGGCGCGCGGCGAAAACGTCGCGTTCTTGCTCGACACTTGTCCGGACTGGATCTGGACGACGCTCGGCCTGAATAAGCTCGGCGCAATCTGGGTGCCGACGAATACCGACTACAAGGGCACGTGGCTGCGCGAGTCGCTCGAGGATTCGCGCGCGCGCGTGCTCGTGGCAGACGCGCCGGGGATCGAGCGCGCGCTGAGCGCGTGCAACGGAACGCTGCCGTTCGAGCGCGTGATCGTGCGCGGAAAGCCGCCCGCCGGTCTGCCGAGCCACGTCGAGGCGATCCCGCTCGAACAGTTCGCGCAGGCGCCTGGCAACGAACCCGACGACCGCGAACTCTATTATGGCGATACCGCCGCGATCCTCTGGACCTCCGGCACCACGGGCAAGTCCAAAGGCGTGATGCAGAGCCACAACGTCTGGCTGCGGGCGGCGCTCGACGGCGCGAACAACGCGGGCCTCCGCGAAGGTGAAGTCATCTACAGCTGCCTGCCCATGTATCAATCGGCGGCGTGGGTGGCGAACGTCTACCGCGCGCTCGTGTGCGGCGTGCCCGTTGCGATGGACCCGCGCTTCTCGGTGACCGAGTTCTGGGAGCGCTGCCGTTATTACGGCGCCACGATGGTCTTCACGCTCGGCGCGATGCACATCTTTCTGTGGCAACAGCCAGCGCGCGCCGACGACCGCAATAACCCGGTGCGCAGCGCCGGCATGGTGCCCATGCCGGACAAGCTGATCGGCCCGTTCAAGGAGCGCTTCGGGATCGAGGAGATTCACCAAGGCATGGGGCAGAGCGAGGTGATGGGGCTGCTCTCGCGCCGCCCCGGCGTGGCGTATCCCGAGAACGCACTCGGCGATCCTGCGGACGGCATCGAGGTGAGACTGCTCGACGATCACGATCTGGAAGTACCGGCCGGGGTGGCGGGCGAGCTTTGCGTGCGTCCAACCGCGCCGTTCCAGATTTTCAACGGCTATTTCAACGACGCCGAAGCCACCGTCAGCGCGTGGCGAAACCTCTGGTACCACACCGGCGATCTCGCGCGGGGCGACGCGAACGGCAACTTCTATTTCGTCGATCGCAAGAAGGACTTCATCCGTTTCAAGGGCCGTAACATCTCGTCTTTCCAAGTCGAGGCCGCCTTTTCGGCGCACCCTGCGGTGCAGCAGTGCGCGGCGCACGCGGTCGTCTCCGAGCAGCTGGCTGCCGAGGCCGAGATGAAGCTGTGCGCTGTGCTGAAGCCGGGCGCGAGCGCAACGCCCGAGGAGCTTTGCCGCTTCGTGAACGACACTGCGCCACATTTCTTCGTGCCGCGCTACGTCGAGTTGCTCCGCGAGTTGCCGCAAACGCCGACGGGCCGCGTCCAGAAGTACAAGTTGCGCGAGCGCGGCGTAACACTCGAGACTTGGGACGCGCGCGCGGCCGGCTTCGAGGTGCGCCGGTGAGCGGCGAGGCGGCCGCCGTGCTCGGCATCGACCACGTCTACCTGAGCGTGCGCGATCTCGCGTCGAGCGAACGCTTCTACGACACGGTGCTCGTCGATGTGCTCGGCCACGTAAAAGCGCGCGCGCCGATCGGCGGCGATCCGCACATCCATTACATCAACCGGCACTTCAGCCTCGCGCTGCGGCCTGCGCGCTCAGCGGCGCCGCACGACCCGTACGCACCGGGCCTGCACCATTTTTGTTTTCGTGTCGAGGACGAAGCCGCCGTAGATCGCGTCGCGCGATGTATTGCCGCAGCGGGGATTTCCGTGAGCGCGCCGCGCCTCTACCCCGAATACGCGCCTGATTATTACGCGACGTTCATCGTCGACCCGGACGGCGTGCGCCTCGAAGTCACGAACTTCCGCGCCGAGCGACGCGAGCGTTTCGCGATGAGCCCGCAAACCGCACAGAACTGGCTCGCGCTCGCGACTTCCGCGGGCGTCGTGCGGCGCGCGCTGCTGATGTCCGTCGTGGTGGGCGCACTGCTCATCACGATCAACCACGGCGACGCGCTCCTGCGCGGCGAGCTCGACCGCGCGCGCCTCTTCAAGATGGCGCTCACGCTGCTCGTGCCGTACTGCGTATCGACTTATTCGAGTGTCGGCGCGCTGCGCTCGCTTCGCTCTCGAGGGGAAACGCAATGAGACGATTCGCCGCCGCCGCGGCCCTGTTGGTTCTTTCCGCCTGCAAGCCCGCGCCTGACAAGTTGCCCGACATGGCGCTCTACGCGGACGGGATCGATTCCACGCGCAGCGTGATCACGCAGACCGGCGTGGCGATCGATCCCGCGGTTTCCACAGACGGCCGCGGCTCGCTGCGCATCGACGCCACGGGCGAACGCACCGTGGTGCAGATCGCCGACGTGCCGCTCGACGCGCCGAGACTCCCGCGCCTCGCCTATCGCGCGAAATTGCGCGGCGAGAACGTCATGGGCCGCGCCTACCTCGAGCTGTTGGTGACGATCGACGGTGTCGGCGTATCGACTGTTCACGCGCTGCACTCGCAGATCGCGGGGACCAGCGAATGGAGCACGCACGAAGCGCAGCTCCTGCTCAATGACGATCAGGAGCCGATCCGCGCGAGGCTGAACGTCGTGGTCGAAGGCGCGGGCACCGTCTGGGTGGACGGCGCGACGCTCACGATCGGCAGGAATTAGGCGCCGCTAGCGTCATGCCCGCCAGCTCGGCTGCGGCGTCGCGATGAACTCGAAATTCTCGCGCATGATGCTGCGCACTTCGTCCGCCGAGAACGCCGCCAACTCCTTGGTGAAGTCGAGCGGGTTCGCGAGGCCTTCTGCGTGCGGGAAGTCGCTGCCGAACAGCACGTGGTCGACGCCGATCGAGTTCGCGAGCGCGCGGATGTCGTCCTCGAAATAGGGCGCGATCCAGACATGACGCTTGAAGGTCTCGCGCGGGTCTTCGGCGAACGCCCACTTCATTTGACCGTATGCCTTCTTCAAGTTCGAGAACAACCACGGCACCCAGAACGCGCCGTTCTCGATCGAGCACACGCGCAGTGTCGGGTGGCGCGCGAAGACGCCGTGCACGATCAGGGAAGCCATTGTGTCGATGATGGCCCGGCCCTGCATCGTGGCCATGCCGAACGCCATGCCGCGAAAGCCCTCCATTTGTTTTGCGCCTTCCCACGCCGCGACGTGGCGGCCATAGCCGCTGTCACCGGTATGGAACGCGACCGCGACGCCGGCCTCGGCGCAGCGCGCCCAGAACGGATCGTGCGCGGCGTCGCCGAAGCCGACGCTGCCCTGTGCGCGCGGCACCGGCGCGGGCCGCAGGTAGACCATGCGCGCGCCGCGCTCTAACACGCGCTCGAGCTCCGCAACCGCGAGCTCTGGCGCGGCGAGCGAGAGCATCGGCACCGCGAAGATGCGCTCACGGTACGCGTAGCCCCAGTCGTCTTCGAGCCAGCGGTTGAAGCCGCTGAGTGCGGCGAGCGTCGCCTCGGGATCGTGCGCGAGCGGCGCCTCGATGCCGCAGCCGAGCGTCGGGAAGAGCAGCACGCGCTCGATGCCCTGCGCATCCATGGCTGTTAGGCGCGCGTCGCGATTGCGAAACGCCGGCTGGATCGGCTGCAAGTTCCCGAACAGCTCCGCCATCGACTTGCCGCTCGGGTTCACGCCGCGGAAGTAATCCTCGAGCGCGCCGGGCGCCGAAACCGGGTCGAACGTCGGGTTTGGGATGAACTTGTCGAGCTTGCCGCCGACGAGAATCCGGCGCCGCCCGCGCAGCTCCACCCACTCGACGCAGCGCTTCTGCATGCGCTTCTCGACGTGGCGCGTGAAGGCGTCCTCGGCCTCGTAGTAATGGTTGTCCGCGTCGAAGGGGCGATAGCCGAGTTCGGGCATGGCTCACTCCTTCAGCTTCAACACCCGCAGCGCGTTCTCGCGCAGAAACTTCGGCCAGACGTGATCGCGGAACGGCACGCTCGGCATCTCGGTCATGATGCGCTCGAGCGAGAGGCCCATCGGGTGGTAGCCCGCGTACAAGATCTTGTCCGCGCCGCGCGTGTTCGCGTACTTGATGATCGCGGGCGGATAGTGCTTCGGGGCGAACGCGCTGGTGCAGTAGTGAAGCCCTGGCCACTTCAGCATCAGCTTCACCGCGAGATCTTCCCACGGTTCGCAGCCGTGCATCGTCACGATGCGCAGTTCTGGGAAGAACCAGCACACCTCGTCGAGGTGCTCGACTTTCTGGCACGCCATCGGCACGCGCGGCCCCGGCACGCCCGCGTTCACGAAGTACGCGATGTCGAGCTCGCAGGCCTTCGCGTAGAGCGGGTAGAACTTTTTGTCATTGATGGGAACTTGCGGTTGAAGGCCGGCGGGGAAAGTCGAGAGCGCCTTGATGCCGAACTCGTCGTGCATGCGCTGCGCGAGCCGCACCGCCTCCATGCCCGTGTTCGGATCGACCTGGAGCGTCCCGAAGAATCGATTCGGGTGATTCGCGAGCGCCTTGCGCCCGGTCTCGGTGAGCGGGCTCGCGGGCGCCCAGCGAATGCCCCACTTGTCCATCTCTTCGAGCGTCACTTCGATCGGATCGCGGCCCTTGCCCCAGTCGTAGGGCACGCCCTTGAACATGTACTCGACCGGGAAGGTGCTCTCCTTCGACCAGCCGTCGTTGGCTTGCTGACGCAGGAAGTCGTAGGTCTTCGCGTGATCGAGAATCGGGAAACCGAGCATTAGGTCGACGATCGGGATTCCACGCGGCATCGGCATCGGGGGCGCTCCTTCGAGGAAGCGCATGATGCGCCGCGCGGCGACGCGTCGCCACGCTCGCCGCTAGCTTGCGGTCCCTCCCCAGGAGACGCGATGCAAATCGATCCGGTCATGCTGGAAGGCGCACACGTGCGACTCGAACCGATGCGTGAAGAACACGCGGACGGTCTCGTCGCGGCGGGCTGTGGCTTCGGGTTGTTTCCGTACTACCCGTTCTCGATGGAGACGGAAGAAGCGATGCGCGCTTACGTGAAGGGATGCATCGCTGGGCTGGCCGCGGGCACCGTGACGCCCTTCGCGACCATCGACCGCGCCACCGGCCGCATCGTCGGCTCGACGACGTACTTGTCGATCGAACGGCAACACCGCCGGCTCGAAATCGGCGCGACTTGGATCACGCCCGCGTATCAGCGCAGCGCGGTGAACAGCGAGGCGAAGCTGCTGCAACTGACGCACTGCTTCGAGGTGTTGGGATGCAATCGCGTCGAGTTCAAGACCGACGAGCGCAACGAGAAATCGCGCGCGGCGCTGGCGCGCATTGGCGCGAAGCAAGAAGGCGCTTTCCGCGCGCACATGCTGATGTCCGACGGGCACCTGCGCACGTCGATCTACTTCAGCGTGATCGCGAGCGAGTGGCCCGAGGTGAAGCGGCGGCTCGCCGCGAGAGTCGCGCGCGCCTAACAGCTGCGCGCTCCGGCGCGGGCGCGAGCAGCGCGAACGCGAAGCCGCGCTCGGCGCCGGCAGCCAGCGCGCGCCAGAGTGGGTGCAGCGCGCTCGCGAGCGCGCGCGGCGTGCGGGTGCTCGCGCCGGGCACGAGCACGAAGGCGCGCATCGCACGCGCACGGCCGCGCAGCCAGACGCGCGCTTCGCCGTTCGCGGCGAGGTTGCGCACCCAGAGCGAGCGCTCGCCGCGCAGGGTGCCGATCAGCAGGTGATCGCCTAAGCGCAGCGCAGCAAGCGGCACCCGGCGCAGTTCGCCGCTCTTGCGCCCAGTCATCTCGACGACGACGAAGCCTGCCGGCGAGAGCAGCGGCGCGCCGAGCCCCGCGCGAATTGCCGGCTCGAGCGCGGCGTTCACGAAGCGGTAGAGCTGGGCTTCGAGTCGTCTTCCGTTCGGCACGCGCTTCTCCGTCGGGCGGGTGATTGTCGCGCTCGTTGCCTCGCTTGCCAGACTGCCGTTCGCGCGGAAGCTTCCGCTCGTCGGTGAAAACACACCGGCCCATGCGCGGCATTTCGCTCGCATGCGAACCCCGCTGGGAGCGATGGAGCCCCGGCGAGTGGAGACGAACGATGCACCCTGGATTCATCAGTTATTGGAGACGACGACATCACGCGCGCAACGCCTGCGCAACCGCGGGCATGTCCGGCTGCTACGCGCCGCACGCGACGGGCGCTGCGCCGGGCTGGGCGTGGATGGCGAGCAGCCAGTTCGGAGACGCGCTCTTTGGCGCCGGAGGATTCGGCACGCGGCGGCCCGTGCGATTCCTCGCGGAGCGCCTCGAGTTGGACGACCCGCAGGTCGCGAAGCTCGCGAAGATCGTGGATCGGCTGCGGGTCGAGCGGGAGCAGGGCGCCGTGGATCTGCGGCGCGCGGCCGGTGCGTTGGCCGATGCGCTCGAGGGAGCTGCCCTCGATACCGCTCGTCTGGACGAGGCCACTCGGCTGCGTGTCGACGCGGCGAAGCGCGTGCAGGAGGCGGTGGCGGGAGCGCTCCGTGAGCTGCACGAGTTCCTGGACGCCGAGCAGCGCGAGGAACTCGCATCGCTGATCCGCAGCGGCGCGTTGCGCTTGTAGAGATCGGCCGCGCAGCGCACCGTGCGCTGCGCGGCGCCTCTTGGCGCCGCGAGCGCTTCAGCCCGCGAGTTGGCGAGCGATCGTCGCGCTGTCCCAATAAACGCGCTCGCACACGAGCTTGTCGCTCGCGGGCGCGAACTCGAAAAGCACTGCCATTCGGCAGCGGAACGCCTTGCCGCTCGGGTTCGGGCCGCCGGTCTGCGTGCCGAGCAGCCAGAACTCGACCGCAATCGCATCGTCGTCTGCGTGGCGCAGCGAGAGAATCTCACTGCGCTGATCGGGCACGATCGCGCGGCCAGCGCGGAAGTACTCGCGCACGGCGGCCTCGCCGTCGTGCACCGCGCCGGTCGCGATCAGTTCGTAACGCGGGTGCGCGAACGTCGCGATCACCGCGTCCCAATCGTGCACGATCTCCGCCTGCATGTGCGTGCGCACGGTCGTCTCGCGGCGTCCACGCAGCGCGGCGTCGGGCTCGCTCACTCGATCTCGCCTTGCTCGATCGCGTCCGAATCCGCGGGCAGAGTGATCAGCATCCCGTCGTCCGCCATCAACCAGCCATTAGGCCGAATGGCGTCGACGCCGCGCACGAAGATGCGCGCGATCAGCGCGTTCGGCGGCGGCGGCGTCAGGTGGCTCATCACGAGCAGTTTCACGTTCGCCTCGTTCGCGGCCTCCGCGGCTTGCACCGGCGTCGTGTGGTAGCTCGGAATGTCGGCGAGAATCTTCGCCGCACGCGGACGCTTCACGGCCGCGACCCTGCCGAGCACTTTCAAGATGTGGTTCGCCTGCGCCTCGTGCACGAGCACGTCGGCGTCCTTGGCGACGGCAATTAGGTTCGCGCTCTTCACCGTGTCGCCGCTCACCACGACCGAGCGACCGCGCCAATCGAAGCGGTAGCCGACCGCGGGCACGATTGGCCGGTGATCGACGAGAAACGCAGTGATGCGCAGCCCGTCGGCGTCGTGCACGACAGCGCTCGTCGCGCCCGCCGCGAACGCCACCGGCGCAGCCTCCATCAGCCCGAGCGCCGGCACGTTGAAACTCGCGCCGTGGTGCGCGACGCGATACTCGTGGTCGAGCGCATACGCCTCGTTGAAGCCCGCGACCACGCTCTGGACGCCCTCGGGCCCAATCACTTGCAAGGGCGCAGGCCGGCCCGCCACCCAGCTCTGCAGGTTCCACTCGCCGAGCTCGCCGATGTGATCGCTGTGGAAGTGTGTGAGCAGCACTGCGCCGATGCGCTCCGCCGGAATGCGCCAGCCGCCGACGTGGTTCCACGAGCCCGGCCCGACGTCCACAACCCACATCTTCCCTGCCGCGAAGATCGCGGTGCACGGCCGCGCGCGCGTCGGATGCGGCAGCGGCGATGCGCTGCCGCAGATCAGCACGCGCATCGCGTCGTCGGCGTAGAGGTCGGCGCGCGGCGTTGCGAGGCGCGAGGCGACGCGCTCGAGCAGCGTGTCCTGCGCGGCTTCGCAGCCGAGCAGCGAGGCGGCAACGAGCGTGGCGGCGAGGGCGAAACGGGGCTTCAGCATTGCGAACTCCTGGCGCGAGCGGTCTATCTTCGCGGCCTCACAACGAGGTCGTCAATGAAGCTCTACACGTACCCCGGCGCGCCGAACCCGCGCCGCGTCCACATTTTTCTCGCCGAGAAGGGCATCTCGGTGCCGTTCGAAAAGGTGGACATCATGACGCGCGCGAACCGCACGCCGGAGTTCCTCGCGAACGTGAACCCCCTGGGCGGCATTCCCGTGCTCGCGCTCGACGACGGCACGCACATCGCCGAGTCCGTCGCGATCTGCCGCTACTTCGAAGCGCTCCACCCGGAGCCGAGCCTGTTCGGCCGCACGCCGGCCGACATCGGCCGTATCGACATGTGGAACCGCCGCGTCGAGATGACCTTCATGATGCCCGTCGGCTTGGCGTGGATCCACGGCTCGCCGCTCACCAAGGCGGTGATGAAAAACCAGATCGCCGAGATGGCCGAACAAGCGCGCGCGCTCGTGCGCAATGCGTTCGCGTTCCTCGACGGCCAGCTCGCGAGCCGCGCGTTCGTTGCCGGCGATGCTTATTCGATGGCGGACATTCTTGCGCTCACCACGTTCGATTTCGCGGGGCAGCTGAATCAGCTCCATCCGGAGGCGGGGCAGAAGAACTTGTTGCGCTGGCACCAAGAAGTGTCGACGCGGCCGAGTGCGAAGGCGTGAAGGATCAGGGCGATCCGGTCGGCGTGGCCTGGCCTTGGAATTGGGAGTCGCTGCGAATCGGAAGGCCCTCGACGGTTTCGACGATGAGCTGACAGATCGGCGCGCCTGATCGGAGAATCAGCGGGAACTCGCCGAGGTTGATCATCTCGAGCGCGATCCGTCCCGCGAAGCCAGCGTGAATCGTCGGTGCCGTGAAATGCACGAGCAGCCCGACGCGGGCGACCGAGCTTCGGCCCTCGATGCGCGCGGCGAGCGTGAGCGGAAGCTCGACTTCCTCGATCGTCCGGCCGAGGATGAATCGGTTCGGATGAAGCACGAAGCCCTCAGGCGGGATCTCGCGCTCGTCATAGAGGGCTTCGAGAGTTGGCGTGATTCGGCCGCGAACGTCGATGCCGAGCTGCAGCCCGTGGCGCGGGATGTAGAGAACTGGGGAAAGACGAAGGTCCACCGAGCAGGTTCCAAACGGTGAGTCGTCAGCACCGGGCGGCAGGCCTGGACGTGGCACGATCCGGAGGCGCCCCGAGTCCATCGCCGCGTTGAGGGCGGTGTTGCTTAGAACTCCCACGGCTCACCGTCCTGCCGGCTGCTCGGCCGGACTGGCCGGATCGACCAAGTAGCCAGGTACGCGGATCCAGTAGCCATGCTCGACGCTTTGGACGGGCAGCATGCAGACCGCCTCTGAGCCGTCCTCTCGCGCATGCACGCGCACGAAACCCGGCACCGGACGCCCGCGCGCTGGCGTCCCCTCGACCCGCACGAGGCCCTTGTCCACGAATATTGCTGTGATCTCTCCTTTCCCCGGAACCTCGATTCCCACCATGAACTCGGTGTCGAAGATTCCGGGCGCCACCGTGCACTGAAGCCATCGCACCGCCATCGCGTTTCCCCCTGGTGTGCTGCGCAAAGTAAGCTGCGCGAGTGTCAGATCCGGTCGCAGCGCGCGCGATCGTACTCCACGCAGCGCGC
>JANNDT010000031.1:0-7442 GCA_031387905.1 Deltaproteobacteria bacterium
CCAACCGTCCCATCTCTCTTGCTCCCGTTTCGCGAGCCGGCCCTAGCGCCCGTAGCCAGCGGGTTAATTTTTGCGTATCCGAAGCTCCTGCTCGAAGCGCATTCTTGAAACTCTACTGCGTTTCGTGGTAGTTCCCGGCAGGAGGCAACCCCATGACCGAGCAAGAATGCCGCAATCTCGACGCCGTGAAGCGCTGGGAGGAGACCTACAACCACGACGTCGAGAAGATGGTCGACGAGGTGTACGCCGCGGACTGCGAGGTGGTCGACGTGCTGCGCGGCGTGACGCTGCGCGGGCGCGAACAGCTGCGCGCGCTCGAGCGAAAGATTTCCGAGGCGGCGCCGACCCGCGCTTTGCGAGTGCTGAAGGCGGTCGCGAGCGGCGACACCGTTGCGCTCGAATGCGAGGGAATCTTCCCGACCGGCTCGTTCCCCGCGTGCGTCTTCCTCGTGTTCGACGCGCAGGGCCGCGTGACGCAGGACCACACCTACGCGCCCGATCCTGCCGGCACGGCCGCGAGAGCTCACGCAGAGAGCAACTGAGCCGCGCGGATGTTCTTCCCTAATCAGCGAGGCGTGCGAGCGTGAACGAGCGGCGCGTTGCGGTAGTGGGCGCCGGCATCGGCGGGCTCTCTTGCGCGCTCGCGCTCGCGGGATCGGGCTTCGAGGTGACGATCTACGAGCGCGACGCCGCTCCTGCGGCGGGCGCCGAGCACGCCAACGAGACCGCCCGGCGGCGGCGTGGCGTGCCGCATGCGGTGCACCCGCACTTCTTCATGGGCCGCCTGCGCGAGGCGCTGCGCGCGCGGCATCCGGAGCTGTTAGCGCGCCTCGTGCACGCAGGCGGAGGCGAGGGGCGTTTCGAGGAGGCGCTGCACCCGCTCGCGCGAGCGCGCTATGTGCCGCGCGCGGGAGACGCCGCGCTCACCTCGATCTCCGCGCGGCGCACCACGTTCGAGTGGGAGATGCGCCGCTACGTGGAGGAGCGCGGGCTCGCGCGCATCGAGAGCGGAGCCGAGGTGTTGGGCCTGCTCGGCGAGCGCGCAATGCCGGCGCGAGTCGATGGCGTGCGCGTGCAGCGCAAGAGCGGCGAGATCGAAGACGTGCGCGCGCCCGTCACGATCGACGCCTCGGGGCGCAGCAGCGCGCTCGCTCGCGAACTGAGCGCGCTCGGCGTCCGGCTCGCCGAGGAACATCACGACGCCGGCATCTTCTACTTCACGCGGCACTACGAGCTGCTGCCCGGCCGCGAGTTCCCCGCATCGCACGGCTTGCCGGGGCTGTTGTTCGCCGATTTCGTGGTAGGCGCGCTGCCCTCGGACGCGGGCGCCTTCACGGTCACTTATCAGGTGCAGCGCGACGACCCGGAGATGATCGCGGTGGTGCGCGACCCGGCGCGCTTCCATGCGCTCTGCATGCAACTGCCGGTGCTCGCGCGCTGGGTCGAGCCGCAACGAGCGCGGCCGACCAGCGATGTGTTCGGCTTCGGGCAGATGGACACGTTCTGGCGCAGCACGCTCGCGGACGGGCTGCCGGACGCGCTCGGGTTCTTCCTGGTCGGCGACGCCGCGGTCCGCACCAACCCGCGTTATGGCCGCGGTTGCACCTGGTCGTTCGTATCCGCGGCGTTGCTCGCCAAGACGCTCACTGAGACGGCCGACCCGCGCGAGCGAGCTCTGCGCTACGACCGCGCGCTCGAGCGAGAACTGCGCGCCGACTGGCGCACGATGCTCGCGATGGATCGCGCATCGCGCGCGCGCTTCGAAGTCGCGGCGGGAAGGCGCAGCGCGGGGATCGCAGATTTCACGCGCGAGGCGGTGACCCGTTTGCTCGACGAAGCGCAGCTCGCCGACGCGAGCTTCTTTCGGGGAATCTGGACGGGTTATCACGGCTTCACCGGCATGACGGCGTGGATGCGCAGCCCGCGGGCGTGGCTCGGGCTCGGGCGCCACGCCGTGCTGCGTCGTCGGCGGCGCGACGCTCTCTCTGAGCGCATGCAGCGACCGAGCCGCGCCGAGATCCTTCGCGCACCGAGCGCCGAAGCGGCTAATTAGTCGAGCACCTTCCCGGAGCGAGCACTCACCGATGCAAGAAACGCCGCGGCTCGACGATCTCGACCGCGCGATCATCGCGCAGCTGAAAAGTGACGCGCACGCCACCAACCGCGCGCTCGCGGAGAGCCAGGGCGTCACCGAGCAGACCATCGCCGCGCGCATCCGCCGCCTCGAAGACGCGAACCTGTTACGGGTGCTGGGCATGCTCGACGCGAAGGCTGTCGGCTACGGGCTGTTCGTGATCGTCGGCATCCAGGTCGCGGGCCGAACGCCCACGGAGGTTGCAGAAGAAGTCGCCGCGCTGCCGAGCGTGACGGGCCTCAACTCCTGCCTCGGCGGCTTCGAGCTGATGGCCTCGCTCTATGCGCGCGACCAGCACGATCTCTTCGAGCAGCTCGAGAAGCACATCGGCGCGATCCGCGGCGTCGAGGAACTCGAGTCCTTCCTCGTGTTGGAACGCGTCCACCACCGCACCGATTGGGCGAAGCTCGATCGACTTGCACCGCGCGCGCTGCCAGTGCACGAGAACGGCCCGCTCGACGACCTCGACCGCGCCATCGTCGAGCAACTCCAAGAGAACGCGCGCACCAGCCTGCGCGAAGTCGGGCGTCGGCTCGATCGCTCCGAAGGCACGATCCGCGCGCGCGTGCGGCGCCTCGAAGAAGCCGGCCTGTGCCGCATTCAAGCTGTTACGGACGTTTCCATCGGCCCCGGCGCAAGCTCCGCGTGGATCGCGATCAAGGCGCGCCGCGGCGCCGTGCGGCGCGTCGCCGAGGCGATCGCGAAAGCGCCCGAGGCGGGCTTCGTAGGCATCACGCTCGGCCGCTTCGACGTGATCGCGCTGGTGAGCGCACCGGGGCGCGAGGAGCTCTCACGCCTGATGTTCGAGAACGTCGCGCTGCTCGCTGGCGTGCAGCGGCTCGAAGCGTGGGAGTCGCTGAGTTCGTACAAGCACGATTTTCGGATCGTGGACCTGTCGGTGGCGACGGGTGCGCCGATCGCGCAGAAGAGTGCGGGGAAGCGGGGCAAGCGGCGCGGGTGAGCAAGCGCGCTCAGCTGCGGTAAGGACTCAACGTCGCGATTCCCACGCTTCGGGATCTCGGTGCCCGTGAACGACGCCGAGGACCACGATCTGGTCGTCGACAATCTCGAAGTACAGGCCGAAAGGAAAGCGGTGAACGAGGGCCCGCCGCATCTCGCCGTGAACCATTGCCGCGCTTCGAGTAACTCAGCCTCGGCTTGTGGTCGGAAGACGACCGGAAGGCTCATCCTCTGCCTGCGAGCTTCCTTCTGACCACAGACCACGGAACTGCTGTCGACGGATCTGCGTGGTGCTCGGCGAGACGGCGCTCCAACTCCGCGGCCTGAGCGGGCGTCAGATCGACCGCGGCCTCGCGGTCCGACTCATCGAGGCTCTCCCAAAGCGCCATCGCCAAATCGGCCCGCTCGCTTGCCGAGAGCTTCAGGAGCGACGCCATCACTTCGGGTGCCATGCACCTATCCTGGCATTGGGCGGTGGAGTCGGCAACGTGACCACGAGGTGGCTCGACGATCTGGCTCTCAGGTGCGCGGAACGCCCCGACGTTCAGCCAGAACCGAAGGCGCCGCTTCGATCAGTCGGGCGTGCTCGAGATGCTGTTCGACGAGACGGTCGAGCGCGCGCTGCGCGAGGGGCTCGTGAGCCCGCACGTGAGCGCGGATGGAACCTTGGTGCGCGCGAACGCGAGCTTCAGGAGCTTTGAACCGATCGAGGTGGCGCTCGATCCGGCCGAGTACAAGCGTCGGCTTCGGGCACGGGACCGGGACGACGACGACCTCGGCGAGCCTCCGGATCCGGGCAACCGTACGGTGGACTTCCGCGGCGAGAAGTGCAGCAACGCGACGCACCGCTCGCCGACCGATCCCGACTGCCGGTTTGTTACGAAACGTGCGCTCGGGACGGCATCGTTTCCGGGCTACACGGTGAACGCGCTGATGGAGAACCGGAACCGGATCTTATTGGGAGTGGGCGTCGAGACGATCCGCTCGTCGGCGTCGGAGACCGAGGGCAGCTGGCGCTTGCTCGAGCGAGCGAAGGAGCGGCTCGCCTATCGCCCGAAGACGTTTGGCGCCGACAAGGGGTACTTCGCTGCGGCGCACATCGAGAAGCTGCTCGGCGCCGGGATCGAGCCGCACATCGCGATCGATCGTGGCAAGCAGCCGGCGCACCAGCGAGTGCGAATGCGAGCGCGGGGACTCGGCTATCGGCTGTCGCAGCGTGCGCGCAAGAAGATCGAGGAGCTGTTCGGCGAGGCGAAGGACTGGCACGGGATGCGGCGCTTCCGCAGAAGACGGCTCTACCGGGTGCGCGACGAGGTGTGGCTGATCGGTTGGGTGCTGAACCTGAAGCGCCTCGCAAACCTCCTCCCGCAGATGCAAACGGCATGAGCGCTGCGATCCAATCGACCCCGAACGAATGCGCGGCAGAGAATCGTGCAGCAACGGACGCGCGATGCCTCACGGAGATCCGCTCGATCGTGGAACGAAGCGACGCGGGAGTCACTTTGTCAGCAGCCTGCAAACGCTCTCCTCCAAGACGGTCATCGCCTGCCGCCTCCACCCGGCAGTTCCATGCCTTCGCTCAGAATGTCGACGTACCGCGCATAGCTGAACACTCGCCCGCGCTGCCGCCGCGTGAGCTCTGCGACCACCCCGAGGCGCTCGAGGTGCACGAGTGACTTGTTGACGGTCGCGGCGGTGAGGCCGGTGGTGGCGCTGAGCGACGCGGCGGTGGCGATCGGCTGGCGTTGCAGGGCGCGGTGGATCGCCAGTGCCGAAGCCGCGGCGCGGCCTAAGCCCTCGATGCGCCGGCCATCGGCCGAAGCCAGCTCCAACAGCCGCTTGGCCGACGCGGTGGCCTCCGTGGCGCTTGTCAAAACGCCATCGGCAAAGAACTCAAGCCAAGTCTCCCAATCGCCCGACAGCCGCACCGCGTTCAGCAGTTCGTAATACGTCTGCCGGTGCTCCTTGAAGTGGAGGCTCAGGTAGAGCAGCGGCTCGCGAAGCAGGCCGTCGGCAGCCAGTTGCAGCGCGATCAGCAGACGGCCGACGCGCCCGTTGCCGTCGAGAAAGGGGTGGATCGTCTCGAACTGCACATGCGCCAACGCGGCCTTGAGCAGCGGCGCTGTGGGCTCGGGCTGATCGTGCAGGAAGCGCTCGAAGTGCTTCAGGGACTCGTCGAGCTCGTTCACCGGCGGCGGGACGAACACCGCGTTGCCCGGCCGAGTTCCGCCGATCCAAACCTGGCTGCGGCGAAACTCGCCCGGCGTGAGGCTCGATGATCCTCGCCCCCGTCCGATCAGGACCTTGTGCACCTCGCGCAGCAGGCGCAGCGACAGCGGAAAACCGCCGCGCAAGCGCTTCAGGCCGTGTTCCAACGCCGCCACATAACGGCTCACCTCGCGCGCGTCTTCCAGCGGCACGCCCGGCTGCTCGTCGAGCTCGAAAAGCATTAGGTCGGCGAGCGAAGACTGCGTGCCCTCGATCATCGAAGACAGCACCGCCTCCTTGCGCACGAAGCTGTAGAGCAGCAGCGCCGCGTTCGGCAGCAGATCGGTCACCGCGTCGAGCCGGCCGAGGGCGACCAGCGCCGCATCGAAGCGGCCGCGCAGCGCCGGAGTCCAGTCAATGGCCGGGCGCGGCGGCAACGGCGCCGGGACGAATGCCTTGAAGGCCTCGCCGGCGGTAGAGACATCGAGGTAGTGGCCCTGCAATCTGCGTTTCATCGCCAGTGCCAACCTAAATTAGCTGCGCCCGTTAATTTAGGATAACGGATTCCGATGAATCAGATCCGGACTGCGTTGCCGGCGGCTTCGCTCGGCCATTCGCGCTCGAGAAAGCCGAAATACCTAACAGCCCTGTGCGTCTCATGCTTGTGAGAGGCGCCTCGTGCCCACACCCATGCCCCTGAGGATCCGCGCGCTCGTTGGCGTGGCTCGTCTGCTCATGAGGCTCGGGATCATGCCCACGCCGGAGCAGGAGCTCGCGAAGCCGCACGCGCAGCGGCTGCAGCGCAAGGCGCTTGGCGTCGCCTGCGGGCCGGGCGATCAAACGATCCGTACCCGGGACCTAATAGTCGAGGGGCGCGGCGGCCCCATCCCGGTACGCGTCTACGCCCGCCCCGACCTCGAGCCCGGTGCTCCTGGCTACCTCTTCATCCACGGCGGTGGCTTCATCGACGGCGGGCTGGAGTTCACTGACTACGTGCAGCGCGGCCTCGCGGCGCGCACCGGCTGTGTTGTGGTCGGTCTCTCCTACCGACTCGCACCGGAGCACCCGTTCCCGGCTGGGCTCGAGGACTGCCAGGACGTGCTGCGCTGGATGGCGGAGACCCAGCCGCAAGGCATGGACGGCGAGCGCATCGCCGTCGGAGGCGAGAGTGCCGGCGCCAACCTCGCCGCTGCACTCTGCATCTGGGCGCGTGACAACGGCGGCCCGCGGATCTCCCACCAGACGATCGTCTATCCGTTCACCGACACGACGCTGAGCTCCCCGGACTGGGACAGCGGCCTAATGCCCGGCGTCGATCGTTCAGCGGGCGAGTTCATGGTCCGGGTCTATGCCGGCGAGAAGAACGCCACGAATCCGCTCGTCAGCATCCTGCACGCCGAGCACCGCGGACTGCCGCCCGCTCTGGTGGTGTCTTGCGAGCACGACCCGCTGCGCACCGATGCCATCAAGTTCGCCGAGGCGCTAAAGGCGGCTGGCGTCGACACCGTGCACACGCATTACGACAACATGCCCCACGGCTACCTGCTCGTCCCCAAGCTGACCCGCACGGCCGACGACTCGCTCGACGAGATCGCGGCGGAGGCGATGCGCTACCTCGCGGGGCCCCGCGAGTGAAGAACTCGGGCAGCGCGGCTCTCGTCAGGGACTAGGGGCCTACGGGAGCAGCAACACCCGCCACCGGGTTGGGGCCGGCGCCTACCAGTTGTTGCGGACATCCGACCGCAGCCATCGGCCGCAAGCCGCTTTGTTTGGGGGGCGGAGATTCGCCGAGCGCACGGCGTGAGCCTCGATAGGTGTTGGGTGCAGCGGCCCGAACGCCGCGCCACAAATCGAAGCGAAGGCAGACCCAGACGAGACCATCACCCCGGAGGAGCGGCCTGGCCGCGGCAGGGGAGGATTGCCTCTCGATGAACACCGGACCCATACGGGTTGGGCTGCGCTCAGCGATGCGCGAGCAGCTCTTCGAGCGGAAGATTGCCGCTGGTTAGGCAGCGCCATCGCCCCGAGGCTGAGCCGGTGAAGTTCGAGTGGGACAGGGGGAAGGCGGCCGCCAACCTTCGACGACACGGCGCGTTCGTTCGAAGAGGCGACGACGGTGTTCGGAGACCGGCTGGCGCGC
>JANNDT010000360.1:0-10601 GCA_031387905.1 Deltaproteobacteria bacterium
CAGGATTTCGACCCGATCGACAAGTTCCTGTGGGCGAATCTGCGGACCGCTGTGCGCAAGGACGGTGGCCCGAGCTTCCGACCTAACGCCTACATGACCGACTACCTCGCGAACGAAGCCGCGCGCGCGATCGAGGCCAACAAGAACCGGCCGTTCTTCCTGTATCTCGCGTTCAACGCGCCGCACACGCCGCTCCAGGCGCTGCGCTCCGATTACGACGCGCTGCCGCAGATCGAGAACCACACGCTGCGCACCTACGCCGCGATGATCCGCTCGCTCGACCGCGGCGTCGGCGCCGTGCTCACTGCGCTGCGCGAAGCCGGCCTCGAAGAAAACACGCTCGTGATCTTCACCAGCGACAACGGCGGCGCGGACTACATTGGCCTGCCCGACATCAACAAGCCGTATCGCGGCTGGAAAATGACTCTCTTCGAAGGCGGCGTGCGCACGCCGTTCTTCGCGAAGTGGCCCGCGCGCCTACCGGCCGGCGAACGCTTTCACGCCCCCGTCGCGCACGTCGACATCTTCGCAACGGTCGCCGGCGCGGCGGGGGCAGCCCTGCCGAACGATCGCGTGATCGACGGCGTCGACATCGTGAAGCTCGCGCTCGGCGAAGCCCAAGGCCGCGCGCACGGCGCGATCTTCTGGAGAAGCGGCCACTACCGCGCGATCCTCGCCGACGACTGGAAGCTGCAAGTCTCGGAGCGCCCGAAGAAGACGTGGCTATTCGACCTGGGCAGCGACCCGACCGAGCGCAATGACTTGGCGGAAGCGCGGCCTGACAAGCTGGCGGAGCTCTCTGCGATTCTCGCCGAGCACGAAGCGCAGATGGTGCTGCCGAGCTGGCCCTCGCTGATCGAGGGCCCGATCGCGATCGATCACCCGGCGAACGTGCCGCTGCGCGAAGAGGACGAGTTCGTCTACTGGGCGAACTAGCGCCCCGCCACGTGACGCGGACCTAATGACTCGCTCCGCCTCGCGCGGAGCGCGCGTTCGATACGGCGGTCTGGCACGAGCCAGAGCAGCGCAACGCCGACGTAAACACAACCGGAGATCGCAGGGTTCGCGAACGCCGCAGGCACCGAGAGTGCGTAGAGCAGAGTCGATCCGCGCCCTTTCCAATCGTTTCCGACCGCGTCGGCGAGGATCGACCCGGCGCCCTGATGCGCGATGACCCTGCCCTGGAGGATCAGGAACGCGATCGAAGCGACCAGCAGCACCACGCCGTAAAGCGCGACCGGAGTCGGCGCGAACCCGTTATCGCCCATCCACCTGGTTACGAAGGGAATCAACGAAAGCCAGAACAACAGATGCAGGTTCGCCCAGAGGATCGGGCCGCTCGTGGTCTCGAGCGTGTGCAGCATGTGGTGATGGTTATTCCAGTAGATCCCGACGTAGACGAAGCTGAGCGCGTAGCTGAGGAACCCAGGCAGCAGCCCCGCGAGCGCGCTCAGGTCGGGGGCGTGCGGCGCCTTCAGCTCGAGCACCATGATCGTGATGATGATCGCGATCACGCCGTCGCTGAACGCTTCGAGGCGGCTCGTCTCCATCTCGTTTAGCGAACCGCGGCCGCTGCGCTCCGCGCGAAGAACGCCCGCCACACCAACGGCACGAACAGGCCGTAGTAGAGCTGGTTTGGAACGAGGCGCACGAGCCAGCCAGCGTCGACGCCGGCGAGGATGAGCATGTCCGCCGCGGCCCAGAGGCCGTAATAGGCGGCGACGTAGCCGAGCACGCTGCGGATGAAGTCGGCGTTGCGTGGATGGGTGAGTTCGCTCGGTAGCGCGAACCGCGCGAGCGCGAACACGAGGCCGAGCGAGACGAGTTCGTGGGTGAGCCACATCGCTTGCTCGGGGCCTGCTGTGAGGCGCGCGAGGCCAGCGAGCGTTGGCGCGATCGCGCAGAGCGCGGCGGCTTCGAGCGCGGCGCGCACACTCGTCTGCTCGGGCGTGCGGAAGCGCAGCACCAGCCAGTAGACGCGGAAATCGCCGAGCAGCACGAACTTGAGACCGAGCGCTTGGGAAGCGAAGCCCCAGTCGAGCCACTTCGCGAGCGGGCCGGTCGCGAGCGGATCGAGCAGCGTCTCGAGGACGAACAGCGTGGTCCAGAGCGAGACGAACGGCGCAAGCGCGGGATCGAGCGCGTCTTCGCGGCGCTCGCGCGCGATCGCGCGGTAGAGCATGAACGCGAACGGCAGCACCATCACCGCGAACGGGAACTGCCAGCCCGCGTCGTAGAAGGACTGCCAGGTCGGGGCGCTCATGCGTTCTCCGCGGTGGTGTTATTGGGGGAAGCGGCGCCGCCGTTCGCTCTGGCGCGGCGCTCCGCGAGCGCGCGCACGGCTCCCTCCGCGCGCGCCCACACGCGCGCACCATCGAGCCAGGCGTTGCACCAGTTGTTGGTGATGCAGAACGCGATGTCGTGCGCGCCGGCGTGGTGACGCGCGTGGGCCTCGGCGCTGATCGCAAGCCGCAGCCGCCGCAGCAGGCGCGCGAGCCGAGGCGGGCGCTGCATGTGCGCCCAGCGGTGGATCTGGTTCGTGGTGAGCAGGCCGAGGCTCGCGGACATCCCCCACGAAAACGCGGCGCTTGGAAGCAGCGCTTCGCCGAACCATGGCGCGAGTGCGCCGCTCGCGGCGAGCAGCGGCGTCAGCGCGAGCGCGCTGTTGCCTGACAACTCGACAAAGCCGTGCCGCGTGATCTCGCGCGGGTCGCGGTGGTGCTCGCGAAACGGTCGAATCACCGCAGGCCCGAGCAGCGGCGTGTCTTCGCGGCCGAAGCGGTCGCAGGCGAAGTGCACGAGGCCGCTGCCAAAATCTGCGAATGCCCAGCCGGCGATCGCGGCGGGCACGAGCAGCGGGAGCCAAGAGAGCGGCGGCAACGCTTCGATGCGGGCGAACGCCGCCGCCGTGAGCACTGCGGCAGCGCTCAGGGACAACGCGTCCAACGCGATGAGCCACGCTGAGCGGCGCACGCTGCTCGCACGCATTAGGCGCCGAAGCTCCCATGTCGCCCCGCGCCCGCTGCGAACCGCGCAGCGCCCTCGCGGGTCTCGCCGCTCGCGATCACCGCGATGCCGTGGCGATACTCGTTCGCGAGCGCCGCGTTCTCCGGCAGGCTCCACTGCTCGAGCGCAGAGCGGCGATCCGCGCGCATGCAGCGCTGCGGGAACTGCGCGATCTCGGCGGCGAGCGCTTCGGCCACTGCGCGCGATTCACCGTTCGGCGCCACGCGATCCGCGAGCCCGATGCGCAGCGCCTCCTCCGCCATGACTGGCCGGCCGGTGAGAATCAGGTCGAGCGCGCGGCCTTGGCCGACGATGCGCGGCAACCGAACCGTGCCGCCGTCCACCAGCGGCACGCCCCAGCGGCGGCAGAACACGCCGAAGATCGCGCCCTCTTCCACTACCCGCAGATCGCACCACACCGCGAGTTCGAGCCCACCTGCAACCGCGTGGCCGGCTACCGCCGCGATCACGGGCTTCGAGAGCTGCATGCGCGTCGGGCCCATCGGTCCGGTCCCGTCTACTTCGCTCGCTCGCGGCTCGCTGCGCGCTTCGCCGGGTGCTGCGCACCCGCGTTCCTCTCGATTGACTTCGCTCGCCTGCGGCTCGCTGCGCGCTTCGCTTGCGGCCGGCGCGGCCACGCGATTTCCGCGCGCAGTCGCGACCGCCTTCAGATCCGCGCCCGCGCAGAACGTGCCGCCTTCTCCCCATAACACCGCGACGCGCGCACCCTCGTCTGCGTCGAACTCGTGGAACGCGGCGGCGAGCGCATCGGCATGCACCCGATCGACTGCATTGCGCGCTTCGGGGCGCGACAAGATCACCGTGCTGACGAAACCGTTCTTCTCGACGCGCACCGGCATGGCGAACTCCTTATCGAATCGGCGGCAGCGTCGGCAGCTCCGCCTCGACCGGCACGCCGAGCCCTTCGGCGACCATCGAGAGCATCGTGTACTCGCCAACCAAGAACGGGATCTCGACCAGCTGCGCGTCCGTGAACTCGCTGCGGAGCGAGGCCCACGTCGCGTCGCTGAGGCGCTGCGAGGCGTGCAGCTCGTCCGCGGCGCGCAGCAGCAGCAACTCGCGCGGCGGCAGCGCTGCGTCGCCCCATTCGGCGACGCGCGCAATCTCCGCATCGCTCATGCCCGCAGCGCGCGCGAACTGCGCGTGGTGCCCCCACTCGAAGCGCGACTGCGAGCGCCACGCCGCGCGCAGCGCGAGCACTTCCGACTCGCGGCGCGCGAGCACGCCTCGCCGCGCGAGCGCGCCCGCGAACTCGAGGAACGGCCCTAACAAAGTCGGGTGATGCGCGATCACGGTGAGGATCGGCAGCGGGCGCGGCTGGGGTGCGGGGGCGCCCGTCAGCGAGGAGACTTGCGGCAGCGTGCCGGCCAGCAGCGCGCGCGTCTCCGCGCTCCATTCCGCTTCCGGCAAAGGCGCGAGCCGCGCGCTTGGCGCCGGTGCCTCCTCCGCGCGTGCGGCGAACGCGAGCGCCGCGCACAGGAGCCCCGCTGTCGCGTGCCGCCGCATCACGGTTTTCCTCCTCGAACGCAAAGGGCGCGGGCGACTCGCATCACCCGCGCCCATCTTGTCATGCGCCCCGCCTCGCGAGGCGCCCGCTCGCTTACTTCCTCGCCGCACTCGACGGGATGTCGCGGAACGCGATGCCCTTGTCCGCGCGCGTCTCGGCCGGCAGGCCCAGCACACGCTCGGCGATGATGTTGCGGAGCACTTCATCGGTGCCGCCTGCGATGCGAATGCCGGGCGACGCGAGGTAGCCCTCCATCCAGCTCGCGTCCGGCGACGCGCTGCGATCGAGCAAGCCGCCCACCGCGCCCTGCAGTTCCGACGCGAACAGCGCCATCGCCTGCGAGAGCGGCGCGCCCACCGCCTTGCCGATCGAGCCCTCGGGCCCCGGCGTCGCGCCGCGCGAGATCGCGCTGAGCGTGCGGTAGCCGGTGTACTGGAGGCCCTTCGAGACCACGAAGAAATCGGCGAGCTTCTGGCGCGTCGCCGAGTCCTGAATGGCCGGCTTCCCACCGCGCTTCACTTTGCGCGCGAGCCGGAACAGATCCTTCACGCGCCCGGCGCCCTGACCGGCGCCGATCGAGACGCGCTCGTTCATCAGCGTCGTGATCGACACCTTCCAGCCTTCGCCGACGCCGCCGACCCGCTGCGAATCCGGCACGCGCGCGTTGGTGAAGAACACTTCGTTGAAGCCGGAACCGCCGTTGATCTGCTTGATCGGGCGAATTTCCACGCCGGGCGATTTCATGTCGATGATGAAATACGTGAGCCCATCGTGCTTCGGCACGTTCGGATCGTGGCGCGTGACGATCATTCCCCAGTCGCAGTACTGAGCGCCCGTGCTCCAGATCTTCTGGCCGTTGATGATCCAGTCGTTGCCGTCGCGCACCGCGCTGGTGCGCAGGCCCGCGAGGTCCGAGCCGGCGGCGGGCTCGCTGAAGAGCTGGCACCAGATCACCTGGCCGCGCGCCATCTCTTTGACAAAGCGGTCCTTCTGGGCCTGATTCCCGTGGGCCATGATCGTTGGGCCCAGCATCCCGTGGCCGATGCCGTAGACCGGCGGCGGAACGTGATACTTCGCTTCTTCCTGATTGAAGATCACGTTCTCGAGCCGGCCGAGGCCCTGGCCGCCGTACTCCTTGGGCCACGTCAGCACCGCCCAGCCGGCGTCGAACTTGGTGGCCTGCCACTTTTTCGCGCGCGCGATGTCGTCGCGCGATTCGTTCTCGAACTCACCCGCCTCGCCCGCGGTCGGGTCGAGTTTCTTCAGGTGCGCGTCGAGGAAAGCTCGCGCCTTGGTGCGGAACTCGGCTTCTTGCGGCGTGTCGTCAAAGTTCATGTGCGTGTCCTTCGCTTCGTGGAAGTGAAGTGGAGTTGTTGGGTCAGATCGTCGCGTCGACGCGCGTCACCAGCGTGTCGCGCCACTCGTTCGGCGAGCCGATCGTGGACGCGAGCCCGCGCGCGCGGCGGTAGAACAGGTGGCAGTCGTACTCCCACGTGTAACCGACGCCGCCGTGCATCTGGATCAGCTCTTCGCAGGCGAGCGTGAACGCGTCGCAGGCCGCGACGCGCGTGGTGGCCGCGGCGACGGGCAACTCGTCGTTGTCGTTCGAGAGCGCCCAAGCCGCGTAATATCCGTTCGAGAGCGCGATCTGGATCTTCGCGAACACGTCGGCCATGCGGTGCTTCAGCGCCTGGAACGACGCGATCGGCCGGCCGAACGCGAAGCGCCCCATCGTGTAGTTGCGCGTCATCTCGAGCGCGCGCTCGGCGCCGCCGATCTGCTCGTAGCCGATCAGCACCGCCGCGCGGTCGAGCACCGCGCTCGCGATCTTCGCGCCAGCGCCCGCCGCGCCGAGCCGCTCGCCCGCCGCGGCCGTGAACTCGAGCTTCGCCTGCGGGCGGCTCGGGTCGAATGCCGCGAGGTTCGTGCGCGTGACGCCCGAGCCGTCGAGGTTCACGAGCACCAGCGAAACGCCAGCGCCCTCCTTTGCGACGACGACTGCGATGCCCGCGCTGACGCCATCCGGCACCGGCAGCTTCACGCCGCTCACGCTCTTGCCGTCGAACTTCGTCTCGACGTCGTTCGCGTTGAAGTCGCCCGTGCCTTCGGCCAGCGCGAACGTCCCGATCAACTCGCCCGCGGCGAGCTTCGGCAGGTACTTCTTCTTCTGTTCCTCGCTGCCCGCCTGAAGGATCGCCTCGGCGCACAGGTAGATGGAGGAGGAGAACGGAATCGGCGCGAGCGCGCGGCCGAGTTCCTGAGAAATCAGCACGAGCTCGAGGTAGCCGAGCCCTGCGCCGCCATAAGCTTCGGGGATGGCGGTGCCGAGCCAGCCGAGCTCGGCGACGCCCTTCCACAACTCGGCCGCATACGGCTGACCGGATTCGAGAACCTTGCGGCAAACGTCGAGCTTGCTGTGCTCGGCGAGGTAGTCCCGCGCAGCTTTCTGCACGAACTTCTGTTCGTCGGAGAACTCGAGATTCATGAAATGAGGTGCTCCATTCTGAGGAAGAGGCGCAGCATACCCCGCTGCGTTTCTCGTTGCTGCGGGGGGATCCGACGTTGACGGTCTATCGCTTGCCGCGCGCGCACGTCTTCCCCGATCCGGCGGAGGCGGAGCCCTCGGGCCTGCTCGCCGTCGGCGGAGATCTCGCGCCCGAGCGCGTGCTGCGCGCCTACGCGCAGGGCATTTTCCCGTGGTACGACGAGCCGCCCATCTTGTGGTTCTCGCCCGACCCGCGCGGGGTGCTGCCGCTCGCGCCTGAGAGCTCGCTTCGCGTCTCGACGCGGCTCGCGCGAACGCTGCGCCAAGGCTTGTTTCGCGTGACGCTCGACACCGCGTTCGAAGCCGTGCTCGCGAAATGCGCGAGCGTGAAGCGCGCGGGCCAGCGCGGCACGTGGATCACGCCCGAGCTCGCGGACACGTATCGCGAGCTCTACGCCCGCGGCTTTGCGCACTCCTGCGAGGCGTGGCGTGGCAAGCGACTCGTTGGCGGCGTGTTCGGCATCGCGATCGGCGACGCGTTTTTCGCCGACTCGATGTTCCACACGGCGCGCGATGCCTCGAAGGTGGCGCTGGTTTCGCTCGCGCAGCACCTCGCGGCGAATGGATTCGCGCTGATCGATTGCCAGCTGCCGACTCCGCACTTGGCGACGCTCGGGTTTCAGAGCTGGGAGCGCGCGCGCTACTTGCGCGCGCTCGCGCCGGCCGTGCGCGCGGCGCGTGCGCCTGGGAAGTGGGCGCTCAGCGAGCGCGCCCTAGGCGCCGCGCCCGTGGAATCGACGCGATGAGCGGCGAGTCGCGCGACGCGCCTACCGGCTTGCGTACCGAGCGCGAGGGCGACGCGATCGTGTTCACGCGCGAGTGGTCCGCGCGCGCAACGCTCGCGCGCGTGATCGAGGCGACGCGCCTCGACCTAACACCCGAGCTGCACCCGCTCATCACCCGCGTCGAAGCGCTGCGCGAGCGAGACGGCGCGAGCGAGTGCGTGCTGCACGAGTTCGTGCCGCTCGGGCCGCTGCGCATCCCCAACAGCTATCGCGCCGCGCGCCGAGTCGAGGAAGCGAGCGACGCGCACGCGAGCATCACGCTCGAAGCCTGGGCCGCGCTTGGTGTGCAGCTCCGCCACGGGCTCGAGCTGCGCGCCGCGGGCGAGCGCACCGAGGTGACGCACCGGGTGCGCGTGCGCGCGCCGTGGCTGCTCCGCGCGTTCGTCGCGAGCACCGCGCGGAGCGCGCACGACGCCTGGGTGTCGCGCGTGGTGGCGTGGGCGGAGCGCGAGCCGGCGAACAGCGCGCGCTGATCCTTCGCCGATGCGCGTGCTACCTCGCCACTGCCACGCGCGTCTCGCGTGTGACGCAACCACCGGGAGCCGCGCGCCATGCCCAAACTTCCCAACAACCTTCCCCGCTACCGCGATCTCCCGTTCAAGCCCGGCAACCCGCCGAAAACGGCCTGGGGCCTGTTCGGCGACGACGACAACGTGGGCATGTTCAACTTGCAGACGCCCGAAGTCGTCGCGGCGGCGGCGCGGCTCGTGCGCAAGGGCGCGGTGTTCGCGATGAACTGGGAGCAGGAGAAGCCGAACCCGCCGCTGTTCGGACGTGGGCGCTTTCGGCACACGGTCTTCCGCGAGATTCCGATCGGGCACCACGGCGACGACGTGCTGGACAATTTCTTCACCCAGGCATCGAGCCAGTGGGACGGGCTCACGCACGTGGGCGATTTCGAGCACGGCTTCTGGGGCGGAGTGAAGAACGAGTACCTGAGAACTTCGGGCGACAAGACGAAGCTCGGTATCGACCACTGGGCGCGGCGTGGCATCGCCGGGCGCGCGGTGCTGCTCGACGTGGCGCGCTGGCGCAGGGACCAAGGGCGCCCGCTCGATTGCGCGACGAGCGACGCGATTACGCTGGACGACCTCGAGGGCACGCGGCGCGCGCAAAACGTCGAACTGCGCGCGGGCGATGTGTGGCTGATCAACACGGGCTGGATCGCGTGGTACGAGCAGCAGACGCCGCAGGTACGGCAGCGGCTGAGTGTTACGGAGAACCTGCGGACTCCAGGGCTCGGCTGTAGCGAGGCGATGGCGGAGTGGATTTTCGATCGCCACCCGGCCGCACTCTGCTCCGACAACCCGGCGCTCGAAGCCTGGCCGCCGCCGAACTTCGTCGATCCCGAAGGCTTTCTGCATCACTGGATCATCGGCCGCTTCGGCATGGCGATCGGCGAGATGTTTCAGCTCACGCAGCTCACGGCGGACTGCGCGGCGGATGGCGTCTACGAAGGATTCTTCGTGTCGGCGCCGCTGAACATTCTTGGTGGGACGGGGAGTCCTCCGAACGCGTTGGTGATCAAGTAACGCGAAGCAATGCGGGCCAGCGGCGCCGACGCTGCGAGTCATTCCAGCGTTGCGTAGTGGGTGCTGCGGTCGGTGGCGCGTTTTCCGGCGAGCTGCTCGGCGCAGGCTGTTAGGTCGCGCGCCCACTCCGCGATGATGGGCGCGTTGCCGGCGCTCAGCGTGCTGTGCAGCGAATCGGGCGGTGTCTGGCGGTCGTGGAACCAGCCGCCGCGGGCGAGCAGCGCGTCGCCGAGCGCGAAGGCGTCGAGGCCCGAGCCGGGCTCTGCAGTGAACGCGACGATCTGAGCTTCGGGCGCGCCGAGCACGCGCAGGCCGGGGATCGCGCGAATCGCGGCGAGCATGCTGTCGCGCGTTTCGAGTGTGACGCGCGTGAGGCGTTCGTAGCCCTCGAGCCCTAAGCGCTGGATCACCGCCCAGGCGCACGCCATCGGCATGCCCGCGCGCGTGCCCTGAATGTTGGGCGAGGCGTAGAGGCCGCCGAGCCACGCATCGAACACAAAAGTCTGATACTGCCGCAGCTGCTTGTTACGGTGCAGGATCACCGACGCGCCCTTCGGCGCGTAGCCGAGCTTGTGCAGATCGGCCGAGATCGTGGTGACGCCTTCGACGCGAAAATCCCAGGGCGGAATCGCGTGGCCTAGGCGCTCCGCGAACGGCAGCACGAAGCCACCCATGCAGGCATCGACGTGCAGCGAGGCTCCTACTTGTTGGGCGAGTTCCGCGAGCGCCGGGATCGGGTCGACGACGCCCTGCGGATACTGTGGCGCGCTGCCGACCACGAGCGCGGTGTTCGCGTTCACGCAGGCCGCCATCGCCGCGACATCCGCGCGGTAGTCCGCGCGCACGGGGACGCTGTGCACCCGGAGCCCGAAGTAGTGCGCCGCCTTGTGGAACGCGGCGTGCGCGCTCGCCGGCAGCACCAGCTCGGGCGCCGTAACACCTCGCTCTGCCTTGGCCCGCTCGCGCGCCGCCTTCACCGCGCACAGAATGCTCTCGGTGCCGCCGCTGGTCATGAAGCCCGCGACGTTCGCGTCGCCGTGCAGCAGCGACGCCGTCCAGCCGCACACCTCGCTCTGAATCTCGCCGAGCGAGGGGAACGCTTTCGTGTTGAGCGCGTTCTCGTGCAGTAACTCGCGCGCGAAGTCCTCGGCGAATTCATGCAACTCGGGCCCGCAGTCGTACACCAATCCGAACGAGCGGCCCTC
>JANNDT010000363.1:0-8512 GCA_031387905.1 Deltaproteobacteria bacterium
GTGGGCCCGCTCGGCTACGGCCCGCTGCGCATCCACCCGCAGAATGCGGACCGCGCGCTCGAATGCGCGATCCGGCGCGCGGGCGTTTCGCTGCGCACGCCGGTCGCTGAGGAGACGCCTCCGCTCGACTCTTTGCCGTACGCGCCCCTGCTCGGGCGCGCCGTGTGGCAGACGTTCCGCAGCCGAGGTGTACGAGTCAGCGGGGTGCACACGGGCGACCCCATGCGAGCGATGAAGCATCTCGACACGAAGGCGTACTACGCGAACTACCGGCACCTGACGGCGGCGATCGCGCTGATCGACGCGCAGACGCTTGCGCCCGAGCGGGCAGCGCCCTCCGCGCCGGTCACGTCGCTCCGCTGACCGCCTCGTAGGCGACCCCGCCCTCGCCGCACCAGCGATCGGCGCGATCCAGAGCAATCAGAGCTGTTGGATCGTCCGGCCGCACACGATTCTCCTTCGGGCTTCTCAGGAGAGTCCGAGGATTCGATCCTCAGCGCTCGTATGCTCGCGCCGGAACAGCATCGCTCGGCGAAGTTGCTCGCACTGAGAGGGCCTGAAGTTGTCATAACGTCCGTGCTCGCGTCCTCGAAACGGCGCTTGCCTTCCCTAATCCCGTCGAAAGAGGTGTCGCGTGCGGCCTAATACTTTCCGAGTCTTTGGTGCGGTGCTGGGGCTGTGGCTCGCCGCAGGGGGGGCAGCGGCGATCCCGGGTGGTCTTCCCGTCGAGGAAGCCGCGCTGATCCGTTCGGTCGTCGTGAACGAAACCGTCGTGGGCGAAACGCTCAAGGCGATCGAGATCCCGTGCAGTCCCTCCGAGACGAACGGCCGCGCGTGCACGCTCGACGCCGAGTTCGCGCGCGCCATTGCGGAGGCAAACGCGCGCCCGGGCTACCTCCAGTGCCGCGCGCTCGACCTCGAGGCCGAGCGCTGCGTGCGCCGCCGCGAGATCAAGCGCCGTGTGTTCCATCGCTTCCCCGCGGTGATGTTCTCGCGCCCGGCTTTCTCGTCCGACGGCAAGACCGCCGTCGTCTACCGCACGCGCTACGCGTCCGAGAATCACGGACAGCGCGAGTGGGTCTTCCTCACGCGCGACGGGCCCGGGAAACCGTGGACCGTCGCGCTGGAGCGACTCGTCGACGCATTCTGAGCCGCGCGGCGATTGTGCGCCCAAACTCGAAAGCGCGCGGCCGCGCGCGAGACTCGCGCTCGGCCTAGTTCACGCCCTTGCTCGCAGCGCCGGTCAGCGCGCCCATCGCTGCGAGCATGTCGTTGAACTTGCTGCGCGAGATGCGCTCCTGGAAGCCGGCGCGATTCAGGCGGTGGTAGTACTCCTGCACCTGCTTCAGCTGCAGGGTGCCGACGACTTCGATGCCCTTCTTGATGTTCTCAGGCTTCGTGCCTTTGCCTGCCAGCACGATCATCGCCTCGAACAACGCCGAGTCGAACTGCGCGAGCGAGAAGGCCTCCGCCTCGTCGAGCGCCGCGTGGATCTGTTCCTTCTTCTCTGGGGTGTGGTCGAGGAGCCACTTCAGGTGTTGCATGCCATACGAGACGTGGCGCGCCTCGTCTTGCATCACGAGCTGGAACATGCGCTTGTCGGTCGGCGTTGGTGAGATGAACTCGCTGAAGCGGAACATCGTCAGCACGTTGCCCTCGGCGAGCAGGTGCATGAAGGCGCTCGCCTCGCTGTAGGTATCGCCGTCGAGGATCGCCTTCAGCGAGTGCTCAGCTTGCGGCAGCGCTTCGAGCAGGCCGACGCCGCCGGCGAGCGCGCGCTTCCTGAACACCTCGGCGTGGCGCGCCTCGTCGATCGCCTGCGAGGCGATGAAGTGCTTCACCTCGTGGAACTGGTTGTTCATGCGCCAGGCCCACTTCGCCGGCAGGTCGGTCGCGATCATCTCGACCTCGGTGAAGAAGGTGCAGAGCTGCGCGAAGGCGATCTCGAGTTCGATCGGGCGCTCTTCGTGTTCGAGGTTGCGCCACGGGATGTCGGTGGTGGCGTTCCACTGACGCGACATCGCCTCCTCGTAGAACGAGGAGACCTTGTAGGCCCAGACGTCGCTCTTGCGGTTCAGCTCGGGCGAGAGGTCGGCTTGCTTTGCCACGTCGTAACTCGCGCCGCGCGGCGCCGATCCGCGCGGGCCGCGCGGAATCTCGGGCAGCGCGTCTTCTCCATAACTACCGACGTTGCAGTCGAGGTAGGTAAAGCCGCGCCGCGGATTCTCGGCGTTCGCTTTCACCGTTTCCGTGCCCGTTTTCAGCCAGCCGAGCTCGAGGTTGCCCTTGCGGATGTCCCTGAGCCGAAGCATCAGGTCGTCGTTCGCGGTCCAGTCGGTGGTGCCGTAGTAGGACATGCGAGGCGTCTCCCGAGTTGTTGGGGCGAAACTAGGCCAGGAAGGACAGGAACTTGGTGAGCGGGCTGCGGGCGCGGCGGTCGCCGAGGCCGGCGGCTGCGCAGCGCTCGAAGTACTCGCGCACGCTGCGCTCATAGAACGTGCGCACTGGCTCGAAGCCGCCCGACACGACGACCAAAGGCTCCAAGTGGGCGCGCGCGCCGAGCCAGCCGACGAGCCCATTCTCGACGAGGTCGAGGTGCCCGTTGAGCGAGTGGGCCTCGCTCGGGCGCGCTCGCAGCATGCAGCGCAGATGGTCGACGCCATAGGCGACGAAGCGCCCGGCATCTTGGGCGAGCCGCGTGCCGAGTAGCGAATCGGCGCCGTTCTTGGCAGCCCACTCCAGGTGCGCGCCGAGCGTCATCACGAACGAATAGAGCAGCACGTTCATCGAGGCCGAAGCGCACGGATAGGTGCCCGAGTCCGCCACCATCTTCAGCAGCTCGCCGAGTTCGAGGCACTCGACGCCGAGGCCGCCGTCGCCGTAGAGCGCGCGCTTACGCCAGGCCTCGGCCGTGCGCGCGGCGTCGAGCATCTGCACGCACATCAGATACTTGATCTCGTGGAACTCCTGGTTCATCTGGTATTCCCAGCGCGCCGGCACGTCCCCCGTAACAAGCCCGATCGAGATCAGCTCGGTGGCGAGCTGCCGCCAGGCGGCCGCCTCGCGCGCGTCGTAGCCGTGCTCCCGCAATTGCTCCCACGGAACCACGTGCGCGGGCGCCCAGTGGCGGGCCTTGCCTTCCTCGAACAGCGCCGCCGCGTTGTTCGACCACACCTCCGACTTCCGGTTCAGCTTGTAGCCGAGCGAGGGCAGGCCCGGCGGCAGGAACGCGCCGCGCGGCGCCATCGAGAAGTTATGCCGCACGATCTCGGGGCTGCGGTCGGGCGAGTAGACGCCCTGATTGATGTCGTCGAGCGTGAGGCCGCGCTTCGCCTGCGAGGGGCGCGCGTTGATCGCGTCGTCGCGGCTGCGCATCCACGAGAGGTCGAGGTCGCCGCCCAGCACTTTCATCAGCTTTTGGACGATGGCGGGGTCGGACGCGAAATCCTTGGGCGCGATGTAGGCCACGAGCGGACTCCCTAATTGCTCAGGTCGACGTCGAGATGGCGCGCCTGGTCGAAGAACTCCTGGATCGTCGCCATGAAGCGGTAGAACTTGTCATGGCCCTCGGCGTCGTCGTACTCGACCGTCATGCGGTCGCCGAGATGCGAGAGCGTGTTCAGCGTGTGCTCCGCGTCGGCGCCGCCATACGCGAGGACCCCGCGCAGCATGCTCTTCCAAAGGGCCGGCTCGGCGGTCAGCACGAAGTCGAGGCCCTTGGCGTCGCGCCGCGCTTCGACTCTCGCGCACTCGTACACCTCGAAGTGCACGCCGAACAGCTGCTTGCCCACGCGCACGCCGAAGCTCGTGTCGCAGGTCCCGAGCTTCTCGAAACGCGCGGCGTCTTCCGTCGTGCGCTCGCGGAGCCCTTCGAAGAAATCGAGAGACGGAAAGGGAATCGACACGAGGGCCACCTCCGGATCGAGTTCGTCGCGCTCGCCGAGAATGCAGCAACTTGCGTGCCGCTGTCAGCCGCGCCGAGTGAGGGCAGCGGCGGATTGCAGAGTTTCACAGCGGGGCCGTGCGCCTCGGGAAGTGAGGCGGGCGCGACAGCGCGTCTCGCCTTTCGGTTCACGGGCATGCGGCGATCCCGTCGCGAACGTCGGGGCCAGTCTGGACGCCGGCTCCGAACCAGGCCGAGCCTCGGTTGCCTGTGATCAGCTTGGGCGCCAAGCCCGAAGCAAAGAAATGCCGCGGGACTGCGACCTCGGACGTGCGCTGTCGAGTAGCCCGGGGCAGTTACCCACCCCGGGCCCTCTCCAGATCCGGACAAGGAGATTTCCACCATCCGGCTCCTCCGTATCGTCGGTCTTCATGGCGAACGCCATCGTATGCTCCGTCGTCACCCTCTACAAAGAACTCAAAGGCCCTGGGTGTCTCACGGACGTTGGCGCGGAGGGAGCTGCTGAACTGCCTCATCGCTCGTCCTCCACCCACTCGATGTTCTGCGCGGGCGACGATTGACCAGATTTGCGGCGGCGACGATAATGCGGCCATGGTTGAACCCCGGCGCCGCACGGATTTCGCCCTTCTGCTCGGAGCCGCGCTGGTCGCGTTGTTGGCTTCGCTCTTGGCGGTGCAGACGGCGTCCGCGGACGGAGCGGAGGTTCTGGACGCGCCCGTAATAAGCGGCATGCGCGCGCAGCTCTTCGAGTACAAGAGCGCGGCGCTCTCCGAGGACGTGCTCGACCCAGAGTTCCCGGGCTCGTGGAACAGCGTGGCGGGCCCGAAGGCCGCCAACGCCACCCTCGTCGTCGTAGAGGTATCGGGGCCAGCGGGCGGGACCTTCAACGGCTTCTTCGGTCCCGATACGAAGTATCTCGTGCACCTGACGGCGCGAGAGGGCGGAAAAACGCCGAAGCTCTTGCTCGAGGCTTCCGAGGTCGTGCCCGTGCTGAGTACGGACGGCAAGGCTTATCTCCCCTTCCTCGTGCGACAAGGCGGCTGTGCTCCCGTAGTTGTGACCGCTCGGATGACCGGTGCGCAGGCGGGGAAGCCCGTCGAGCGCACGCTGAGGTTCGCATGCGGTGAATGAGCCGCGAGGAAGACGTCTTTGACCGTGCAGGCCCTCTCAGGAACAGTTGGCGACGGCGGCGTAAACGCGCGACACGATGCTGCCCTGGTACAGGCGATGCTCGTGCAAGCGAAGCGCCCTGCGGCCCTCGACCCGCAGCAGCCGAAGTACCTCGGCGCGATCGACGGCGACTTCGGCGCAAACTCGAAGGCGGCGCTGCGCCAGTTCCAGCACGATCAGGTGTTCGCCTCCGCGGATGGCCGTACATCGGTCGCAGTTGCGGGCGCCAAGGACGGCCTGGTCGTGGCGGGGGATCCGACCTGGCTGAAGCTCGTCGCGGCGATGCCCGCGGATTTCGCGGACATGCGCGTGCTCACCCGCAGCAAGACGGTTTATATCCCGGGGACGACGGCTGAGCGCGACGCGGCGACGAGACTCAGCGGGCTGACCTTCGAAGCGAGCTTTCGGACGGCGCTCGTCCGGCTGGTTACGCGAGTCTTCGCGGATACCGGCATCGTCGTGAGCGTGTGTGTGGATGGCGACCGCCGACGTTTCCAGACTCAGTACGACCTGCTCACGAGCGGTCGCAACGTCACCAACTCGGGGCCAGGAGAGAGCAACCATAACTACGGTCAGGCGGTCGACCTGGGCTTCGCGGGCCTGCGCTGGCTGCGCAGAAACGGAACCATCGTGGCGAACGAGGACTCGTGGATGCACCAGCTCGATCCCAACCAGCAAGCCACCGGCGAGTCGCTGTTGTTCTGGGAGATGCTGCGCGGCGCGGGCACGACCGCCGGCTTGTTTCGCGGGCCACTCTCGGATCGGCCGCACCTGCAGGCTTGGGCCGACGCGGGCATCGACATGGCCAACCGGCTCGCCGTGCTTCTCACGAGCTCCGGCACCAAGCGCTGGACCGGACGCGCTCAGCGCTACCAATGCGACCTCGGCTACGGAGGCCGCTTTTTCGACGTGGGAAGCGCGGCGCAGATCTGGAACAACCAGGCTACCACCACCGCTGCGGACCTGACCCTGGCTCGCGCTCAAGCCGCTGCCGCCGTACCTCCGCGACCCGCCGCGCCCACCGCCCGTGCCGCCGCCGTTGCCGGTGCCGCCGCACGCGGCCGACCTGCTGGCCCCCCAGCGGTGACGGCAGCGGAGGTCGCCGCGATGAAGGCAGCGCTTCGCGCCGATTTCGCCGCGGCCGACGTGAACTGGCAGGCGTGGCGGCCTCGATGACTTCGTAACTCTGGCGCGGGGTACGAGTCGCCGACGCTCCCGAGCGAGGGCTCGATGCTGGCCTCGGCGAGTTCCGAGTAGCGGATCGAGACGTACTGCACGCCGCGATCGCGCCATCGGGCGCTTCCCTCTGCCCGAGCCGGTGCGGTACCGGTCGAGCGGGCGTGAGGTTGTCATAACGCCCGTGCTCGGGTCCTCGAAACGGCGCTTAGTTTTCCTATCCCCCTCGGCGACGGCACCAAGTACCGCTTCCTCGCCTGGTCGATGCGCGATGGCGCGCAGCTCCCTGGGCGCATCGAACTCGAGACGCCGCGGTTGTCGTTCGTGCTCGAGCTGACGAGCGCCGTGCCCGCGACGCCCGCGGCAGACGCGATCTCGGAGAGCTGGCTGCTCGGTCAATAATGCGCGGAAGACTCGAGGCGCCCCGGGCGGAGGGGTCACCGGCCTCCTCGAGCTGCGGGACATACCGGATTAGGTGGAAGGAAGGAGAATCAGCAGGCAAGGCGCGCGCAACACAGGGCGTCGGTAGTCCGGCGTCGGGGGCTCGTCGCGGCGCTGGATGCCGCGGGGCTGAGGGTGGCCGCAAAGGCGCATTCGCTGACTCGAGCAGGATCGCGAGAGGCGAGCTGCCAGAACGCCTCCGGACCGATGTAGAATCAGGGAATAACACGTCGAGAGTCGAGCAGATGCGCAGCGAGCGACGAGATGCTCCGGGCCACGTTCGAGTCGCGCTTCGCGACCCAAGAGCGGCTCGGCGAGTTGGCGCGCCGCGGAGACGAACCAAGGGCTCGAGACGCACCCGCGCGGCTCGGGGACACGACAAGAAAGGCTGCGCCCTAGGCGCGTGATCGCCCATGAAGATCGAGCTCGAAGAGTTGTCACTGAATGAAATCGTTCAGCTGCAGATCCGCCTGTCGGAGATGCTGAAGCGCCGCTTCGAGAAGCCGCTCGCGCTGGCGTTCTCCGACGTGGTGGATTCCACGGGCTACGCCGCGCGCAACGGCAACGAGGCGGGGCGCGCGCTCAACCAGCGCCACCTCGAGCTGATCGAGCAAGCGATCGGTCGGGTCGGCGGCCGCGTGGTGGACGTCGCGGGCGACGGGGCCTTCACTTGTTATCCGAGCGCCGAGCACGCGGTCAGCGCCATGATCGCCCTGCAGCGTGGCGTCCAGGATCAGAACCTCTCGCACGAGCGCGAGCACGCGCTGGCCGTACGCGCGGGCGTGCACTGGGGGCCGGTGCTGACCGACGAGAGGGCGGTCACCGGGCGGGAGGTGAACCTGTGCGCGCGCGTCGCGACCTCCGCCGCGCCCGCCGAGATCCGGGTGACGCTGTCCGCGTTCCACGAGTTGCCGAACGCCATGCGCGTCGGTTGTGTGAGCCTGCCGCCGGAGCACCTGAAGGGTTTCACGGAGTCCGTCTCGATGCTGCGCGTCGCCTGGCAGGAGCCTGCCAAGCCGCGGCCGACGGCCGTGCTGCTGCGCGAAACCGGCGAGCAGTTCCCGCTGCCCGACAAGGACACGATCTCGTTCGGGCGCCTGCGCGACCGCTTAGGCGACACCGCGAACGACATCGTGCTCGCGTTGCCCGACAAGGACGAGACGTTGCGGATCAGCCGCTGGCACTTCGAGCTGCGACGCCGCGGACCCCGCTGGATCCTGCGCTCGCTGACCGGCAACGCGCTGGAGGTCGACGGCCAGGCGCTTGCCAAGGGCGCCGAGGTGCCGATTCAGATCGGCTCCTTGGCCCGTGTCGCCGAGGTTCTGACGCTGGAGTTCGTCGGCGCAACGCGCCCCGTCGGCCCCGCGCATTCCGGAGCCGACGACACCGTGCTGCTGCCAGGCGGTCGCACGTCGCACTGACAGGGGGGTTGTTCGCACCGAAGGCGCGGGACTGCGTACCCCATTAGGCGCTTCCCTCTGCCCGAGCCGATGGGGTATCGGTCGAGAGTGCCTGGATTCGACATAACGCCCGTTCTCGGGTTGAACCTGCCCCGATTCCGCGGACACCTCGGATCGCACTGAAGTGCGGTAGGAGTGTGTCATGGCGAGACTAAAGCGGAGCGTGTTTACGCGCGAGTACAAGCAGCAAGTGGTCGAGGTGATTCGTAGCGGCCGGAGCGCAGGAGCGGTTGCGAAGGATCTCGATCTGTCGGAGACCGCGGTGCGGCGGTGGATGAACCAGACCGAGGTGGATGCGGGCCGAGGCGGCACTGGCGCACTCACGACGGCGGAGCGTGAAGAGCTGGTGCGACTGCGGCGC
>JANNDT010000383.1:0-11748 GCA_031387905.1 Deltaproteobacteria bacterium
GCGACAGCGCGCCAGGGGGATCTCACGCTGCGAGATGGATGAAACAACGCGGGTGTGACAGGGGCGGTCACAGCGATTTCGTGTGCAAAAAAGAAGCCCGCCGCCGGCGCCCTGGGAACTCTCGCTACCGCGGGTTCGCACCCCGCCCCTTCGCGACCTCGGGCGCCCCAACCACTACGCCCGCTTGATCGAGCAGAAACGCGTAGGTCATCGCCGTCTCTCGGAAGCGCTGAAAGCGCCCGGATTTGCCGCCGTGGCCGGCCTCCATGTTCACGTGCAGGAGCAGCGGGCGATCGTCCGTTTTCGTGGCGCGCAGCTTCGCCACCCATTTCGCCGGCTCGTAGTACTGCACCTGGCTGTCCCAGAGCCCCGTCGTGACGAGCAATGCTGGGTACGCCTTCGCCTCGACGTTGTCGTAGGGCGAATACGAAAGCATGTAGTCGTAATGAGACTGCTGCTTCGGATTGCCCCACTCGTCGAACTCATTCGTGGTGAGCGGGATGCTCTCGTCGAGCATCGTCGTCACCGCGTCCACGAACGGCACGCGCACGAAGGCGCCGCGATAACACTCGGGGCATTGGTTGAGCACGGCGCCAATCAGCAACCCGCCCGCACTGCCGCCGATCGCGAACACGCGATCTTTCGCCGCGTAACCGCGCGCGACGAGCTCGCGCGTCGCGTCGACGAAATCGTTGAAGGTGTTCTGCTTGCGCAGCAGTCTCCCGTCCTCGTACCAAGCGCGGCCGAGTTCCTGGCCACCGCGCACGTGTGCGATCGCGAACACGAAGCCGCGGTCGAGCAGCGAGAGCCGGTTCGCGTCGAAAGCCGCGTCGGTCGAGAGGCCGTAGGCGCCGTATCCGTATAACAAGAGCGGGGCGCTGCCGTCGCGGGCGAAGCTCTCGCGGTAGACGAGCGAGACCGGGACCCGCACGCCGTCGCGCGCCGCGACCCAGAGCAGCTCGCTGCGGTAGTTCTCGGAAGCGAAGCCGCCGAGCACGGGCTGACGTTTCCGCAACACGCGCTCGCCAGTCGCGAAGTCGTAGTCGTAGACCGAGTTCGGTACTGTTAGGGATGTGTAGGCGTAGCGGAGCGCTTTCGCGCTCGGCTCGCGATTGTCGTCTAGCGACATCGCATAGGCCGGATCGTCCGCCGCGATCCGCGACTCGTGACCGTCGGCCCAGCGCCGAACCCGGATGTTGCGCCGCCCGCCCGAGCGCTCGCCGATCGCGAGCACGTCGTCGAACACGAAGAAGTCCTCGATCAGCGCGTTCGGCTGTTGCCCTACGACTTCGCGCCAGCGGTCGCGATCCGCGGCTTCGGCCGCGCTCGCGCGCACGATGCGAAAGTTCTTCGCCCGCCAGTTCGTGCGAATCACGAACTCGTCGCCGAAATCGACGGCGTCATAGAGGTGATCGCGCTCGCGCGGAATCAGCGCGCGGAACGCGAGCGCCGGATCGCTCGCGGCCGCGTAACGCAGCTCCGTAGCGGTCGTGCTTCCGATCACGATCCACAAGAACCGCCCGCTCGGGCTGCGTTCGAGGCTCAAGTAGAAGGCTGGGTCCGTCTCCTCGTACACGAGCGGGTCGTTCGCGGGGTCCGTGCCGAGGCGATGCTTTCGGACCCTCCGGCCGAGCAGCGTCACCGGATCCTTCTCGATGTAGAGCAGCGTCTCGCCGCCGCCGGCCCACACGAACTCGGCTTCGACGTTCGCGATGCTGTCGCCGAGCACTTCGCCGCTCGCGAGATCCCTGACACGCAGCGTCCACTGGCGGCGACCCACCACGTCTTCGACCCACGCGATGCGCCGGTCGTCCGGACTCACGTGGTAGGCGCCGATCTGATAGAACGCTCGCCCGCGCGCGAGTCGGTTGCCGTCGAGCAGAATCTGCTCGGGCGCAGCCTGCGTCTCGCGCTTGCGCGCGTGAATCGCGTACTCGCCCCCCGGCACGTAGCGCGCGTAGTACCAGTAACCGCGCTCGAACTGCGGCACGGTCGCGTCATCCGGCTGCGTGCGCGCGACCATCTCCGCGTACAGAATCTCTTGCGCCGGCTTCGTGTGGGCGAGCATCGCCTCCGCATAACGCGTCTCGGCGTTGAGCTGCGCGAGCACCTCGGGGCTCGCGCGCGTGTCGTCGCGCAGCCAGTAATAAGGATCCTGGCGGTCCCCGTTCGGCGAGCGCACGACGTGCGGCTTCTGCGCGGCGATGGGAGGGCTCGGTGCGCGCTGGCCCGGACTCGCTTCAGGTGTGCTGCTGCACGCCAAAGCCAGCGCAGCGGCGAGCACGACAATCGCGTAGGGCTTGCGCATGGCGCGCGATCCTAACGCGCGCGCGGGCGCCGCTCGCTGCGCTACCGAGGCGCGCATGACCGAACGCAGCACTCCCGCCTATCTCGCACTGAGCCCGCCCGCCGCGACGCTGCGCCTCGCCGAGAGCCAACGCCGCCTCACCGAGACGCTGCTGCGCGTCGCCGAGATTCCCGCGGCGGCGACGGCGCACGTCGAGGAGGCTTTGCGCGCGCTCGGCGCGCTGGAGGTGGCGCTCGCGCCCGCAGCGCTGCACGACGCACTGCCGCGGCTGGCTGCGGAGCCACGCGGCCAGCGGCCTTATTATGTACGCGGCGTCGTCATGCCGGAGCACCACCCGCTGCGGCCGGAACTCGCGATCGCTCACGCAAGCGGCGTCACCCGCGGCAGCGTGAACTTCGGCGTCACCTTCGAGGGCCCGCCCGGCTGCGTACACGGCGGCTTCGTCGCGCACTTCTTCGATCAGATCCTCGGCCAGCACAACCTGTGGTCCGGCGTTCCCGCCATGACGGCGTCGCTCACGGTTCGCTACCGGCGCGGCACGCCGATTCTGCGCGAGCTCTCGTTCGAGGTGACGCACGAGCTGAGCGCCGACTCCACGGGCGTGCTGCGCAAAGTCACCACGCGCAGTGCGCTCGCGGCGGACGGCGTGGTGTTCAGCGAGGCCGAGGGCCTGTTCGTCGTGCCAAAGGACGCGGCCTGGAATCTCTAATGCTCGGGCAGGCTGGGAAGCGGCAGAGTCGGCTCTACTCCGGCAACGTCAACGCCACGCTGCCGGTGACGTGCGGCCCGAGCCGGTTGTCTCCGCGCACTGCGATCTCGATCTCGCGGTCACTCACGCTCGCCACGCTTCCGCTCAGCAGCATCGTGTCGCCCGGATAATTAGGCGCGCCCAGGCGGATCGCGAGACGGCGGAGGAGCGCCTCCGGTCCAGCCCAGTCGCTCGCGTAGCGCGCCACGATTCCGCTCGTTGTGAGGATGTTCATGAAAATATCTGGCGAGCCGCGCAGTCTCGCGAGATCGCGGTCGTGGTGGACGTCCTGATAATCGCGCGAGGCGATCGCGCCGGCGACGATGAGGGTCGCCGTGATCGGTACGGGGCACGGCGCGAGCACGGCGCCGACCTGCGCCTCGCCCGCGCGCAGCGTGTTCGTGCGGCGCGGCGAGCGCGGCGACAACTCGCGCTGCGCGGCGTCGCTGCTGGCCGCCCCGCCAGCGGTCGCGCGGCCGCTACCGGGCTTGAACTTGAGAATGCGAAAGCGCATCCGCCCAACAACTTCGCCCGTCTGCGTCGTGTAGACCGTTTGCGTCGTCACGAAGTGGCCGACACCGAGCGCCGTCTTCTTCTCCTCGCTCACTTCCTCGACCTCGCCTTTTCCGTGTACGAGATCGCCGAGCCGCAGATATCGCGCGTAGTCGTGCGCGCTGTCGGTCGCGACCACCGAGCTGAAGCCCGCGGCATCGAGCGCGCGATAGACCTCGCCGGCTGGATCGCTGCGGCCCGCGGGCCGGCCCACGAGGCCGGGCATCGTCCACGCGTTCAACATCGCGGGCGGCGCCACGATCTGGCCGTGCACGCTGCGCGCCGCAAACACGGCGTCGGTGTATGCGGGGTTCGCATCCTCCATCGCGTCGCACCAGTGGCGAATCATCGGCTGATTCACCGCGTCGCGCGCAATTTCCTGCGCGCCAGGCTTGCCGATGAATGCGCGCAACTCGCGCAGGAACGCCTCCGAGCCCATCGCCGCCTCCAATTCGCGCCGAGCCGTGCGCGGCTCGCTGCGTCGCGAGAGGTAGCGCGAGTGCGAAGCGGCGCGCCGCGCCGTTATCGTGCGCGCCTCGCGGAGAAAACCCATGCGTCTCGGTCTCGTCCTGATGAGCGGCTCGGTGCGCGGCGACGTCGCGCTCGCAGTGCGCGCCGAGCGCGCGGGCTTCGACTCGGTGTTCACGATCGAGTTCTTCAACCGCCACGGTTTCATCCCGCTCGCCGCCGCGGCCGTGCAAACTTCGCGCGTGCGCTTGGGCACCGGCATCGCGAACGCCTTCACGCGCGCGCCGCTGCTCCACGCGAGCGCGGCGATGGACATCGACGAGCTCTCGGGCGGGCGCATGATCCTCGGGCTCGGCAGTGCGACCAAGCGCATGAACGAGGATTGGTTCGGCGTGCCGTTCTCGCGGCCGGCGGCGCGCATGCGCGAGCTGGTCACGTTGTTACGGGCCGCCTTCGCCGCGCAAAAGGGCGGCGGTCTCCGCTTCGACGGCGAGTTCTGGAAGCTGAACGTGCCGGTGTTCTCGCGCCCGAATGCGGCGCGCGAACAGATCCCCATCTGGGTGGCTGCGGTGAATCGCGGCATGTCGCGCGCGGCGGGCGCCGTGGCCGACGCGCTGATCGGTCACCCGATCGCGACGCGGCGCTGGCACCGCGAGGTGACGCTCGGCTGCATCGACGAAGGCGAGCGCGGAGCCGGCCGCGTAGCGGGTTCGTGCGTGCTCGCGCCGTACGTGATGACGTCGCTCGCACCGACGCGCGAAGAAGCCGTGCGCAACGCCAAGGGCCAGATCGGCTTCTACTACACGACTGACCTGTATCACTCGATCCTCGAACACCACGGCTTGAAACACGTCGGCGACGCCTGCCGAGCGGCGCTGCGAAAGTTCGACACGAAAGCGATGGCGGAGGCGATTCCGGACGCGCTCGTCGATGAGATCGCGATCGCCTGCACGCCCGACGAAGCGCCGGACCGGCTCGCGCAGTGGAAGGACCTAACGAGTGACGCGCTCTTGTACCCGCCGAGCATCGGCATCCGGCCCGAGAAGCAGCGCGAGAACCTCGACATGATCTTCGCGACGTTCGGCACGGGTGCGGCGTGAGCGACGAGCACGCGCCGCATCAGCAGTTCTTCCGCCGCCGCTGGGAGGCGAACCAAAACCTCGCAACGGGCGTGTGGGCCGCGCGACGGCGGCTTGCGACCGCCATGCGCAGCGTGATCGAGCGACTGATTACGAGCGACGCGCCGGGGGCCGAGCTCGAGCGCGCGGCGGGGCAACTCGAGGAATACGCCGCGCACCTCGCAACGCATCCGGTGCGCAAGCGCTACGTCGGCTTCTCCGAGAGCGCGCTCGCGGACGAGCAGACCGAGGACGCGGAAGGCGCGTCCGGCGGACACTTCGATTTCAGCCCGCTGATCGGGCGCTCGAACCCGCTCTCGCCGCCGATCGAGATGAGCGCCGCGGCCGACGGCGCCGTCAGCGGCCGCGTCACGTTCGGCTCGGCCTACGAAGGCCCGCCCGGCTGCGTGCACGGCGGCTACATCGCCGCCGCCTTCGACGAAGTATTAGGCTTCGCGGAGACTTTCTGCGGCGCACCTGGCATGACCGGCACGCTGACCGTGCTCTACCGCAGCCCGACGCCACTCCACGTCGAGGTGGTGTTCACCGCGAAGATCGACCGCATCGAGGGCCGCAAGATCTTCGTGAAAGGCCGACTGCACGCGGGCGCGCAGCTGTGCGCCGAGTGCGAGGCGATCTTCGTCTCGATGAGGGGCGGCGTCTACGCGCAGCTGATGGCCCAGCGCGCGAAGCAAGCGGGGAAGTAGCGCCCGCGTTCGCGCGTTACGCGATGCGTTCGAGTACGACCACCGGCAGTTCGCGCGTGCCGCGCAGGTTGCGCTGGTAGCGAGCGTAGTCGCGGAAGTTTGCGACGAGCGCGCTCCACAGGCGCGCGCTCTCTTCCCCCACCGCGAGCCGGGCGCGCACCGCGTACTCCTGCGCGCCAGCCTGCACGCGCGCCTCGGGCTGCGCTTGCAGGTTGCGCCACCAGGCGGGCGGCTTCGCGTCGCCCGCGTTCGAGCCGACCACGATGAAGCGCTCGCCATCAGCGATGTAGAGCAGTGGAATCGTGTAGACGCGGCCCGTCTTGCGGCCGGTGTGCGTGAGCAAGAGCGAACGCCAGTTCAAGAGGGGCACGCGGTGCCCAATGACGCCACGCGTCGCGCGATACAACCAGCGATGCAGCGCCGTGATCAGCGCGAGCAGCCAGCGGCTGTTAGGCACGCGGCGCAGCGCCTTCGCGTTCTCTCGCCTCGGCCGCGCGCTTTGCGACGCGCGCTTCGAGCAGCCCGAGCGACGCGAAGCCAAGCAGAAACGTTTGCCAGCCCCAGGCGAGCGCGGTCTCGTGGAGCCCTGCGCGCTCGGCGATCTGCACCGCGCGTAGGCCCTTCCTCACGTGCAGCCAGCACGCCCAAACGAAGATCGCGCCGATCAGCGGCTGCGGAAGCAGCGAGCTGACGTTGGCTGCGAACCAGGCATGCGCGCTGCCGGAGATCGCGAGTGCGCCCGTCAGCGTCATGCCGCTGAGAATCGCGACCCACCAGGCCCAGTGCGGTCGATCGACGCTTTCGTGCTCGCTCATCAGGCGGCGAACGTAGGCGAGGCAAGCCGGGAAAGCCTCGGCCGGCGAGAGTCTCGGCGTCCAGCCGAAATCGCGGCGCGCCTTATCGATGCGGTTGTAATGCGAGATCGCGATCTTGCGCACTTCCAGCGAGCGCAGCAGCGGCGCCGGCGCTCCGAGTTTCGCGTGCGCCCACTCCCAGGCCGTCATGAGCGCGTGCACGAGGCCCGCGGGCGCACGGCGTTGCGGATGCGCGAGGCCAACGCCCTCGACGAGCGGGCGAAAGAAGTCGAAGTAGTTAATGGGTTGGCCGTCCGTGATGAAGTACGCCTGCCCCGCTAGCGGCGAGCCGGCGACGAGATGGCGTGCGGCTTCGATCTGGCCATCCACGAGATTCTGCACGTGGGTGTTGTCGGACAGCGCGCGGCCATCGCCGATCGTCGCGGCATAGCGGCCCGCGGCGAGCTGCCGCGCGAGCTCCCGCAGCATGGTCGGGTCGCCCGGCCCGTAGATGCCGCCCGGCCTAATGGCGCAGCTGAGCAGGCTCTCGCCGTTGGCGGCCAGCGCAATCTGCTCGCCGAGGATCTTCGTCTCGGTGTAGAGGTCGCGCGTGCGCGCCGCGTAGGGCAGCGACTCGTCGCCGTCGATCACGGGGCCATCGAGTGTGACGTTGTTAGTGCTCGTGTGAACGAGCCGCGAAACGCCTGCGTCGCGCGCAGCCTGCGCGATGTTTTCGACGCCGCGCACGTTCACGGCGTAGCTGCGCTCGCGCTGCTCGGGCGTCGGCCAGCGCGACCAATCGAGCACGGCGGCCGCGTGGAAAACCGTGTCTACGCCCGCGCAAGCCTTGCGCGCATCCTCGAGTCGAGAGACATCGCCGAGCATGGCTTCGACTCCCGCGATCGGCGGCGAGGGCGCGCGCAGATCGAGCACGCGCACGGCGTGGCCGCGGCGCACGAGCTCCTTGGCGAGATGGCTGCCGAAGTAGCCCGCGCCGCCGGTGACGAGGCACGCGCCGAGCGCGGTTGTTGGGCGGGTGATGTCTTCGAGCCCGCGCAGCTCGAGGGGGAGCGAGATGTCGAGCGGCTTCGATTCGGGATCGCGCGAATGCATGGACGCCTCGGGGCTGCTGGCTGCCGCGCCCGCTCTTCGTCCTCTCGGCGCGCCGCGTTGACTCGCGCCGCAGCCGTTGCGCATCGCTGGGCGTGCAAACGCGCGCTCAACTCCCAGCCTCGTCTGCCGAAACGCCACGCATGCAAAAGTTCATCGCGCTCGCGCTCGCTGCACTGTTCGCCGCAGCCGCGCATGCCGAGAGCAAGGCGAGCGACGACCACGACATCAGCCGCGCGGGCTGTCGCGTGCGAACCACGAACGTCGATGCGCGCGGCATCGCGACGGTCGCGGCCGATTGTCATTGGCAGCGCACGCCCGACGCGGTGCTCGGCGTAATGCGCGACCCGCCGAGACTCGCCGACGCGCTCTCCTCACTCGGCGAGTGCAAGAAGCTCCCAGACGGGCGTGTGCTGCAAGTCCACAGCGTTGGCTGGCCGCTCGACGATCGGCAGATCACGCTCGATTGGCGCGAGAGCGCGCTGCCCGACGGCGGCGTTCGCTTCGATTACTCGCGCTCTGAAAAGCAGGAGCCGCTCGGCGAGGGGCGCGTCCAGATCCTCGAAGACGAGGGGTTCTGGGAAATTACCGCCGACGGCAAGGGTGGAACGAACCTCTCCTACACGTCGCGTTACGACGCCGGCGGGAACCTGAAGCCGTGGGTGGTGCGGCGCTTCCAGAAGGACGGCATCGCGATCTCGCTCGAGGAGCTTCTCGCTGCGGTTCCGCAGCGCTAGAACCCGCACATGCGCAGCGCCCTCGCATCGCTGATCTCCATAACACTTGCTGCCGCTGCGCCAGCGCTCGCTGCCGACGACGCGGGCTGCGCGATCGCCCGCGTGCGCGTCGCGGCCGGCGTCGCAACCTACGCCGCGGATTGCCGTTGGCCGGTGGCGGCCCGCTTCGTCGCCGCAATCGTCGGCGATCCGAAGCAGATCGCCGCAGCGTCCACGATGCTCGCCGAGAGCACGCGCCTCGCGGACGGCCGGGTGCTGAATGTGCACTCGCCCGGTTGGCCGATCGGCGATCGCCAGAGCACGCTCGCCATCGAGAAGAAACCACTCACAGACGGCGGCCTGCTGCTGTCCTATAGGCTCGCGCTGAAACAGGCGCCGCTCGGCAAGGGCCGCGTCCAGGCGCGGCGCGACGACGGGCGCTGGGAGATCCGCGGCGACGAGAGCGGCGGCGTGCGCCTGCTGTACGAGACCACTTACGACGCGGGCGGGAGCCTGCCTGTGGCGCTGGTGCAGCGAACGGTGCACGCGAGCGTCGCGGAATCGCTCGCGGAACTCCGCGCCGCGGCGGAGACGCTCGCGCGCGAGGAGGCGGCGCATGCCAGCGCGGCTGGAACCGCAGAGCCACTCTGAGCCGTGTTAGGGTGCGCGGGTGCGCCTCCTAACGACTGCAACGCTGTGCGTTTCCGTGCTCGCAGCCGCGCCCACGCGCGCAGGCGAACCCGAAGCCACAGCGCCCGGCTGCACGGTGAATCGCACCGCGACCGACGCCGCGGGCGTCGGCAGCTTCACCTCGGAGTGCCGCTGGGCGGTGGCCTACGAGTTCGTTGAGCGCGTGTTCTCGGACGACAAGTTGCTCGAGGAAGCCAGCTCGAACCTCGGCGAGGGCGTCGACCTCGGCGATGGACGCTCGATCAACGTGCACACGCCGGGTTTTCCGATCGCCGATCGCCAGAGCACACTCGAAAGTCAGCGCGAAGCGCTGCCGGGCGGCGGCTTCCGCTCGCGGTACTGGCAATCTGCGCGGCAGGCGCCGCTGGAACCCGGCCGCGTGCAGGTTGAGATCGACGAGGGCGTCTGGGAGGTCCGTCCCGCCGGAGACGGCGGGACCACGGTTCACTACGAGATGCGGTACGACCCCGGCGGCAACCTCGCGCCCTGGCTTGTGCGGCGCTTCGAAGCCAAGGGCATCGCCGGCTCCCTCGACGACATGCGCCGCGCTGCGGAAGCGCTCGCGGTGCGCGCGACACCTCCGCGGGCTGTGACGCCACATACATCGAACTAAGGCGGCTGGGCGCCTCGAACCGTAGGACGGATGAACATGCAACGCGCTCGGGGACTCGTTGGAACGACCGTGGTGTTCGCGCTGGGGATCGCCGGAGCGGCGAGTGCGGACGAACCCGCACCCAGCTGCGTCGTGAAGCTCGCGAGCGTCGATGCGCAGAACGTGCCTACCTTCCGCGGCGAGTGCGTCTGGAGCGTTGCGCCGGCGTCGGTGGCGGCGGTGCTCACGGACCCCGAGCGGCTCGCCGCAGCCTCCGAGTTGATGATCGCGAGCTATCGCCTCCCCGATGGCCGCATCGTGAACGTGCACAAGACCGCCTGGCCGTTGGATGATCGCCAGAGCACGCTCGAGGTGCGCGATGAGCCGCTACCCGGCGGCGGGTTACGGCGCCGCTATCGGCTGGCGGACGAGCAGGTGACGCCGCGCGACGGCGCGGTGCAGACGACGGTGGACGAAGGCTCGTACGAGATCGTGCCGGGCGCGAACGGCACGCGCCTCGTGTTGTTGATGCGTTACGAGCCGGGTGGCAACCTGCCGACGCGCATCGTCCAGAATCTGTCGCCGAAGTACATCGCGAAGGGGCTCGACGAGCTTCGCGCGGGCGCCGAGAGGTTCGCGCGTTCGAACTCGTCTCCGCCGAACGTCGCCTCGGGCCCGCCCTCGAATTGAGCGCGCTGTAGATCGGAGCGCTGCGCCGCCTAACTAGCGGCGGGCGCAGGTTCGCTCGCACCGGCGCCGCCAGCGCGTGCAGCCTCGAAGCGCCGCAGCGCTTCCTCCGCTCGCGCGAGACGATCCTCCTCCACCGTCTCGTCGCGCTCCGCGTCGATTACGTCTCGCGCCACGCGCGCGCGGCCCATAGCGAGCTCGCGCTCTTCCTCGAGCCGCTCGTGCACGCGCTCGAGCGTGCCTTCGCGGACGCCGATCGTGCCGTGCAGATCCGCCGCTAGCTCGCACAGCTCCGCGAGTGCGCGCTGCGCCTGCACCTCGCCGAGGCTGCGCTTCATCGCCTCGATGCGCTCGCGCGCCACGTCGACAGCGCCGTTGCGCGAGCGCACGAGCTCCTGATAAGTCGGCTCGCTGCGCGAGATCTGCTCTGCGCCGCGAGTGAGTTCTGCGCGCACGCTCTCGAGCCTCTGCGCAGCCTCGGCGGCGCCCACGCGATCGCTCGCCGCGAGCCGGCGCGGAATGCGCTCATTGAGTGCGCGCTGCTCGTGGCCGAGCTGCCCTGCGCGCCGGCGCAGACGCTCCGCGATCGCCACATGCGCCGCGAGGCCGCGGTTGTAACGCGCGACCTGCACGCGCAGGCGTGTGCGCTCGGCGTCGAGCACCGCCTCCGGATGCGCCGCCTCGAGCTCCGTGACGGCGTTGCCCGCAATCGCGCCCATCAGCCGGCGCACGCGCTCGAACAGCATTATGCGCCCTCCCCGTACTCGCGCAGCATCCGCTCTGCTTTGGCTTCGCCGATCTTGTTGAAGATTTTGTGGCTCTCGTGTTCATCGCGAATCGTCTTCGCGAGCGTGAAGCACGACGAGACGGTGAAGTAGAGGCCGAGCATTAGGAAACCTTTGATCCACGGGTCCGTCGGCAGGAACCAGATTCCCCAGGTGGTGGTGGCGAGCGCGAGACAGAACGCGATCCAGACTTGGATGCGCCAGGCGCCGGTGTCGAGTTGCATGGTGTTGCGGTCGATCAGCATGGGAAGCCTCCGAGATTGTGTGGGTCGGAGGGCATTGCAGCGAGCGTGCCGACGGCGCGGGCGCGCGGAGGGCGCGCAGAGTCAGCGCGGCGGGCAATTCCTGTCGGGTCGCTGGCATTTCGTGCGCGGCGGCGGAATACAATTGCCAACGCCGGCTGCGCAGGCGCAAGATCGCCGCGTCGCCTCGCAAGCCATCCCCTCCCGCACCGAGGCGACGCGCTTTCTCCA
>JANNDT010000395.1:0-12698 GCA_031387905.1 Deltaproteobacteria bacterium
CCCCCCCCCCCCCCCCCCCCCCCCCCCCCCCCCCCCCCCCCCCCCCCCCCCCTTTTTTTCTTCCTCGGCGGCCCCCCTATAAAAACACTTATTTTCCCACTCTTTCCTTCCCTGCCGCTTTTCCCCCCCCCCCGCTCTTCCCACTTCTTCAGCGCGCTGGTGCCGCCGCGGAAGTGGTACGCGTCGAGGCCTTGCTTGCGCATCAGCTCGGCGAGGTGCGCGCTCTTCAGGCCCCACTCGCAGACCGCGACGTAGCGCTGCTCTTTCGCAAACGCGTGCATCGCCTCGAGCGCACGCGCGATGTCGAGCTGTACCGCGCCTGGCAGGTGCCAGCTCTTGAACTCGTCGCGAGTTCGCAGGTCGATCACCAGCGCACCCGCCGGAATTGCCTCCAGCGCCAGTTCCGGCAGCGCGCTCGCCTCGGGGTCGGCATCGCGCAGGTCGATCACTTCGCGCGCGGCGACTGCGCGCGCAAGCAGCGTCGCGTCGAGCTTCGCCTCTTCCGCCTCCACCGCCGCGACGCTCGCCGCCGTCGCGGGCCGCCGCGACACGAGCGCGCAGTACTCGGCGACGGTCGCCGAGATCGGGCCGGTGCCGATGCGGTTGGCGAGGTCGATGATCTCGTGCTTGTTGGCGCCCACCAGCGGGCGCAGGATCGGCAGGCTCGTGGCGGAGCTGATCGTGGCGAGGTTCACGAGCGTCTGTGACGAGACCTGCCCTAATGCCTCGCCCGTGACCAGCGCGGGGCAGTCGAGTTCGCGCGCGAGCATTTCGGACGCGCGCAGCATCAAGCGCTTCAGGATCACCTGCCAGTAACGCGGCTCGGCGTTGGCTTGCAGGTCGCGCGAGACCGCGTCGAAATCGACAGCGTGCAGGCGCGGGTGCGTGCCGTAGGCCCAGCGCGTGGTGAGCGCGTGCATCACGCGCTGCGTGCCGGCGTGGTGTGCGCGGCCGCCGAGGTTGAAGAACGCGTAGTCGAACGCGACGCCGCGGCGCATCAGTTGCCACGCGGCGACTGCGGAGTCGAAGCCGCCGGAAACGAGCGCGAGCGCGCGTCCCTCGCTCGCGAGCGGCAGGCCGCCCTCAGCCGCGACCGTCTCGGTGAAATAATAAGCGCGGCCTTCGTGCACCTCGACCGAGGCGGTCAGCTCCGGGTCATCGAGATCGACGCGCAGCGCGTTCGCACGCAACTTCTCGCCGAGCGCGATCTGGATCTCGCGCGAACCGAAGCCAACGCCAGTGGGCTTGCCGATCATGCGCGCGCGCACGGCGAAGCGCTTGCCGCGCACCGCTTCCCCAAACAACTCGCCGCCGCGCGCGACAATTTCTTCGAGCGACGAGCCCGGCCCCCGCACCGCGACCGAGAGCGACTGGATGCCGAACACGCGCGCGAGCGCTGCCACGCCGCGCGCCTCCGCGAGCTCGACGAAGATGCGGTCGTGACGCCGCTCGAGCTTGTACGGGACGCCCTCGCTGCGCAGCGCGTCGCGCACGTTGCGCAGCAGCTGCGACACGAAGCGCCAGCGCGTCTCGCGCGCCTTGGTGGAGATCTCGCCGGAGAGGCGCAGCAGGACGAGCGTGGGGTTCGGTTCCGGCTTCATCGCGGCGCAACTTAGGAGCTTCGTTCGCGCACGGCTTGCGGCGAGTCTCGCGGGCTCGGTTTACGTTGCGCGCCATGGCAGGACGAATCGTCAGCACAATCGAAGGCCAGCTCGGCTGGATCGTGATCGATCATCCCGAGCGGCGGAACGCGGTTTCGGCGGAGATGTGGGGCGCCCTCGCGGACGCAGCCGAGCGCCTCGATGCCGACCCGGCGGTGCGCGTGATCGTGCTGCGCGGCGCGGGCGAGCTGGCGTTCGTCTCGGGCGCGGACATCTCGGAGTTCGAGTCGCGGCGCACCGGCGGCGCGGCGGCGGCGGTCTACGAGAACGGCACCCAGCGCGCGTTCGGGACGCTCGGCGCAGTCAGCAAGCCCGTGATCGCGATGATCCACGGCTTCTGCGTGGGCGGCGGCATGGCGACCGCGCTCGCGGCAGACCTCCGGTATTGCGCCGAAGACGCGGTCTTTGCGATCCCCGCCGCGCGCCTCGGGCTCGGCTACCACGCTGGCGGCATCGACGCGCTCACGGCGCTGGTCGGGCCTTCCACCGCCAAGGAGATTTTCTTTACCGCGCGCAGGTATCGCGCCCAAGATGCGCTTCGGCTCGGGATCGTGAACGCGATCTTTCCGAAGGCCGAACTGGAGGCGCGCGTGCGCGAGATCGCGGGCCAGATCGCTGCGAACGCGCCCCTCACGCTGCGCAGCGTGAAGCGGATCTCGCGCGAACTCGCCCGCCAGCCCGCTCAGCAGGACTGGGACGCGGTGCGGGATTCGATCCAGCGCTGCTTCGACAGTGAGGACTACAAAGAGGGCGTGCGCGCCTTCCTCGAAAAGCGGGCCCCGAAGTTCGAGGGCCACTGACGGGCGCGATTTCGACCCTGTGGCTCAGCCGCTACACGCGTCTAATTCCGTGATCCTGCTCACGGAACCCCTTGCGGGCATGCGAGTGAGCCTCCATGTTGTGCGCCCGATTCACCCCGGTTCGCGGCTTCACTAACCCAACCCAGTCGCAACAACCCCGGGCACCTAGGAGTTTCAGAGAGCCATGCGCGCAAAGAGTTTGTTGTGGACCAGCATCCTGATCGCTTCGGTTTCGTTCGCCGGAGCTTGCACTGCGAAGAAGGTCGAGAAGGCGGCGACAGCGCCGACCGAGTTCGGTGACAAGGGCGCTGAGGCCGTTGCCGTCGCTCCCGAGGTCGCGATTCCAGGCCTCGAGGACATCTTCTTCGACTACGACCAGTCGGTGATCCGCGACGACCAGCGCGCGACGCTCAGCAGCAACGCGACCGCAATCAAGAGTCGCGGCCTCGCGAAGGTGACGGTCGAAGGTCACTGCGATGAGCGCGGCAGCGAGGAATACAATCTCGCGCTCGGCGAGCGCCGCGCGAATGCTGTGAAGCAATACCTCGTGGACAGTGGCGTCAGCGCTTCGCTCGACACGGTGAGCTACGGCGAGTCGCGCGCCGCGATCGAGGGCCACGACGAGTCGGCCTGGATGCGCAACCGTCGCGCAGCGTTCGTCGCGCAGCAGTAAGCGCCGCGATTCGCTCGAACTGAGCGGGCGCTGGGAGCAATCCCAGCGCCCGTTGCTTTTTTCCGGCTTCTTTTCCGACGCAGCTCTCGCAGCTGGCGCCCAGAAGCGGCTCGTCGCGCGGACACGCCGGTGTATCGTGCCGCGACTGTCTCCCTTGGAGGAAACCCCATGCCCGTTCACGGCGGAAAACTCGCGGCGCGCGCACTCAAGGCGGCCAAAGTCGAAGTGATCTTCACGCTCTCGGGCGGCCACATCATGCCGCTCTACGACGGCTGCATCGACGAGGGCATCCGCATCATCGACGTGCGGCATGAGCAAGCTGCCGTGCACGCCGCCGACGCGTGGGCGCGCTGCAACCCCGGTAGAATCGGTGTCGCAGCCATTACGGCGGGCCCAGGTGTTACGGACGGCGTCACCGGCATCGCGAACGCTTGGCGCGCGAACTCGCCAATCCTGATCTTCGGCGGCCAAGGCCCATTCGAGAACCTGCGCCGCGGCTCGCTCCAAGAGATGGATCACCTCGGTGTGGTCCGCCCGATCACGAAGTACTGCGACGCGATCTATCAGACCAAGCGCATCCCCGAGTACATCGAGCTGGCGATTCGCCACGCGGTTTCTGGCACGCCCGGCCCCGCGTACCTCGAGATTCCGATGGACGTGTTCATGGGCCAGTGCGAATGGGCGGACGCGCCGGTGCCGCGCATCAAGACCGAGGCGCCGCGGCTCTCGCCCGACCGCAATGAGGTGCGTGCAGCGCTCGAGATCCTGCGCGCGGCGCAGCGCCCGATGCTGATGGCGGGCACCTCGGTGAAGTGGTCGCGCGCGAGCGGCGAGCTGAATCGCTTCCTCAGCGAGACGCACATTCCCGCGTTCACGAACGGCATGGGCCGCGGCACGGTGCCGCCGAACTCGCCCGAGTTCGGCAACCGCTCGCGCCGCGATGCGCTCAAGCAAGCCGACTGCGTGATCCTGGCCGGCACGCTGCTCGATTTCCGAATGGCGTTCGGCAAGACGATCCCGGCGGACGCCAAGATCATCCAGCTCGACATGGACGCGACCCTAATCGGTCAGAATCGCCAGAGCGACGTCGGCCTGGTCGGCAACCTCGCCAACTCGTTCGAGCTGCTGCTGGAAGAGATGAAGAACCAGGGCGTCCAGCTCGACTTCTCGAGTTGGCGCGACGAGCTACGCGCGATCGAGAACAAGGAAGAGGCGAAGGTGCAGGCCGCGCTGAACAGCGACGAGGTGCCGATCGACCCGCAGCGCATGTGCCGTGAAGTGCGCGATTGGCTCGACACGCTCGATGCGCCGATCGTGATCGGCGACGGCGGCGACATCGTCGCGACCGCGGCGAAGATTCTGCCGGTCAAGAACGAAGGCGCCTGGATGGACCCCGGCCCGCTCGGCACGCTCGGTGTGGGCGCGCCCTTCGCGCTGGCCGCGCAGCTCGCGCACCCCAACAAGCGCGTCGTGATCGTGTATGGCGATGGCTCGTTCGGCCTGAACGGCTTCGAGTTCGAAACCGCCGTGCGCCACAAGCTGCCGATCATCGGCATCATCGGAAACGACGCGGCCTGGGGCCAGATGATGCGGCCGCAGGGCAGCATCTACGGCTGGGATCGGCTGGCGGCGACGGAACTCGCGTACACGCGTTACGACAAGGTCGTGGAAGCGTTCGGTGGCCACGGAGAGTTCGTCGAGCGGCCCGAGCAGCTGCGCCCCGCGCTCGAGCGCGCCGCGGCGTCGGGCAAGCCCGCGCTGATCAACGTGATCATCCGGCAGGACAAGGCCTATAAAGGCGGAATCTACGTTTAGGCAAGCACTTCGGGGCGGGAGCCCGGTGAGTTTGAACAGCATGCACAGCGGATGCAGCAGGCCAGCGGCTAGCGCCGCTGGCTGCTGATCCGCCTATCGTCTCGCGTTGATGGGATCCCTGCGCAGCACTGCCGAGTCGCATCGACTGACTCGCATCGAAGCCACACCGAGTGCGCTCGGCATCGCGCCGGAAGTGCTCGCGCGTTTCGCTGCGCGGCTCGGCCCGCTCGCGATCGTCGATCTCGAGACGACCGGGCTCACTGTCGAGGCGGGCGCCGAGCTGCTCGAGTTCGGGGCCGTGCTCGTCGATCCGGGCGAAGAGCGAGTGATTACGCTCGCGAGCCTGGTGAAGCCGCGCGGCGCGGTGCCGAGGCCGGTGAAGCGACTCACGGGCCTCGACGACGCGGACCTCGAATCCGCGCCGCTGCTCGAAGACGTGCGCGACGAGATTCGCGCAGCGCTCGCGGGCCGGCGCGTGATCGCGCACAACGCCGACTTCGAGCGCGCGTTCCTGTCGCATTACGTCGAGCCCGCGCTCGCCGGGCAGGAGTTTCTCGACACGCTCGACCTGCTCGCGCTCACGCATCCCGACGCGCCGGACCTGCGGCTCGAGTCGTTCACGCGCATGTTATTCGGCACCGAGGAGCGCCACCGCGCGCTCGACGACGCGCTCGATACCGCGCGCGTGATCGCGGCTGCGGGCGCTGGCGCGCGCGCGGGCGTCGCGCGCTACGCGGTGGCGCACGGCGCGCTCGAAGCGTTCGCGCCGGATTCGCCGTGGCTCGCGCTGCTCGAGAAATCCGAAAGCGTGGTGCAGCTCGTGGCGGCGCCGCCGTTCGTCGAGATCGGCGAGAGCGAGGAAGAGCCCGTCCCGTTCGACGAGAACGCGATCGCGGCAGTGCTCGCGGACGCGGCGCGCGGCCGGCGCCAATTCGGGCGCTTCCGCGTACGCGCGGGGCAAATCGAGCTGGCGCGCCGCTTCGCGCAGAACCTCGAGCGAGAAGAGTTGTTACTGGCGGAAGGCGGCACGGGCGTCGGGAAGTCGCTCGCGTATCTCGCGGCGGTGATTCCGTTCGTGATGACCCGGGAGGCAACGACGAAGGCGGACGCTGCGCCGGTCGTGATCTCGACGCGCACGAAGCTCTTGCAAGATCAGCTCACCGAAAAGGACATCCCCGCTGCGGCGCGCATGCTCGGCTACCCGGGCCTGCGCGCGGTTTCGATCAAGGGCCGCGCGAATTACGCCTGCGCGCGGCGGCTCTCGCAGGTGCTGTCCGAAGGCGCCGACCCGCAAATGTTCCCCGAGGACCGCCTCGCACACGCGGTGCTCGAGGCCTGTGCGCGCACGCGCCCGCACGGCGAGATCGCGAGCGTGCCGGCCGCGCTGCTGCGCCGCTACCCGGTGCTACGCGACCTATTGCGGAGATCGGTCGCCGCGCGCTCGGAGCAGTGCTCGCGCGAGCAGTGTGCGAAAGAGCGCGATTGCCCGCTCGGCCGCCGCCGCGCCGCGCTCGCGAAAGCGCATCTGATCGTCGCGAATCACGACCTCTTGCTGCGCTGGCCGCCCGACTACCCGGCCTTCGCGCACGCCATCGCCGACGAAGCGCACGAACTCACGGGCGTGGTCGACGAGGTGCTCGCAATCGCGGTGCAGCCCGCCGCACTGCTCGAACGCTTCGACGATTTGTTCGGGCGCCCGCCGGGCCCGCGCCGCGCGCGCGGTGAGGCATTATTGCCCGCTTCGGAGCGCCGCGGCTTCGACGCCGATTCGCGCGCGTGGCGGCGCGATCTCTACGCGGAGCTCTCAGCACTCGGCCGCGCGCTCTCGGAGCACGCGGGCGAATACGGCGACGTGCAGCTGCCCGTGCGCGATGACACAGATCTCGCGGCCGCGGCGCGGATCGCGCGCCACATCGCGGACGTGCTCGACCAGATCATCGACAAGCTGCCCGAGCTGCCCGAGCCCGCCGTGCAGCGCGCCGCCGATGATTTTCGAGAGCAGGCGCACGCGCTGCGCATCGCGTTCGACGACACGCCCGACAACGTCGCGATGTTCGAGAACGTGGTGGCGCCGTTCGACGGCTGGCGCCTCGTCGTGCGGCCCGTCTCGCCGGCGAAAGAGTTCCACGAGCGCTTCGTCGCGCACATGCGCTCGTTCGCCGCGGTCTCCGCGAGCTTGTTCGTGAAAGGCGACGCCTTCGCTGCGACCGGCGAACTCGAACTCGAAGAGCGCGCCGCTGAGCGCGCGCAGCGCGTCTCGGTGCCGAGCCCGTTCAACTATCAGGACCACATGCGCGTGGTCGCGCTGCGCGGCGGCGCCGACCTCGTGCGCGAAACCAGCGACGTGCTGGCGCTGCTCGCGCGCGAGCTCGGCGGCAGGACGCTCGGCCTGTTCACGAGCCTGCGCCGCATGAACGAAGTCGCGGACGAGCTCGCCGAGCGGCTCAAAGACGACGGCATCGAAGTCATCGCGCCGCGCCGCGACGGCGACGACCCGACCGCCCTAATCAGCCGCTTCGCAAACGGCGGCAGCGTGCTGCTCGGCGCGCGCCGCTTCTGGCAGGGCATCGACATCCCTGGCGACGCACTGCAAGCCGTGGTGATCGAAAAGCTGCCATTCGAAGTGCCGACCGAACTGCGCAAGCGCCGCGAGCAGCGCCTCTACGAACGCGGCGTTTCGCCGTTCGAGCGCGCCACCCTGGGCAAGATGCTGCTTCACCTCAAGCAAATGGTCGGCCGCCTGATTCGTACCGAAGAAGACCGCGGCATCGTGGTGATCGTCGAGGGCCGCACCGAGAAGGGCTACTTCCGCCGCCTCTCCGAAGCGCTGCCGGCCGGTTGCAGCGTGCGCGTCGCGCGTTTCGCGGAGCTGCCGAGCATTCTCGAAGAAGTGGGGATCGGGGGCGGGGGATCGCAGTAAATGGCAGTGGCGCACTTGGCGTTCGGCCCGTTCCAGATGGACCTCGCCGAAGGACGGCTCCGACGCGGCGGACATCCGGTCGCCTTGCCTCCGCGAGATTTCGCCGTGCTGCGCCATCTCGTTCTTCGCCCCGGTCAACTCGTCTCGGCTGACGATCTGCTCGACAGCGTGTGGGCCGACACGTTCGTGGTTCGCGGCGTCGTCAAGGTGGCGATCTACCGGATCCGCGCTGCGTTGGGCGACGACGCGGCGAGTGCGAGCTGGATCGAGACCGTCGGCCGCCAGGGCTACCGCTTCGTCGGCGAGGTGCGGAGTGAGCCGGGCCTCGGCTCTCCGGTCGCGTTGCCTTCCACTAGCGAGCCCGCTGCCCCACCCGCACGCAGGGAGGAATTGGACCGGCTCCGCTCGTCGTTCGAGAAGGCCATTCTCGGGCGCCTTCAATTCGTGTTCGTGAATGGCGAGGACGCGAGGCAGCTCGGCGACCTAATCAGCAGCTTCATTGCGGATCTGGAACGGGAGAGCGCGCCGTGGTGCGCTCGCGCGCGCTGTGTCCCGCAGCTCGGAGCGAATGAACCCTATCGCCCCGCGCTCGAGGCGTTGCAGCAGCTGTGTCGCGGCCCGCTGTCGAGCGAGGTCGTCGCGATCCTGCGGCGCCATGCGCCGCTTTGGCTCGCTGAACTGCCCGGCAGCGTCGCGCCCGGCAAGCGCGAGTCGCTCCCGAGGGCGCCCGCCGTCGCGCGGCCGGAGCGCATGCAGCGCGAGTTCTGTGAAGCCGCGCTCGCGCTCGCCTCGCTCCGCCCGTTGGTGTTGGTTCTGGAAGACGCGCAGCGCAGCGATCCCGCGACGCTCGATCTCCTCTGGTCGCTCGCGGCTCGTCCAGGCAATGCGCGCATCCTCGTGCTCGCGACGCGCGGGCCTGATAAGTCCGCTGCTTCCCATGCGCAGCTACGAGCGCTCGAGACCGAGCTGGTCGCGCGCGGTGTCGCGGTCCAGCTCGAGATGGCTCGCCGGGGAGGCACGGCACCCGCGCCGGCCCCGTTCGTCGGCCGCTCGGACGAGCTGGCGAAGCTCGCCGGCTGGCTCGACCGAGTCCGCAGCGGAACCGGACGCATCGGCCTGATCACTGGTGAGGCCGGGATCGGCAAGACACGCCTGCTCGAAGAGTTCGCCGCCCACGCGCGCGCGACGGGCGCGGAGGTGTTATGGGGCCGCTGCTACGAAGGCGACCTCGCGCGGCCCTTCGGTGCGTTCGCCGAGGCGATCGCCGTGTATGCGAGCGAGTCCCCCGTCGCGCGCCTGCACGAAGAGGTTCACGGGTTCGGCGGAATCGTGGCCAAGATCGCGCCGGAGCTGCGCGGGCACCTGCCGGAGCTTCCCATCCCGAGTGCGCTCTCGCCGGGTGAGGAGCGCTCGCGTCAGCTCGACGGAGTCGCCCAGATGCTCTGGGCGATCGCGCGCCGCGCGCCCCTGGTTCTCGTCCTCGACGATCTGCATTGGGCCGATCCGCCGACGGTTCTGCTGCTGCGTCACGCCGCTCGCTTCCTGCGTCGTCACCGCGTGCTGATCCTCGGCGCTTACCGCGAACTCGAACTCCCGCCGGACCACCCGATCCGCGCAGCGCAGCGCGAGCTCGGGCGCGAGCCGGACTTCGAGAGCATTTCGCTCGCGGGCCTCGGCTCAGCTGCGATCGCGGAGCTGCTCGGCGGGATCGCCGAGCGCGCTGCGCCCGAGCGCTTCGTCGCTGCCGTGTCCGCCGAGACCGGGGGCAATCCGCTCTTTGTGCGCGAGTTGCTGCTGCACCTGCTCGAGGAGGGCCGCATCGGCCCGGCGGTCGAGCCGAATCGGTGGCAGCTCGCGACCGAGGAGGAAGGAGTTCCCGATCGCTTGCGCGGGCTCGTCGCGCGTCGGCTCTCGCGTTTGTCGGACGAAGCGAACCGGTTGCTCGCGGCCGCCTCCGGCTGCGCGGGCTCCTTCCGGCTCGACGTCGCCGCCGCCGTCGCGGGCTTAGCGGAGCAGCCCGCGCTGGCCGCTCTCGACGAGGCGCTGGCTGCGCAGCTCGTGCGCGAGACCGGCGAGCCCGAGCACTACGCCTTCGCGCACGCACTGATTAGGCACGCCCTCTACCACGATCTGAGCTCGGCGCGTCAACTGCGCCTCCACCGGCGCTGGGCCGAGCAACTGGAGGCGCGCCTCGGCGCGGGCCGGCCCCGCTACGCGCTCGAGATCGCAAGGCATTGGCAGCGCAGCGCTGCTTTACCTGGCGCGGAGGCTGGCGTAGAGCGCTGCGTGGTTGCAGCAGAACTCGCGAACGAAGCTGGCGCGCACGAGGACGCGGCCACGGCGTTCCGCATGGCGCTCGACCTCGCTTCTTCGCGCGATCCGCAGCGCCCGCGCCTAATGGCTCGGCTCGGGTTGGCGCTCGCTTGGAGCCTCGCGCACGACGAGGCGGTCCATCTCGCGAGCGACGCAGCCGACTTACTCGCAGCGAGCGAAGGCGCCGCCGCGGCCGCCGAGTACCTCGCCGACGCAGCCGAAGCCGTCTACAGCTCGAGCTACGACCCGCGCGCATGGAAGCTCGCCGAGCAGGGTCTCCATTACGCAGGCAGCAGGCGGGATCTGATCTGGGCGCGCCTCGCCTCCCTGGCCCTTGCCCAGCGAGATGCGAACGATCCGGACCTCCCAGGGATCCCCCTGGACGTGCCCGAGCGCCGCGAGATCTCGCGAGTCCTGGTCGAGAACTGGGAATCGCTGAACGAGCGTGGACTGATCCTCTCGATCGATGCGACAGCCTTCACGTCGCGTGCGGACGCGCTCGAGCGCGGGCGTGCCCCGCTCATCCAGATGGTTTTCATCGGTGACTATCGCGGCGCTTTGGCGCGTTTCATGGCGAGCATTCCCCGGCGCCTCGAGCGCGGGCAGCTCGCTGCTGCGGCGCTCGAGCTGTTTTGCGCCGCGCGCGCCGAGTTGGCGCTGGGAAACGGAAGGAAGGCGATCGAGCTGCACGATCGGATGCGCGAGCTCATCGAGCGCCTGGGCAATCCGCCGTATCTCGCTGTCCACACGCGAGCTGTGCTGATCGAGCACGCCATGTTCCGCGGTGACGGCTACGACCTGCTGCGAGGCAGACCCCATGGGATGGCAGCCCCTGAGAATCATTATGTCCGAGCCGTCGGCTGGGCCACTGCGGCTCTGGTCTTCGCTCACGCTGGCGATGCGAATCAACTGCAACGCGCGCTCGGCCTGGTCCTTCCCGCGATCGAGCGCGCTCCAGGCTGGGCCGCCAACTATCAGATGGTGATCTGCATGACGGTCGAAGCACTTTGGGTCCTCAGGCGGACGGATGTAGGGGGCGTCATCGAAGCGAACCTGCGCGAGAAGTTGCTCGCGCCGGGCTTTCGGTATCCGTCCTATGACGCGCGGCTTTCACTCGCCCGGCTATGTGCTCTCGACTCACGCCTCGACGAGGCGCGCCACTGGTTCGGCGAGGCACGCGCCGTTCTCGACGAGCAGGGCGCACGCCCGCTGCGCGCCATCGTCGATTTTGATGAGGCGTGGATGGAGGTCCGGCGCGGACCCGCCGCGGACCGCTCGCGCGCCCGTGAGTTGCTCGGCGTCGCCTTGGCGGCGTTCGAAGCAATCGAAATGCCGGGCTGGCTACGCCGCGCGCGGGAGATCGAGATTCAGCTCGATTCGAGCGGGGCGAGCACGCCGTAGCTTGACGCGGAGTTCGTCCGTGAAACCAAAAAATCACTTACGACAGACGCAGTCGCGGGGCTTCTTCACGCCGGGCTCGTCGTTCATCCAATCGTTCCGCTTGCAGGTCGCAGCCCTCGGCGCGCAGAACTGCGCGACGGAGCAACCATTCCCATCCACGGGCGATCCGGAGGGGGTGCTCCCGCATTGATCCGTCGCGTCCTCTTCGCCGTCGCCGTCGGAGTCGGCGAACACGCGCTGCGCTTGGCACGCGGCGAGGCCCGTCTGCGACTGTGCGAGGTCATGCTGCGATTGTCCGAGGTCTAGCCGCGATCGTCCGAGGTCTAGCTGCGATTGGAAGAGCGCCGCATTCGAAGTTCCCAGGTCGACGAAGCACTGAGCCTTCTGATGGTCGGATTCGTTCGGGAATGGGTCGCAGACGTCGCCCAGCAAATCTCCGTCCGCATTCTCTTGCAGGGGGTTGACGTCGATCGGACAGTTGTCGCTGTTGTTAAGGACGCCGTCCCCGTCGTAGTCGGTGGGACTCACTGCCAAAATGAGGGATGTGAGCGTCATGGAGAATCCAGACCCGTTCTGCAGGTCCACGAAGGGGGGCTCGAAGTTGCGTCGGGTGCTCAAAGGCATCCAAGGCACCAACGGAAGCTCGGTGGAGCTAATCAGGTTGCAGCTGCCGGAAGCGAACCAAGAGGAGGAACCGGCGGTATCGGCGACGGAAACCGCGTAAGCGTCGAAAGGAAGTTGCTTCTCGCCGCAGTCGGAATCGCCGACCTCGATCTCGCTGCTAGGCGCCGAGAAGACAAGAGAAAAATTCGCTGCGAGGACTTCAACGGAAAAGAAGGTGACGGCGCCGGGATAGAGCGCGTATCCGCCCGTGCTGCTTGGGTCTGGCGGTGAGGTCCCCTCGAACGTGTAGTGCCCGATCACCGGCATTCCAACCGCAACGCCGGCGGGCGCTCCAGTCCCCCTACTCGAGGCAACCGTGGCGGTAAACGCGAAGGTGATTGGAGCGGCGCTCGCGGCTGATGCCAGGCCACAGATGAGGCCGAGCCCGCCCCAGGCGACTCTCAGCGAACGAAATGGCGACGACCTCTCGGCCAATGCAAGGGCCAATCCTC
>JANNDT010000441.1:0-2563 GCA_031387905.1 Deltaproteobacteria bacterium
GTGGTCGATGTGCGCGTGAGTCAGGACGATTGCGTCGAGGCGAGCCGGATCCACCGGCGGAGGGGACCAGTTCCGCTCGCGCAGTGCCTTCACGCCCTGGAATACGCCGCAGTCGACGAGGATCCGCGCAGTTTCTGTCTCGACCAGGTACTTCGAGCCCGTGACCGTGCCGGAGGCTCCCAGGAACGAGATACGAGTCATTGGGATCTGTCTCCCCGGACGCGCGCCTACTGCGCCTTCGTGGCGGCTTCCTCGTGGAGCTTGGCGAGCGCCTCGTACTCCTCGGCGATCGCCGTGTGGTCCGCCGCGATCTTTCTACAGTGCGCCTGCATGCTCGAACGCTGAAAGAATTTTCCGCCGCTGTACACGCGCCCCATGCTCTCGTGCTGCTTCGCTTCGGCGCGCGCCGCCGCAGCCTTCGCGCGGTAGTGCGTTGCGAGAGCGGCGTGATCCGCGGGCGTATGGGCCATCTCCACGACGAGCTGCTCGAGCGAGTGCGAGCCCTCACCCGCCGCCGCGAGTCCAGGCGAGAAGGCCAGCGCCCCAAGGAGAAGTGTTGCGGCCATCCGGTTGTGCATTGCGTCCTCCACGAACGGGTTGAAGCTCGGCGACCTCGCGCCACAGAGCATGTCGGTGAGGAATACGGACGGTGCATCGAATTGGTGACTCGTCGGCATTCCTGACGCCTCGTCGGCGGCAACCACGTAGAGGGTCGAATGGGGCACGACGGACCGTCTGCGTCCCTAATTGGGGCGCGACGCCCGCTGCGACCGCGTGCGGCTGGTACTCGCGGCCTCCACGTGGGCACGCCGAGTGCAATCACTGCGCATGTCACTTCGCGAGGTCTCGCGCCGTATGCCCACTTCGAACCGTCCTGAAATACGCGAAGAGGTCCCGGATGAGACGCTCATGGCGCGTTACATCGATGGCGACGCCGGTGCGTTCGACGAGTTGTTCAGACGCTACGAACCGCGCGCCTACGCCTACTTCATCAAACGCACGCGTTCTTCCGAGCGCGCTCAGGACCTCTATCAGGATCTTTTTCTCCGCATCCACCGCGCACGGGACTCCTACGATCCTGCACGCGCCTTCACGCCGTGGTTCTTCCAGATCGCCCGGCGGCTCTGGGTCGATGACCAACGCCGCGCCTACCGCTCGCATGAGGTCCCGATCGGAGAGCGAGAGCCGGCTGCAAATCGAGCTGGCAGCGGCGACGGTGTGGCGGATCGAGAGGAGGTCGCTCAACTCCTCAGCGCGCTTTCTCCCGAGGAACGATACGTCCTCGTGGCCGCGAAGGTGGAAGGCATCGCTTATCCAGAGCTCGCTGCCCGACTCGGCAAGTCGGTCGACGCGATCAAGCAGATGGCTTCGCGCGCCATGCGGCGCATCCGCTCCGCCCCGCTTGCCGAATCGGCGTGGTCGGTGCAGCAGATCCGATAATCGCAGCGCAGCTGGATGGGATCGGTAGGGTCGGGCATGGAGACTGGGCGAACGCCGCAAGAGCTGCGCGAGGGTGTGCGCTCAGGGATTCTCGCCGCCGTCGAGCGAGATGTTGAGCTGCGAGGCGGTCGCACGGCGCGCCTGCTCGCAGCAGCCGGAGCGCTCGGAGTGTTCGGAGCAATCGGCGTCACCGTCTTGCTGTCCGGGCACCCTTATGGTCACCACCCCGCGTGGCACGTCATCGTCTTTACAGCGGTCTGGTCGGGGCTTCTGGTCGTGAGCCTGGCGCTCGCGTTCCTGCAAGTGCGAACGCCCTCCCTGCCGCTTGCCCGCTCCGCGTGCGTCGGACTTCTGGGGCTTGGCCTGGCTGGACTCTGCGGCGCACTCTGCCCGGACCCGCACTTCCTTCACTGGTGGTTTGGAACGGACGTGGGGGCGCGGCTGAGCGCGACGGGCGGAATGGCGCTCAGCGTTCTGTGCTTCGGCTTGATCACGTCGCTCTTCCTCGGAGCTGTGGCGACGGTCGGCGCTCTCGGAGGCGCGCGGCGCGGACTGATCCGACCGCTCCTCCCGGCTCTGACGCTTCTACTGCTACTCGCGCCGGGAGTCGCCCTCCAATCCTTTGGCACCTCCTGGGGGGTTTTCGGTGGCTGGATCCTCGGGACTGCTGCGGGCGTTTACGCCGGCGTGGCGGCCGGGATGCGCGCACGTGCGCTGGTCGTCGCGCCATAACCCTCGCTGGGCCGGTAAGTCGCCCCGGATCCGCAACGTCCCCCAATCAGGTCGCCGCGGTGCTCGCCGTGCTCGACGACGTCGGAGGACTTGGCGTAGCTACCGGCCGGGGGTATAGGTCGCCTCGAATGCGCGCGAATCCGGCGAACGGTGTGACGATCTCAAGGACGCGAGAGCGTTAGTCGATGCCCATCGAAGCGATGTCACGAGAGCGGCGCCCGAGCCAGCATGGACGTGGAATGCGCATCCGAGCGTCGATCCTGATCACCCTAATGGCAGCTTGGCTCGTGCCAGCGGGCGTTGGCGCTTGCCCGACGGATGCGCGCGGCGCGAGCCATCACGCGCATCCTGCTCCAGGCGCACACTCCCACACGGTGGGTAAAGCATCTGA
>JANNDT010000465.1:0-20946 GCA_031387905.1 Deltaproteobacteria bacterium
CTCGCGCCGAATCGCCGCGCGCCCGAACGGAATCGCCGAGTCGCCCTCGGGCACGGGCCCGCGCTGCGCGAACAAGTTGCGATCCTCGAAGATCAGCACCGGGTCGTCGTCGCGAATCGCCGTCAACAACAAGCCCTTGGCGTCGGCCGGCGTGGCGGGAAGCGCGACTTTCAGGCCGGGCACGTTCGTGAACATCGGATACGGCCGGTCCGAGTGATGAGCCGCCATGTTTTGCCCGTACCACATGGCCGCGCGCAGCACGAAAGGCACGCGGCGCTGCCAGCCGAACATGCCCGCGGCTTTCGCCGCCTGATTCACGATCTGGTCCATCGCGACGTAGGCGAAGCTCGAGATCACGAGGTCGACGATCGGGCGCAAGCCCGTGAGCGCCGCGCCGACCGCCATGCCGACGAAGCCGCTCTCCGAGATCGGCGTGCTCCACAGCCGATTCTTCCCGAGCGCCGCGTACGGGCCTGCGGCCGCCATGAGGCCGATGTCCTCGGCGAGCAAGATCACGCGCGGGTCGCGCGTCATCTCGAGGAGCTGCGCCTCGTGGATCGCATCGACGTAGCTGAGCTCGCGCGCGGTCATCGCCCGGCCTCGCTCGCGAACGGCGAACGCGAAGCCTCGCCGACTGCGGGGAACGCGCTCTCGCGCGCGAAGCGCACGGCGGCTTCGAGCTCGCGCTCGACCTCGGCGTCGAGAGCCGCGATCTCGCGTTCGCTCGCGATGCCCTCGCGCAGCATTTGCGCGCGCGCGAGCACGAGTGGGTCGCGCTCGCGCCAGTGCGCGATCTCCTCCGCGCTGCGGTAGTGCGACGGAATTCCTTGGCCCTCGGCGTGCTCGCAGTAGCGATAGGTCTTGGCTTCCACGAGCGACGGCCCGTCGCCGCGCCGTGCGCGTGCGACCGCGCTTTGCGTCACTTCGATGACGGCCACGACATCCTGCCCGTCCACTACGACGCCAGGCATCGAGTAGCCCGCGGCGCGGGCGGCGATGTCCTTCACCGAAGTCGCAGCCGCCAGCGAAGTGGTCACCGCGTAGCCATTGTTCTCGCAGAAGAAAATCACGGGCAGCTTCCAGATCGCGGCGAGATTCATCGACTCGTGAAAGGTGCCGGCGTTGCTCGTGCCGTCGCCGAAGAAGGCGAGGGCGACTTGATCCGTGCCGCGCACGCGCGACGAGAGCGCGGCGCCGACCGCGATCGGGAGGCCCGCGCCGACGATGCCCGACTCGCCGAGGCTCCCGACTGAGAAATCTGCGAGATGCATCGAGCCGCCGCGACCGCCGCACACGCCGCCGCTCTTCCCCAACAACTCCGCGAACAGCGGCGCGAGCGCGGCGCCCTTGGCGATCGGGTGACCGTGCGAGCGGTGGTTGCCGGTCATCCAGTCGTCGCGACGAAGCGCTGCGCACGCGCCGACCACCGCAGCCTCGTGGCCCGTGCTCGGGTGAAGCGGGCCGGGGATCGAGCGCTCTTCCTGCTGCAGCTTCACGGCAATCTCGTCGAAACGCCGGATCCGCAGCATGCGCCGGTAGAGCTCGGGGAAGTCGAGTTCAGGCCGCATTCATTCCTCGACCAGCGAGATCGCCTGTGAGGGGCACACCTCGATCGCCTGCTTCGCCTCGTGCTTTTGCCGATCGGTCGCGATCTCGGGCGCGAGCGCGCGCGGGAAGCCGTCTTCGCCTACCGCGAGCAGGCCCGGATGGTTGTAATAACACTCGCCAGACTTGAAGCAGCGCCGGGCGTCGATTCTGAGTTTCAGCGTCATCGCACACCTCAGTTGTCGTACGCGATCCAGAGTGCGCTCGGCGAACGGAAGCCGCCCGAGTCGATCGACGGCGCCGTAATGCCCTCGTGCACCTCGAACTTCGGCCGCGGCTTGCGAAGCGCCTCGGCGAGCCGAGTGCACGCGATCACGGCCTCCTGCCGCGCCATCGCGTAACCCATGCAGAAATGCTGTCCGATGCCGAAGCCGAGGTGGCCCGGTTTCCCATCGAGATAGCGCCCCGAGCGGTTCTCACGGCCCATGTGCAGGTCGTCGCGGTGAATGTCGAACGTGTCGGGATTCTTGAAGACGCGCTCGTCGCGATTCCCGGCGCCGAGGTAGAGAGTCACGCTGGCGCGCTCGGGCATCACCTTGCCACGCAGCTCGATTTCCCGCGTCGTCTGGCGGAACTGCATATGCACCACCGGGTCGTAACGCATCATCTCCGTGAAGACGTTGCTCCAGAGCGCGGGGTCCTTCTTCACATCCTCGAACTGATCGGGGCGCGTGTACAGCATGTGAAACCACATGTTGGCGATCGCCTTGTCCGTGGTGTCGCCGCCCGCCGCGAGCAGCAGCGCCACGAACCCCTTGATCTCCTCGTTGCTCATGCGCACGCCGTCGAGCTCCGCGCCGACGATGCGCGAGAGCAGATCGTCGCCGGGATGCTCGCGCCGTGCTTCGATGAGCGGTGTTAGGTAGGCCCACATCTCGTTGCGCGCCGCGATGCCACGCGCCAGGTGGATGCCGCCGAAACCGAGCCCCGCGATCAGCGCCTGATACCAGCCGACGAAGCGGTCCTCGTCCTGCCGCGGCAGCCCCAACATGTTGGAGATGACGCGGATCGGGAACTGGTGCGTAAACTGCTCGACGAGCTCGACCTCGCCGCTGGCGACGAACCTGTCGATCAGCTCGTGCGCGATCTTCTCGATCATCGGCAGGAACGCATCCAAGCGGTTGCCGACGAACTGGCCGGCCACGACGTTGCGCAGGAAACGGTGTTGCGGGCTGTTTCCGTACTCGAGGATGTTCGGCCCGAACACGTGCTCGGAGCCGAACTTGTGGAGGCCGCCCGGTTTGTACAGCGCGCGGTCGAAGCCGGCGTTGTCCTGGAACGCCGCCACGACGTCTTCGTAGCGGCCGATGATCCACCGATTGTGGAAGCGATCGTGATATAGCGGGTGGTCGTCGCGAAGGCGTTTGTAGAGCGGAAACGGATTTCGCTGAAACGCGGGCTGATCGAACTCGCGCGGATCGATCGCCTTCGCCAGAAACGCTTCCATCGTCGACACGACTCGCCTCCCTTGGAATCAACTGTGTTCCCTGAAGCTGACCGGCAGCCGCCAGCAGGTATGCATTTCAGCGACGCCGAGCGATTGCAGAAACGGAGTCGCGCCGGGCTCGAGCTTCAAATCCTCGAGCGCATCGAGCAGCACTGCGCTTGACGCAACCGCCGCGTCGCGCGTGATCGCGTAGCGCGAACGCGGCCGATCTTCCGGCACGGCGGGATGCTTGGACGGCGCGCCGAGCGCGAAGGCGATGCCAGCGGCGAGCCCGTCCGCGCGATACATGCCGCGCGGTTCGCGCTGCGCCAGGTCCTTGCGGCCCACGATGAACTCGTCGGGATCGTGGAATACGCGAGGATCGCGGTTGGCGGCCGCGGCCGCGCACACGACCAGGGCGCCCTCCGGAAAGACCTGCCCGAACCGCTCGACCTCGTGGCGCGCGAACCGCTTCGCCGTGAGCACCGGCGTCGCATGACGCAGGGCTTCGAGGTACGCGAGCTTCAGCATGCGCGCCCCGCGGCTGCGGTTGACGCGCACGCGGGCGAACTGGTCTGGGTGTGTCATTAGGAGGAACCAGAGATTCGCGAGCGCACCGTGCAACGTCTCGTGATCCGTCTCGAGCAGCGTGGCCGTGAGGTCTTCGGCCGTCGCCGGACCGTCTGCGAGCTCGAGACCCGCGATGACCGATACGAGGTCGTCGCCCGGCTGACGGCGCCGCTCGGCGAGCAGCCCGCGGAAATAGACGACGAGCTCCATGAACGCGCTGCGCCCCGCGAGCTCGGTGACGGCCGAGCCGCTCACACCGCGCTGCATGCGCCAAACCTTCTCGACGAATGCCGCGCGATCCGACTCGTGGATGCCCCACAAGCGCACCATGAGTTCGAGCGGCAGGCGCGCTGCGAACTCAATCGCGAGATCCGCGCGCCCGCGGCCGGCGAATCCCCCGACGAGTTCGGCCGCGATCGCGCTCGCATGTCCATCCATGACACGCTCGTGCAGTCGCAGCACTGCCAGCTCGGCGCCGAAGTCGCGGCCGACCCGATCGAGCCCGTAGAACCAGCGCTTCGGCCGCGTCGCGTAGTTCGCGTCGTCGACAAAAATCGACGTCGCGTCGTCGTAGCGCGTGACCCAGTAGGCGTTGCCCACCCAGTCCCGATAACAAGGGTAGTTCTCGCGGAGTGTCGCGAGCATCGGATACGGGTTCCTCAGGAAGTCCGGCGACGCGAGCGCGTTGGGCCGGAGCTTCGCTGTCGATTCGCCGACGCGTCGCCGCTGGTGGATCTCGTAGCTGCGGTAGGCCTTTGCACCCGTCCGATGTCGCGTGATCGCAACGCCGTTCAGCCCGACCGTGGTCTCCCTGATCGCTGCCTCTGTTCGTTCTGTCTGCGACATGGACGGCTCAAGTGCGGTCGTATTCGAGCCAAAGCTCGCGGATGGCGCCGAGTCCGATCGGCGCGAGGCTGACCCCGTCGATGTCCTTTGGCATGCGCGCGGCGTCGATGCGCACGTTCCTCAGGTGCTGCAACAGGATCTGCGACCCAGTCACGGACTCTTGATGCGAGATCCAGGCCCCCGGACATAGGTGCGGGCCTACGCCGAAGGCCATGTGGCTGGAGCGCCCGTGCTTGCGATAGCCGCTGCGCAAGAGCTTGCCGGTGTAGAGGTCCGACCGAAAGATGTCGAACCGTTCTGGTTCCTTGAAGATCCGGTCGTCATGGTTTGCCGACACGTCGACCATGTTCACCAGCGAGCCTGCTGGGATGTGCACGCCATGCATTTCGACATCGAAGGTGTTGTGGCGAGGCTGACCGCCAATCGACGTGGAGTGGCGCAGGGTCTCGTGGAACGCGGCATCCCACAACGCCGAATCCGCTTTCACGCGCCCGAATTGGCCCGGGTGCTGAAGCAGCAGGTACCACAGGTTGAGGATCGCTCCCCGCGTCGTCTCGCCGCCGCCGCCGACGATCAGCGCGATGTTCGATGTGATCTCCTCCGTCGAGAGGAAGTCGCCGTCGAGTTGGCTCTCGCAGAGCTTCGAGATGATGTCCTTGCCGAGGCTGTCGCCCGCTTCGTCGTAGAGGTGGGTCGGCTTGACGCGACGCTGCTCGACCATGCCCTCGACGTAGTCCTCGAGGTGCTGGCGCGCTTCGAGGCCTTGCTGGTGGGCCTCCGACCCCCCGAGGCCCGACATCATCGAGTGGTACCAATAGAAGAACGCATCGCTGGCTTCGTCCGGGAAGCCGAGCACCTGGCAGACGACGCGGATCGGGAACTCGTTCGCGAACGCGCGGCCGAGTTCGATGGTGCGCGTGCCGTCCCCGTTATCGACGATGTGGTCGGCCGTCGTCGTTTCCCACGCGGCGATCATCTGCTCAGCCAAGCGGCGAATCGAGGGGATCCGGTTCTGCAGCGACTCCCCGACGAGGTGCTGCCCGTAGAGATTCCGCCGGCGGCGGTGCTCGACGCCGGAGAGTTCGAGTTGCGTGTTGCCGAGCACGCCGCTCGAACTGCCCTTGGGGATGGTGTTGAATCCTTCGTCGTCGAAGTAACACGTCGTGATGTCGTCGTAACGCGTCACGTAGTAACAGTTGTGCAGCTTGTCGAAGAAGACGGGATAGTGGTCCCGGAGAATCCTGTAATAGGGATAGGGGTTCCGCTGGAACTCCGCGGTGTCGAGGATGCGCGGATCGAACAGCGGTGTGCCGTCCGGCGCGTGGCCCATGTCGATCGCTTTACCGAGGGGCATCAGCGGGAACGGACGCCTCGTGTCCGTGTCGCGGGTAACCGCTCCAGCTCGATCCTCGAGAAACGAGGCGATCGTGTTCATCGCGCCCCTTCTGCAAAATTGTTCGGGAGTCCCGAGCGTACCGCGGGTCGACGTATCTAGTATCGCGTCGGAAGATTTCCCCAGACCATTCGTGGAGCGAGAACCGATGAACGCGATCGAGGAACTGCTCGAGACGGAAGCCATCCGCAAGCTGCGGGTGCTCTACTCGCACTATTTCGACGGCCGACGCCTGGACGACCTCGTGGGCCTGTTCAGCAACGACGCCATCTGCGAGTTCGGGCCCGAGTATGGCGGCGACTGGGTGGGCACGGCGCAGATCCGCGCCAACTTCGCGCAATACCTGGAGCGTGAAGGGCCCGAGTTCGGGGTGCTGCACGCGGTCACCAACCACAACGTGCGTCTGATCGACGCGACGACCGCGCACGGCCGCTCGTATTTGTTGGACCTTCGCACCACCGAAGGGGTCGAAAACCCGCTCATTCTGTTCGGCGTCTACGACGACCTCTATAACAAGATCGGCGGAGATTGGAAAATCCACCGCACGCGAATCGATTTTCTGTGGCCCAAGCGGCAGTACATCGGGCCACGCAAGATATAAGGACAGCTAGAAGGTGAACTCATGGCGTTCGTGATCTCAGCGGCGTGCATCGACGTGAAGGACAAGTCCTGCATCGAGGTGTGCCCGGTCAACTGCATCTACAGCGATGCCGAGGACCGCATGTGTTACATCCACCCAGGCGACTGCATCGACTGCGCCGTCTGCGAGTCGGCCTGCCCCGTCCAGGCCATCTTCCCGGACCGAGATCTGCCGAGCGAGGCGATCCGCTTCGTCGAGATCAATGCGCTCTGGTTCCGCGACAAAGAGGCAGCGCGGCAGGCGATCGAGGATCGGGGAACCGAGCCGAGTTGAAAGCCGGCGCTCTCAGGGCCCGCCGCGGATGACGATGGTCTGGCCGGTCATCCAGCGCGATGCGTCGGAGGCCAGGAATACGACGGCTGGCGAAATGTCTTCCGGTGTGCCGACGCGGCCGAGAGGAATCTGGAAGCGTTTGCCGAGCGAGGGAATGTCCTCTGGTTTCAACTTCAGAAACTCCATGAACACTTCTGTAGGGATGGGGCCAGGCGAAACGCCGTTGACGCGAATGTTGAAGGGCGCGAGTTCGCTCGCCAACGTTTGCGTGAGATTGTTGACGCCGGACTTGGCCACCGCGTACGGACCATTGAAAGGCGATGCGTTTCCCGCGGCCGAGGAGGAGATGTTGATGATCGTGCCGCCGCCGTTGTCCTTCATGATCCGAGCAGCCGCCTGGGCGCCGGACCACACCGCTTTGAGATTCAAGTTCAGCTGAAAATCCCATTGCCGTTCCGGCATGTCGAGGAAGGTGCGCGGCACGCGATCATCGGCGCCGCCGGCGTTGCTGACCCAACAACTCAGCTTGCCCATTTCCTTGAACGCGGTTTCGGCGAGCGCCTGCACCTGCTCCATGTGCATCACGTCGGCCGTCACCGCGAGGGCGCGGCGCCCGAGCGCACGAATCTTCGCTGCGACCGCTTCCACTTCGTGCTTGCGCCGGGCCGCCACGACCACGTCGGCGCCAGCCTGCGCGAGGCCCAGCGCCAACCCTTCACCGATGCCACGTCCCCCGCCCGTCACGACGGCGACCTGATTGTCCAGGCGAAATCGCTGGAGCAACGCGCTGTCGTTTTGGCTTTCCATGTTCGAGTCTCCGAGACTGTGTGTGATGAGGGGCCTCATGCTACCGCCGTCAGGGTTCTCGCCGCGAGGTGCGCCACACGGTTTCGAGGTCGATACTTCCGATCAGAACCAGAAGGGAACGCAATGAGCAATCCGTTCGATCTCAGTGGGCGCGTCGCGGTTGTTACAGGTGCGGGCAAAGGCATCGGGCGCGGCATCGTGCTCAGCCTGGCGCGCGCGGGCGCCGAGGTCGCGGTCGCGGCGCGCACGATCGCTGAGATCGAGGCGGTGGCCGCGGAGGTGCGTGCGCTCGGAAGGCGCGCGATCGCACTGGCGACCGACGTGACGGACAGCGCGCAGCTCGAGCGCCTCGCGCAGCAGGCGGTGCGCGAGCTGGGCCGGCTCGACATCTGGGTGAGCAACGCGGGCGGGCTACCCGACGCGACGCCGCGTTATCTCACGCGCACGCCCGAGGATCGCTGGGACGCGCAGCTCGATCTCAATCTCAAGTCGGTGTGGGTGTCGGCGGTCGTCGCGGCGCGCCACTTCGGCCCCGCTGGCGGCACGATCATCAACATCTCGTCGCGCTCGGCGACCGGGCCGGCGCTGAAGAACGGTCCCTATGCGGCCTCGAAGGCGGCAGTGAACAGCTTGACCGCGACGCTCGCTGTCGAGTTGGCCCCGAGAATTCGCGTGAACGCGATCGCGCCGGGGCCGATTCCGACGGACAACTTCAATGCCTCGACGAAGTTCCCGGAAGGCAAGCCGCTCGAAAAGATGCTCGGCATCCCGCTCGGCCGGCTCGGGACGCCGGATGACATCGGTAACGCCGTCGTGTTCATGGCGTCCGACGCCGCGAGCTGGATCACGGGCCAGTGCCTGTACGTGACGGGCGGGCTCTAGCCGGCCGGCGCAGCGAGCTTCGAGTAGGTCGTGCGCGTCGCGAGAATTAGGTGGCGCTCGGTGCCGTTCTCGCGATCGGCGTTGCCACGCAGATAATCGGACGAAGTCATCCTGTCGATGAACGCGGCTGGGCGCGGGTACCAGACGAGCACCGCGTAATCCCAATCGCCGTCGGCCCTGGGCCCGAGCGCTACTGCGCCGACATCGCCCGCCCACAGGATGGTCGCGCCGCGCGCCTTGAAGAGTGGCGCCGTGTTCTTGCTGTAACGCACGTGCGCGTCCCACCGGCTGCCGCTGCCGCCCCGCGAGCGCCCGGGGAATTCCATCAGGTTGAGCATCACCACGGGCGTAGCGGGGTCGAGGCCCGCTACCGCGTCGATGTGCAGCGGTTCTCGCAGCGTGTCCATTCGATCTCCAGTCGTGGCGTTCGCGAGCAGGGCGTTCGCTCAGGTGAGCGCGCCGCTAGCCGCCACGCGCGCGATCTCTTCGTCATCGAGCTTCAGGATGTCGTGCAGCACCTGAAACGTGTGTTCGCCCAAGCACGGCGCGGGGAAGCGCGGCCCGTTGTCGTAGCCCGCAATCTTGTAGGCGTGCCCTTCGTACGGCACGACGCCCATCTCGGGGTGTTCGAGAGGCCTGAAGAAGCGGCGGTGCGCGAGCTGCGGGTCTTCTTGATGATCGCTCGAGCGCTGCAGCATGCCGGCGGGAACGCCAGCGGCTTGCAGCAGATCCATTAGGGCGCGCGGCGCGTGAAGCGCGCTGAACACGCCTAACTCGCGGTCGATGCGCTCGCGCCGAGCGACGCGCCCGGCGGCGCTGTCGAGTTCGCGCACCGCAGCCCAGGCGGGCTCGCCGAGCACGCGCCGCAGCGCGCGCCACTGCTCGTCGGTCTCGCACGCGATCGCGCACCACTGGTCGTCGCCCGCGCATGGGTATGCGTCGTGCGGCGCCGCGGTCGGCGACTCGTTGCCCGCGCGCCGCGGGTTCTTCCCGGTCAGCTGCACGTCGAGCAGTTCCGGCGCGAGGAAGTGGAGCGACGACTCCATTTGGGCTTGATCGATGTACTGGCCTTCGCCCGTGCGGCGGCGATGGTCGAGCGCGGCAAGCAGAGTGGTTGCGAGAAAGCGCGGCGCGATCGTGTCGGTGTAGGCGTTGAACGGGCCGCCGGGCGGACGATCATCCCAGCCCGTCACCTCGAAGAAGCCGCTGACCGCGGCGGCGTGGTAGCCGTAGCCACCGAGCCTCGCGGCGGGTCCGGTCTGACCCATTAGGCAGGTGCTCGCCATGATGATGCTTGGGTTCAGCGCGCGCACGACGTCGTAGCCGAGGCCGAGGTCGGCCATCGTGCCCGCGGTGAACGAATCGAGGCAAACGTCCGCCCACTGAATCAGCCGCTTCGCGACTTCGAGGCCTTCGGGCTTTTTCAAGTCGAGCCCGAGCGAGAGCTTGGAGGTGTTGAACGAAGCGAAGAATTGGCAGCGGTTGATGCCAGCGACGTTGTCTTTGAACGGGCCGACCAGGCGCAGGCGATCGGCGGGGTTCAGCGTCTCGACATGCACGACCTCGGCGCCGTGATCGGCGAGCGCTTTCGCCGTAATGGGTCCGACGCCGATCCAGGAGAAGTCGGCGACTTTGATGCCGGCGAGCGGGAGCGGCGCTAAGGACGCGGGAGCGAGTGGCCGCGCAGGCGGCGCCACGGACGCGAGCGTGCCCAACACCTCGCCCGTGTGCTCTCCCACTTCGGGTGCGGGCCGCGTGAATGCGACGGGCGTGCCCGAGAGGCGCACGAACGGCCCTGGTGCGCGCAACTCGCGCCCATCCGCGAGGCGAACCGGGCGCCAGAACTCGCGGAGTCGAAGCTGCTCCAGCGCCATCACGTCGGCGGCGGTGTTGACGGGCGCGAGCGTGACCTCACGCGCAATCCCGCCGGCGAACAACTCCGCCTTCCGGTGCTTCAGCGTGAACGTCGTAATGTGCTCGCGCAGTGCGAGCGCCGGGTGCACGAGTTCGCCCGCCGTCAGCATGCGCACTTCGTACGTGTTCCAGTTCTCCGCGTCCGCCCAGCTCTGCGAGATGACGCCGCTCGCGACCATCCACGGAATCAGCGCGAGCAGCGTCGTCTTCGTCGCGATCAGCACGACCTCGCCGTCGGCGCACGGGTAGACGAGCGGCGTAACCAACGTGCTGAGTTGGAGCACCGTGCCGTTGCGCTCGATGTTCTTGCCCTGAATCGCGTGCGCGATCATCGCGTTGAGCCCAGTCCAGAAGACGGCGGCCTGCACCGAGACGTCCACTCTCTGCGCCTCGCCGGTCTGCAAGCGCCGCTGGTGTGCGACCAGCGCGCCGAGCGCGCTCTCGACCGCGGCGTGATACCAGGTCTGCGGCACCGTCACGCGCACGGGCCGGCGATCCGCGTCGCCGTTCAGCGCCATCGCGCCGCCCATCGCCGAGAGTGTTAGGTCCGTCGCGAGGTGATGCGCGTAGGGGCCGTCCTCGCCGAACGGGCTGATCGCGACGTACACCAGATCCGGCCTCACCTCGCGCAATGCCGCGAAGCCGAGCCCGCGCGCGTCCAGCGCGCCGGGTCCTGCGTTCTCGACCACGAAGTCGGCGCTCGCGACGAGTGCAAGAAAATCCGCGCGCCCGCGGGCGCTTTCGAGATCCAGCACGACGCTGCGCTTACCGCGGTTGAAGGCGTGGAAGCGCAGGCTCGCGAGCGTCTCTGGCTGCGCGGGAACGATCGGGGACTCGCGCCGCGACGCCGAGCCGCCCGGCGGTTCGACCTTGATGACATCCGCGCCGAGACCCGCCAGCACGAACGGTCCGAGTTCGGCGCGCGCGTCGGTGAGATCGAGCACGCGGTAGGGGCTGAGCGCGGCGGCCGGTGTGGGCATTAGGTCGCCAACCACTCGCGCGGTATCGGCACTGCGCGCGCGCTCCGCGGCCCGTGCACGATCGTCGTGAACGCGCGGCGCGGGCGCGGGCTCGTGTTGGGCGCGGTGTAGTGCAACGTGCGGCAATCGTGGAACGTGGCGCCGCCAGGCGGGAGTGGACACGCCACCGCGCTCGCCGAGTCGAAGGGTGCGTCGACGACGATCGGCTGTACGCCCGGCGGCTTCGTGTGCTGCAAGAGGTCGCTGCGCTGCGAGCCGGGAATGAATTGCATGCAGCCGCTCTCGACGCTCACCTCGTCGAGCGGCATCCACACCGAGAGGCTGTGGCAGCGCTCGCGCGGAAGATCCCAATACGCCTCGTCTTGGTGCCACGGCGCATCGCGCCCGGTGCCCGGTGGCTTGTAGATCAGCATGAGGCCGCCGGGCTTCGCCTCTTCGAAGGAACAGCCGAGCAGCCGCGCTCCGAATCGACGCGCATTCGCGAGGTATTGGCTCTCGAGCAGTCGCGGGCACTGGAGTTCCGGCGAGAAGATTTGCTCGATACTGCGCGCGGTGCCGCCTGAATCGTTCGCCGTGTAGTTCACGCGCAGCGCGCGCCGATCCGCGAGAATTTCCCCGTACACGCTCGACAGCCAGGTGATCTCCTCGGGCGTCGTGATCGCGTCGAGCGCGAGAAAGCCGTTCGAGCGGAAGCACTCGATCTGCTCTGCGCTGAGCTCCGGCACGAACGGGGTCGTCATCGCGAGCCAGGATAGGCGAGCAAGGGCGGCGCTCGCCGCATGTCTCTCCGTATGCTCCTCGCGGAGGTCTCGGCATGACGTACCCGCGCGCGAGCGAGACGCAGATCGAGTTCTTCCGCGAACACGGCTGGCTCGTAGTCGAGAACGCCATTGCCCTGACCGAGCTCGACGAGGTAGCGCGGCAGATGCGGGTGATTCTCGAGAAGAAGGAGAAGCTGGCGTTCGACTGGGCCTGGGAGAAGGGCAAGTCCAAGCAGGAACGCGCCTTCAAGATCGTGCAGGGCAGCCCGAGCTTCGTGTGGCCCGCGATAAAGGACGCGCCGTTTCGGCATTGGGCGATCGAGTTCGGCTCCACGTTGTTCGGGCGCTCGGTCGAATTCTGGTACGACCAGTTCCTGGCCAAGCCTCCGCGCGATGGCGCAGAGACGTACTGGCACCAGGACGAGGGTTATTGGGGACGCAACCTCGACGAGCGGGGCATCACTTGTTGGGTCCCGCTGCACGACGTCGACGAGGAGAACGGCTGCATGTGCTTCGTCGATCGCGGGCACAGAGACGGCGTGCTCGAGCATCGCCAACCGGAGCATGTTCAGAGCGATCTGCTGCTCTGCGAACCCGATCTCGCGCGAGCCGTGGTCTGCCCGATCCGCGCCGGCAGCGCCACCTTCCATCACGGCAAGACGCCTCATCGCACGCCGCCTAATCGCAGCGAGCAGTGGCGGCGGGCGGTCACTACGCACCTGCGTGTGGCCGGGAGCGAAGGCGAGGGCGATCACTATCCGTGGAAGGTCTACGTCAACCAGACGACCGGCGAGCGCGTGAAGCCGCCGTCGCGCTGAGCAAAGACCAGCAGCTGTGGCGAGGGCTCACGGCGTCCCTAAGAAGTCCCGCTTGCCAATCTCCACGCCGCCTTGCCGCAACAACGCATAGGTCATCGTGCAGTGAAAGAAGAAGTTCGGGAGCGAGAGCCCTTGGAGCAGCTGCTCGCCGCTGAACTTCATCGGGCCCGTCGGCATGGGCATGGTAATTTCGCGCGTCTCGGAGCCATCGATCTGCGCGGCAGACACGGACTTCACGAAATCGATCGTCTTGCGAATGCGAGCGCGCAGTTCGTCGAGCGTGGTTTCGTTGTCCTCCCACTTGGGCGCGTCGATGCCGGCTAGGCGCGCGACGCAGCCTTTTGCGGCGTCGCTAGCGATCCCGATCTGGCGCGAGAACGGCAGCATGTCGGGCGTGAGGCGCATGCCGACAAAGTTGTTGGGGTCGAACTTTCTCGATTTGGCGTGAGCCTCGGCTTTGTCGAGCCAGCCGAGCATGTTGTTCAGCATGCGGACGAAGACGGGGACGCTGGCGGCGTACATCGAGAGCGGCATGAAATCTCCTGGCATTGGTTGAAGGAGGCGGAGGCTATCGCGGCGGCGGATCGAGAGGGTGGCTCGCGCGAGAATTCTCGGCGGCGTTTGCGGCGCGCGGCCCGCCCGGCTTGGGGCGGCCCGGCGTTCAGGGAACCCCGTGTCGTGGCTGTCACCGCACCACAGGCTGGAGGTACAAGATCGTCTGCCCCTCATTCAGCGTGTACGCCGCCGCCGCCTGATAACCGCGCGCCTCGCGATATGCCTTCAGCGCGCGATCGACTTTGAAGAAACCCACTACGAACGAGAGCGGATGCTTCCAGCGAAAGCGCGCGACCAGGCACGGCTGGGCGGGAAGCGTGCGCTGCAAGTAAGAGCGATCGAGCGTCGTGAGCGCGGCCGCGTGTTCCTCCGCCACTTCCCAGCCGATCTCGTTGGGGTCGCCGGCGCCAGGCGGGTAGTACAAATCGAACGGCCGGATCCGCGTAATTCCGGCGGCGCGCAGAGCCGCGCCCACCTGATCCGTGATCGCGCCGACTTGCCGCGGGTCGGCGCCCTCTAGCCCGCGGTACACGAACCGATACGGCCCCATGCTCTGCTCTTTGACCACCACGCTCGCGAACGCACCCAAATACGCGAGCGCGCTGGCGATCGCTGCGAGCAACAGCGCCACGCAGAACCCGATTGCTCGCAGCACTCGTACGCCTCCCGTTGCGGCGAATCTTCTCACACTGAGTGCCATAATCGCGCGATGCAAGTCCGCTCCCGCCGCCTCGTGCGCACTTTGGTCGCAGGCTCGATCGCCGCGCTCCCGCTGCTCGCGACCGTACTCATCTTCACCTGGAGCGTTCGCTTCGCGATGTCGTGGCTCGGGCCCGAGAGCGCGCTCGGCCGCTTGCTCGGGGCGCTCGGGCTGCGCGTCACGGGCTCCCCGCTCGCGGGCTATGCCATCGGCATCGCGGTGATGCTCGCGGCGATTCTGCTGCTCGGTGTGCTCGTGGAAGCCGGTATGCAGCGCGGGCTCGAAGCGCTGGTGGACGGCGTGGTGCAGCGCATTCCGATCGTGCGCAACGTCTACGACACGATCGATCGCTTCGTGCAGATGCTCTCGAAGCGCGATCAGGGGGGCCTGAAATCAATGAGCCCGGTGTGGTGCCATTTCGGTGGCCCCGGCGGCGCCACCGTGCTTGGTCTGCTCTCGACGCCCGAGCCAGTCGTTATTGGCGGGCAACGCTTCCGCGCGGTGCTCGTGCCCACCGCGCCCGTGCCGATCGGCGGTGCGCTGATCTACGTGCCCGATGCGTGGGTCACTCCCGCGCAGATCGGCATGGAGGCGCTCACCAGCATCTACGTCTCGATGGGCGTGACCTCGGGCGAGTATCTCGGCGCAGGCGAGAAGCGTTAGGTGAGCGCGGACGCGGAGGCGCAGGATCGCCGCATCGCGCTGCGGCTCGCACTCGTGGTCGCGGTGTTCCTCGCGATTTTTCACCGCGGCCACTTCATGTCGACCGACGAGGCCGGCGTGTACTTCCAAGCGAAATCGCTGTCCGAGCATTTCTCGCTCGAAGTGCCGTCGCGCGTGAACTTGGCGTTTCGCGGGCGCGACGGGCGCAGCTACAGCCAGTACGTCGTCGGGCAATCGCTGCTCGCGGCGCCGTTCTATGCGCTCGGCGATCTCTTCGATCCGCTACTGAGCCACAGCGCACGCCGCACACTCGCCGGCCCGATCGGCCTAATCAGCTGGGCGGGCGAGCCGCCGGTCGGCTCAGGCGCGTTCAGCGTGCTTTTCTACCCGCCGGTCGCGGCCGGTGCGCTCGCCGCCCTGTTCTTCCTGTTCGAGCGGCGCCTCGGCGCCTCGCGCCGCGCGGCGCTCGCTGCGAGCCTCGCGCTCGCGCTCTGCACGCACGCCGCGCTCATGTCCACGCTGCTGCTTCAGCACACCACCGAGGCGCTCTGCGCGCTCGGCGGGTTCTTCTTCTGGCGCCGCTACCGCGAGACCGGCGCAGCGCGCGACGTGTTATTGGGAAGCGCCTGCGCCGCCGCGATCTTCAACGTGCGGGCCGCGGGCGCGCTGAACGGCATCGCGCTCGCTGGCTATCTGCTGTTCGCAGTGGCGGAACGCGCGCGCGCCGATCGAGACGCTCTGAAACTCGCGCGCACGCTCGCGGCGGCAGCGCTTCCGGTTGTGCTCTCGGCCGCGTTCTACGTGCTCATGAACTGGCTCAAGTGGGGAGACTGGCTCGACTCGCCGCAGCTCGAGGAGCGCAGCACGCTCGGCAGCGACCCGCGCGCCGCGCTCTACGGGTTTCTCGCGAGCCCCGGCATGAGCGTATTCCTGTATTCGCCGCTGCTCCTGCTGGCGCCGTTCACGCTCGTGCGTTTTGGGAGGACGCAGCGCGCCGAGGCGCTCACGATCGCCGCGCTATTCGCGACGACGCTGGCGCTCTACTCGAGCTACGCGCTCTGGACGGGGCTCTTCTCGTGCCCCGGCCCGCGTTATCTCTTCACCGCGCTGGTCTTCCTAATGCTTCCGCTCGGGCCCTGGCTCGACGCGCAGCGCGGAGTCGCTGCGCGCGCGGTGTTCGGCGCGCTCGCGCTCTGCGGTGCGGCCGTGCAGCTCGTTTCCACGACTGTCTCGTGGGGCCGCCTGATCGCCGCCGAGAACTACGAGCTCTGGCAGCCGCGCTTTGGCTTCGTGTTCGACTGGAACGCCGCGCCGCTGATTACGGCGGCGAGGCACGCGCTCGATCCGGTCTTTGCGGACCTCTGGGTCGCGCGCACGGCGCTCGGCTGGGTGGGGCAGCCTGGCAGGCCTGCGCTCGCGGCCGCAGTCTTGGCGCTCTGGGCGCTCGCGGTGGGCGTGCTCGCTCAGCGGCTGCGCGCTGCGCTCGCCCCGTCGCGCCGGCGAATCCCGAGCATGCTGTAGACGAACGACGCGAGCACCGTCTGCATGCCGACAGCGACCAGCGTCGCGCCCATTACGGTGGGGCGCAGCGTGACGGCGATGTCGAGCGGATCCCAGCCCGAGCGCGACCAGGACCAAAGCTGACCGACGATCAGCGAGGCGCCGGTGACGGCGACGAGCAAGCCTGCAGCGATGCCGCGTTCGAGCGAGAGGAAGGCGAACGAGCGCTCGAGCCGCGGCGCCGGCGGCCCTAATTCCTCGACCAGCGCGAAGATGCGCATCGCGAATGCCGTCGTGATCGCGCCGTAGCCCACCGTCACGAGCAAGCTGCCGATCAGCATGGTGTGGATGTCGCGCGCGAGCGACGGCGCGTTCGAGGGCGTGAACGTGACGGCCACCATGAGGGCCGCGCCGATCGTTGCGAGGACGGTGCCGGGGAACATCAGCGTCCAGCGCGGCGATAGCGTCAGCAAGAAACGCAGGTGCCGCCAGCCGTCGCGCCAGGTTCGCAGGTGCGGCGCGCGGCCGCGTCCATCCGGCCGCAGCGTGACGGGCGCTTCCGTGATGCGCAGGTGCCGCACGGCGGCTTTCACTACGAGTTCGCTCGCGAACTCCATCCCGGTCGTGCGCAGGCCCATCGCCTGATAAGCGTCCTTTGTGAGCGCGCGCAGGCCGCAGTGAAAATCCGAGATGGGTACTCGAAACAGACGCCGGCCGATGAGCGAGAGCACCGGATTGCCGAGGTAGCGGTGAAGCCACGGCATCGCGCCCGGCTCGATGCGCCCGAGGAAGCGCGAGCCCATCGCGAGATCGGCGCCCGCCCGCAGCTGTTCGATCAAACGCGGGGCTTCGCGGAAATCGTACGAGAGATCCGCGTCACCCATTACGAGGTACTTGCCGCGCGCGGCGTCGAAGCCGCCCATCAGCGCGCTGCCGTAGCCGGGTACCGCGACGCGCACGACGCGCGCGCCGGCCGCGGCGGCGAGTTCGGCGGAGCCGTCGATCGAGCCGTTGTCCGCGACCACGATTTCGGCGGAGAGACCGTGCTCGGCGATGCAGGCTCGAATCTCTCGCACGCAAGCCTCGATCGTTCGCGCCTCGTTCAGGCACGGCACGACAAACGAGACTTCGGGGTCGAGCACCACGTCCACATTATGCCTTCGCGGGCTACTCACTGGAACGGCCAAATGGCGCGTAACTGCGCGCGGCAGCCGATGCGCAGCGGACGTGAAACAGGAGTGCAGATGGAACCGGCGGAGCGCACGCGTACGGAGGCCGACGAGCGAGAATTCTTCGCGCGCTATTACGCCGAGCAGCGTTACCACCCGGTTGGCTGGCGGCTGCGCATGCAGCGCGATTTGCGGGTTTTGCTTGGAGCGGCGAGTCGAGCAACCCCGGCCGAGCGCGCGTCCGCGGGCGAGACCGGCCCAAAGCTCGGGCGAACGCTCTCGATCGGCTGCGGCGACGGCGCCTTCGAGATGCTGCTCGCGCCCCACACCGATTCGGTGCTTGCGGTGGATCTCTCGCCCGAAGCCATCGCGGTGGCCGAGCGCGCGCGCGCCGCAAGCCCCGTTCGCAACGTCGAGTTTCGCTGCGCGTCGTTCCGCGATCTCGCGTGGGACGAGAAGTTCGACACGATCGTGTGTCTCGCGTTCCTGCACCACGTCTCGGAGGCCGAGCTGCCCGGTTTCCTACGCGCCTGCCACGACCATCTCGCGCCCGGTGGTGTGTTCTTCTCACAAGACCCGAACGTGCATGGCGTGCTGCGCGCGATCGGCCGCGTCGTGATGGGCAAGGGTTACGACAAGTACCACTCCCCCGAAGAGCGCGAGCTCGACCCGGCGGAACTGAGCGCGCAACTTCGCGCGGCGGGCCTGGGCGGTGTCGAGATCCGCCACGTCGATCTGACGCTGATCCCGGCTTGTTATGTGATCCGGCGCGGTCCGGGCCTCCCGCTGCGCCTGCTCGCGTGGATTGATCGGGCCTGGTGCGCGACGCCGCTCGCACCATGGAGCAGCGGCTTCGCGGCGTGGGGAAGGCGCGAGAGTTAGGGGCGAGGCGGCGCGTCTGCGCCTGGCGCGAGCGTCATGCGCCGCTTGGCCACAGCCTTTGGGAACTTGTCAGGCGTCGCGAAGAACCACAGCGGCGCGTACTCGCCTCTCGCCCACAGCGCGAGCTGGTCGTCGTAGTGCGGGCTCGCGGGATTGCCGCTCTGGCCACCGGGATAGCTGCCGGCGCTCTTTGCGAGCGCGCCGAGATCGATGACTTGCCGCCACGACGCGCCGCTCGAAACGCCGCCGCCCCCACCGCCAGGGTTCAGCGTGAACGGGCCGCCCGTGAGGACCTGTCCGCCGCGCGCGCTGGCGGGGTCGGGCGAGAGCGGCTCGGGGGCGAAGCGATTGCCGAGGCCCCACTGCCAGCGCGCGACATCCGCGCCCAGTTGTTGGGTGAGACTCGCGATCGCCGCGCGGAACGACGCGACGAGAATCTCGTCGCGCGTCTCGCGCTGCGGGGTCGCGCGATCGTCGAACCAGATCGAGCTCGGGTTCTCGCGCGTCATGTACTCGAGCACTTCGAGCGCGGGCTCGCGCTGGTTGTCGCCGCTGTAGCCCCAGCTGCCCTTCGGCTGCACGATGCCGCGCGCTCTCCACTCGTCAGCCCACACGGCGTCCCGATACCGCTCGAACCAGCGATTGAAGACGCTGCCTCCCGTGGTCTCAGGCGTGAAGACGTAATCCCAACCGCGCAGTGCATTCAACGCTTTGAATTCCGTGGCGTTCAGCGCGGAGATCTTGCTGAGAACCTCGACGAGCACGGGCGTGAACACTTCCGCCGCCTTGTCGTGCGCGTCGAACTGGAAGCGCTGCATGTCGGCGAGCGAGAGTTTCTGGCTGCGCGCGAGTAATTCGTGGATGCGGCGCGTGCGATAGCTCGGGTCCCACATCCAGCCCAAGTAGTGCCTGTAGCCGGCCGGCGTCGGCCGCCCGTTCGCGCTGGCCAGCCAGCCGCGCTCTGGGTTCAGCGAGAACGGCAACTCCTCGCGCGGGATCAGGCCGGTCCAGTCGTAATCACCGCTCGCGCCGTCGAGGGGCACGCGCCCGAGCCCGCGCGCGCGAATCGGCAGATCGCCCCACGGCGCGATCGCGATGTTCCCGTCCACGTCCGCGTAGATGACGTTCATTGGCGGCGTGTCCAGCACGCGCATCGCTTCGAGGTAATCGTCGAGCCCGCGCGCGCGGTTCAGGCGCGCGATCGCGAGCAGCTCGCGCGTCGGGCGCAGGCCGGTCCACGCGATCGCGACGAGCTTGCCGCCCGACTGCATGACTGGGCCGTGCACCGTCGTGCGAATCGTGAGCTTCAACGGCGCGCCGCCGCGCACTGGAATCGTCTCCACGCGCTCTTCGAAGTTCTTCCATTCGCCGCGGTGCCGGTACTGGCGCGAGTCGCTCGGGTTGACGGTCTCGACGAAGTAGTCGACCGCGTCCGACTGCAAGTTCGTGAAGCCCCACGCCATCCGGTCGTTGTGGCCGAGCGTTATGAAAGGCTGGCCAGGGAACGTCACGCCGGTCACGTTGAGGCCCGGCGCGACGAGATGCGCCGTGTACCAAAGCGACGGGATCGTGAAGCCGAGGTGCGGGTCGTTCGCGAGGATGGGTTTTCCAGTCGCAGACTTCTCGCCCGAGATCACCCAGTTGTTACTGCCGAAGGCGCCGCCGGAAGCCTCGCGCGCGGCGGACGCGAGCCGCGCGATCAGCACGCGGGATTCGCTTTGCGTGAGCCGCGGAGTCGAGCCCGCGGCGAGGGCGGTGATGTCCGCGGAGATCGTCTCGTTCGCAGCACGCTTCCGACGCGCGGGTGTCACGGCGCCCTCCGCCGGGATCGTCGTCAGCTCGTACGGCCGATCGAGCGGCCACAGCTCCGCGACCGTCTCCGCGCCGAGCTTCTCGACCATCATGCCGAGCCACAGATCCGCGTCCGAGCCGCTTTGGTCCCAGCCCATGTACTTGCTGAACGCCGCGCTGTCGCCCGGCGTCCACGGCGCGGGCACAGCGCCTAATGCTTTGAACTCCGCGGGCAACCCCTCCGCGCCCAACTCGGCGAGTCTCGCGTTCACGCCCTCCGCGTACGCCGCGAGCCAGCGCGGCACATCCGGCCCTGCGAGCCCGCTGCGCAGCGCCTGCTCCGCCGTGCGCCGAATCCCAAGCCGCCGCACGAGCTCATCCGACGCGACCCCGTCCGGCCCGATCAGTTCGGCCAGCGTCCCCGACGCGCGCCGCCGCAATAACTCCATCTGCCACAGCCGCTCGCCCGCATGCAGAAACCCGAGCGCCCGATACGCATCCTCGGGCGACTGCGCATAGATGTGCGGGATGTCGTAGGCGTCGAAGACGATCTCGACGCGCGCGGCGAGGCCAGGCAACCGAAGCGCGGCGGGCTCGGCCTCGCGCGAAAACGCAGCGCTCGCCGCCAGCGAAGCGATCACCGTGCAAGCCACAAGAGCGCGCATTCGAGCCCCCCTAAATGATTGGGGACACTAGTTTGCTCGCGCTTTCGGCGCGCGCCGCTGTCGGCGCAGGCCGCGGCTAGTTGCTCTCGAGCCGCTTCTCGAGCGC
>JANNDT010000470.1:0-6622 GCA_031387905.1 Deltaproteobacteria bacterium
CATCAGGTGCCAGAAGCGGAGGTGGCCGGTCCAGAACAGCGCGAGCGTGAGCGCCTCGCCGGTGAGCGCGACGAACTGGGCGGCGAGGATGAGGCGGCGGCGATCGAAGCGGTCCGCGGCGACGCCGCCAAACGGGCCGCACAGGAGCATCGGCACTGCCATCGCGAAGCCGACCAGGCCGAGCAGGAACTCGTCCTGCGTGATGGCGTAGGCGAGCGAGGGGCGCACGATCATCTGGCTGCCCATCGCGAGGAAGAACGCGACGTTGCTGACCGTGAGCCAGCGGAACTGCGGCATCGCGACGAGTGCGGCGACACCCTCTTGCGCGCCTGGCGCGGGCGCGGCGGCGGCATCGGGGCGATCCATGCGCGGCAACGTAGGCCAGCTGCGCGGCGCCTACGTCCGCGCTCGTGTCAGCGCTGTGCGGCGCGCAGCGCCTCCAGCACGGGCTGCATGCGCGCGAGCGCTTCCGCGATGTCGCCCTCGCTCGCGGCGTAACAGAAGCGCAGGCAGCCCTCGCCGGCGGCGCCGAAGTCGATGCCTGGCGTCACGGCGACGTGCGCTCGCTCGAGCAGCGCGCTGGCGAGCGCCACCGAGTCGCTGCCGAATGCGCGCGCGTCGGCGAACACGTAGAACGCGCCTTCGGGGTCGCGCGCGATGCCGAAGCCGAGCGCGCGCAGGCCCGCGAGGAGCAGATTGCGGCGCCGCGCGTAGGCGGCGCGCGCGGCGGCCACGGTGCTCGCGCCTTCGCGCAGCGCTGCGATGCCCGCGACCTGCACGAACTCGCTCGCCGAGATGAACAGGTTTTGCTGGAGCGTTTGCAGCGTGCGCATCGCCGCTCTCGGCGCGATCGCGTAGCCGAGCCGGAAGCCGGTCATCGCGTAGCGCTTCGAGAAGCCGTCGAGCACGAAGGCGTCGTCGCTCACTTCGAGTGCGCTGGTCACGCGCGCGCCGTCGTAGACCAGGCCGTCGTAAATCTCGTCGCTGACGAGCGGCACGCCGAGGCTCGCGAGCGCAGTCATTACGGCGCGGCTTTGCACCGCGCCGGTGGGATTTGCGGGCGAGCCCATCACGATGGCGCGCGTGCGCTTTGTTATGGCTCGCTTCACCGCGTCGGGATCGATCGCGTAGCCCGCGGCGGGATCGCACGGCACCGCCACCGGCTCGGCGCCCACGAAGCGCGCGAAGTTCGGATAACAGGCGTAGTGCGGCGCGGGCACGATCACCTCACTGCCGCGCTCGCAGAGCGCCGCGAACACCATCAGCAGCGCCGGCGACGTGCCGCTAGTTACGAGCACGCGCTCGGGGTCGACCGCGACGCCCGTGCGCGCTCGCTTGTCCGCCGCGATCGCCTCGCGCAACTCGGGCAGCCCCACGCTCGCGGTGTACTTCGTGCGCCCCGCGGCGAGCGCCTCGCGCGCTGCCTCGATCGCAGCCGGCGGCGGCGCGAAATCCGGCTCGCCGATTTCGAGGTGAATCACGCGAGCGCCCGCGCGCTCCATCGCCAGCGCCCGCTCCATCACCTCCATCGCAAGGAACGGCGAGAGCGCGCGAATGTCGTCCGGGATGCGCATGCGAGATTGATCCGCCAGCGGCGCCGGAGCGTCAACCGCGCGCGCCAACTCGTTGACTTTGTGACGCTTTCACACTGCGCTGCGTTGCCCACGCGAAGCCCAATCTCTAGGTTGCTCCGCGATGTCCAAGGGCGTTCAGATCGCGATCGGCGCGCTGCTGGTAGTTGGCCTCGTCGGCTGGCTCGGCGTGTCCCAGGGCCGCGACGACGCGTTCGCCTACTTCCAGACGCTGGCCGAGTTCAAAGCCAACGGCGAGGTCGGCGAGCCGACGCGCGTTCACGGCTTCGTCGCGCTCGGCACGATCGAGCGCGACGTGCCGGGCAAGCGCGTGCGCTTCGCCGTGCAAGAGACGGCGCCGCACGCGGGCGGCTCGCCGGACGGCGCGATGCGCGTCGAATACCTGAGCCTCGAAACGCCGGACTTGTTCAAGGACGGCGCTGAAGTCGTGGTCGAAGGCAAGCTCGAACCGGGCGGCACGTTCCACGCCACCAACCTGCTCGCGAAATGCCCGTCGAAGTTCGAAGCGGCTGCGCGCGGCGAGAAGATCTAAGGCTTGCGGCGAGGCGGCAAACGAAGTGCGCTGCGTGGAGCAAAGCTCCGCGCGAAGTCGCCGAACGTGAGCGGAGTCAACAAGTTCCAATGAGTGATCTCGGCTTCTACGCGGCGCGACTCGCGCTGCTCGCCGCCGCAGCGGCCGCGATCGCGGGTGTGATCGCCGGCGTGACGAAGTCCGAGGAGTGGGCGGCCGTCGCACGCCGCGGCATCTACGCCCTCTTCGGGCTCGTGACGTTCGCGCTGATCTCGCTCTTCTACGCCTTCGCCACGTTCGATTTCCAGCTCGCCTACGTCTCGCAGAACGCGGCGCGCAGCATGCACACCGCGTATCGCATGGCGGCGGTCTGGGGCGGGCAAGCCGGCTCTCTCTTGTTATGGACCTGGATGACGACGGCCTACGCCGCCATCGCCATCACCGTGCAGCGCCGCGAGCGCGCGCTGGTGCCGTGGGTGTGCGCGGTGCTCGCCGTGAACACCGCGTTCTTCCTGATCCTGCTGAACTTCGTCTCGAACCCGTTCGAGAAGCTGCCGCCAACCCATGTGATGTCGGACGGCAACGGCATGAACCCGCTGCTCCAGCACCCGGTGATGCTGATCCACCCGCTCGTGCTCTACACGGGCCTAACGGGTTTCTCGGTGCCCTTCGCGTTCGCGTTGGCAGCTCTGTTCTCAGGGCAACTCGGCACGACCTGGATGCGCGTCACGCGGCGCTGGACGCTCTGGGCCTGGTGCTTCAACTCGATCGGCATCCTGCTCGGCGGGCGCTGGGCCTACGAAGTGCTCGGCTGGGGCGGTTATTGGGCCTGGGACCCGGTCGAGAACGCCTCGTTCATGCCCTGGCTCGCGGCCACCGCCTATTTGCACTCGGTGATGGTGCAAGAGAAGCGCGACATGCTGAAGATCTGGAACTTCGTGCTGATCGGGCTCACCTACTCGCTGTGCCTGTTCGGCACGATGATCACGCGCAGCGGGCTCGTGAAGTCGGTGCACGCCTTCGCGCAGACGGAGATCTTCGGCGTGCTGTTCTCGTGGTACGTGCTGCTCGTGGTCGTCGGCTTCGCGGCGGCGCTCGCGTGGCGCTGGAACCAGCTGCGCGCCACCAACAAGCTCGAATCGATCGTCTCGCGCGAGGCCAGTTTCGTCGTCAACAACTGGCTGTTCATGAGCATCCTCGCGGTGGTCTTCTTCCTGACGATCTTCCCGAAGTTCTCGACCTTTATCGTGGGCCGGGAGTTGCTGTTCGGGCCGAAGATGTTCAACGGGATTCTGGTGTTCATCGCGTTGCCGCTGCTCGCGCTCACGGGCGTCGGCCCGCTGCTCGCGTGGCGCCGCGCGACGCCGGCGAATCTGCGCCGCCAGCTGATCCCGTCGGTCGCGGCGGGCGCGCTCACGTTCGCCCTGTTGCTCGCGGGGTTCGGCGCGGGCCAGTGGCTCGCCGCGCTCACCTGGGGCCTCGGCGCGCTGGTGACGACCACGATCGCGCAGGAGTTCTGGCGCGCGGCGCGGGCAAAAATGCGCGGCGGCGACGGCATGCTCGGCGCGCTCGCACGGCTGTTTCGCACGAACCAGCAGCGCTACGGCGGCTACGTCGTGCACCTCGGCGTGGTGTTCCTGTTCATTGGCTTCGCGGGCACGGCGCTCAACATCGAGCGCCTCGAAAACGTGAAGCCCGGAAGCGCCGTCGAAATAGCCGACTACCGGCTCGAGTACCTAACAGCGCGCGCGCTGCCCGAGCAACATTACGGCGGCGCTGAGGCGCGCATCGCGCTGTTCAAGCGCGATGAGCCGCTCGCGACGCTCACGCCCGAGAAGCGCATGTACTGGCTCGAGCAGCAGCCGAGTTCGATCCCTGCGATCTACTCGACGCTCGGCGAAGACCTCTACGTGATCCTCACCGCGATCGAGCCCAATGGCTCGGCGACGCTGAAGATCTACCTGAACCCGTTGGTCAACTGGATCTGGCTCGGCGGGCTCACGTTCGTGATCGGCACCGTGCTCGTGATGTGGCCGCATCCGCGCCGGGCGGCGGCGTGAGACCCCGGCGCGCCTTCCTCGCAGCGCTCGGGTTCGCGGTGTGCGCGTTCGCCCTAACAGCCAGCGCGCAGGACGAAGCGCCGCCGGATGTGCCCGCGGGCGAGGCGCGCATCGAAGGGCGCGTGATCCGCGGCACCGCGAACCAGCCAGTGCCGGGCGTCGAGGTCGTGCTCTACGCGCTCGCGGCGGACGGCATGCCAGGGCTGCGGCGAGCGCAAAGCGATGCGAGCGGCGCCTTCGCGTTCGAGAAGATCTCGAACACCGCGAACGTCGCGTACCTCGTGGGCGCGCGTTATCAGGGCATCCCAGTGCCCGGCGGGCGCGTCCTGTTCGCGCCGGGGCAAGCCAGCGCGACCGCCGACATCCGCGTCGCGGACCTAACGACCGACGCGAGCGCGCTGCGCATCCGCGAGCAGACCCTCCGGCTGTATCGCGAAGCGGAAGGGCTGCGCGTCGAGGAGACGTTCGCGATCGAGAACGCTGGCGCGAGCATCATCTACGTGCCTGCGGCGGAGCGCGCGAAGCGAGCCCCGGGCCTGCGCGCCACGCTGCCCGCAGGCGCTGGCAATTTCCGCATGCCGCTGGGCGTCGAACCCGAGGGCCTCGCGCGCGACGGCGCGGCGCTGCGTTACTACGGCCCGTTCTATCCGGGCGCGCAGGATTTCGTTTATTCGTACCGGCTACCCGCCGGCGAGGCGGTGCCTCCGGGCGTGCGCTTCGCCTTCGAGTTCGCGCCGGCTGCTGCGGTCGAAGCGTTCAGCGTGCTGGTGCCCGAAGGCGTGGGCGCGCTCGACGCGCCGGGGCTCACCCAAGCGGGCAGCGAGGAAGACGCGGGCCGCACGGTGACGCGTTTCGCGGTGACGCGGCCCAGCGCGAAGCTCGCGCTGGCGCTACTCGCGCCGCGCGCGCGCGTCGATGCCAGCGCGGTCTCGGTGCCCGAAGTGCAAATCATGCTGCACGCCGACGACGCGGCGATCACGGTGAACGAGACGCATCTGCTGCACATCAGCGGCGAGGGGTTGCTGCTCGGCACGCCGCAGTCGCCGCTGCTCGAGGTGCCGCTGCCCGCGGATGCGAGCGATGTGCGTTTCGGCAGCGAAGCGAGCGGGCTCGAGTTCTCACCGCATCCCGACGGCGGCGTCGCGGTGCTCGGCAGCGTTTCACCCGGCGAGTTTCCCGTACAGCTCGCGTATCGCGTGCCGGTCGCTGCCACGGGCGCACTCCTAACACGCACGTTTGGCACCCGCGTCGCGCTGCTGCGTTACTTCGTCACCGACACCGGCCGGCTCGCGCCGAGTTCGGAGCGCCTCCATCGGGCGCGGCCCGTGCGCACCGAAGATCTCTCGTATCTCGCGCTCGAAGCGTTCGACGTGGCGGCAGGCGAAGCGATCGCGCTGCGGCTCGAGGCGCTTCCGCCGCGCAGCGCGGTCGATCCGAACATCGCGAAGATCGCGGCCGCCCTCGCGGCGGTGGGCGTCGTCGCGTGGCTGCTCGCGCCCGCGCTGCGAAGCCGCGGCGACGGCGCGATCGCGGCGCCCGAGCAGGAACCTGAGCGCAACGAGCGCGAAGCCGTCTACGACGCGATGCGCGATCTCGACCACGACTTCGAGACGGACAAGGTGTCGAGCGATGATCACGCGCAGTTGCGCGGCGACCTACGCGCACGTGCGGTCGCGCTGCTGCAAGCGGAGGAAGGCCTAGCGAGCGCGGAAGTGCGCGAGCCGAGCGCGCGCGTGTGCCCGCAGTGCAGTGCCGTCGCCGCACCCGCACATCGTTTCTGCGCGAGCTGCGGCGCTCCGCTCGAAGCGCCTGCGGCATGAGCGCGGCGCTGGCGCGCGCGCGTGGCCTCGCGAAGCGCTTCGGCCCGCTCGCTGCGCTGCACCCGCTCGACCTCGACCTCGCCGCGGGTGAAACCCTCGCGCTGTTAGGCCCGAACGGCGCGGGCAAGTCGACGCTGCTGCGCCTGCTCGCTGGCCTCGCGCGCCCGAGCGCCGGCAGCCTCGTGCTCGGCGACGACAGCGCGAGCCGCCCCGCCCGCCGCGCCGCAGTCGGCTTCGTGGCGCACGCGACCTTCCTGTACGCGCAGCTCACGGCGCGCGAGAACCTCGCGCTCGCCGCAAAGCTCTACGGCGTCGCGGATCCAGAGGCGCGCGTCGCCGCGCTGATCGACGCGCACGAACTCGGAGCAGTCGCCGACCGCCCCGCCGGCGCGCTCTCGCGCGGCATGGCGCAGCGCGTCTCGATCGCGCGCGCGCTGGTGCACGAGCCGCGCCTGTTATTGCTCGACGAGCCCTTCAGCGGGCTCGACCCGCGCGCGGCCGAGAAACTCGCCGAGCGCCTCAAAGCGCAGCGCGGCCCCGAGCGCGCCGCCGTGCTCGTCACCCACGAACTCGCGCGCGCGGTGCAGCTCGCGAGCCGCGGGCTGGTGCTCGTGCGCGGGCGCGCGCGCTGGCTCGAGG
>JANNDT010000480.1:0-2377 GCA_031387905.1 Deltaproteobacteria bacterium
GCTGGTCCTTGGTGCGGGCGCTGGCATGGGCTGCACGCAGGGCGCGGCGTTCGAACGGAGCGGAGCCTCGACGCCCACGGTGTCGGGCGGCGCCCCCGCGGCCTACGCCAACCTCGACGCGGCCCGCAAGGCGTTCTCGCGGAGCGACGGGCCGCTGACGGCCATCTTGATGGACACGGCGTGGATTCGGCTCGAAGCCGATCCGGCGAAGGCCGAGGAGCGCTATCCCGAGTACTTCGAGGGCTTCACATCATTCGAGTTGGTGCTCGAGACGCAGACGTTCACGCGCCCGACCGACGAGACGTACCTGCTAGAGGATTCGACGGGGAAGTCGGTGACGGCCAAGCCCGCGACGTACAAGGGCGACTTCTCGAGCGGCTTCGGCCCGAAGTTCGTCTCCGCGTTCAAGTTGGTGTTTCCGCACGCGATGTCGAAGGACGTTCGCTGGCTCCGTCTCTCGCGCACGGGCAAAGAGGGCGGCAAACTCTCCTGGGAGTTCCCCTGACGGACGTACGGGAGCCAGGCTCCGGTACGCCCGCTAGCCCGAATAATTCATGAAGCGTGAGGAGCGGGCACGGCACTTGCACCCGAAACGGATGTTCAACGTCTGTTCAAGGCTCAAGAGGACCGTACCCGCATGCGCGAATCTAGCCGATCCGGCCGACAGAGTGCGAAATTCAAGTCCGTCTTCGATCAGGACGTCGTCGCGACGTTCGACGCGCCTGCGCTGACGTCGGACGCGGGGCTTCTCGCGCTCGGTGCTCTGGACCGCAAGGTGAAGTTGACCGAGCGGCTGTGCGCCTCGCTGACCGACGCGAGACAGGCGGGCAAGATCGATCACAGCCACCACGACCTCGTCCGGCAGCGGGTCTACTCGATCGCCGCCGGCTACGCCGACGGAAATGACGCGCGCACGATGCGCGCCGACCCGATGCTCAAGGCTGTCTGCGATCGAGACCCGGTCGGCGACGGCGATCTGGCGTCCCAGCCGACCCTGTCCCGATTCGAGCGCTCAATCAAGGGGCGAGCGCTCGTCGAGATGGGGCGATCGTTCGAGCGGGAACGGATCGCGAGCCTCGCCCGACGATTCCGATCGGCCCGACGAGTCATCATCGACATCGACGCGACCGAGGACGCCGCCCACGGCCAGCAGGCGTTCTCGTTCTTCAACGCTTTCTACGACGGCAATTGCTTTCTTCCGCTGCTCGGGTTCGTGTCCGTTCCCGACAGCCACGAGCAGATGCTGTTCCATGCGCGGCTTCGCCCGGGGACCGGCGCCACGCACCGAGGCGTCATCCCGTTGATTCGACGTGCAGTCGCGCACCTGCGACGCGAACTACCCAAGGCGCGCATTCTCGTTCGCATGGACGGTGGGTTCATCAACCCGAGGCTCTTGTGCGTGCTCGACGAGCTCCACGTCCAATATCTCCTCGGGATGCCCGGCAACAAGGTGCTTGTGCGTCGATCCAAGCGCTTCCTGAAGGGATTGCGCAAGAAGGTGAAGTCGACCGGGGAAGCCGCGCTTTGCTTCGGTGACTTCGAGTACGCCGCCAAGTCGTGGGACCACGAGCGCCGCATCGTGGTCAAGGTCGAGTACCTTCCCCCGCCCGAGCGAGGCGGCAACGGCAAGATCAAGCGCAACCTTCGATACGTCGTCACGAATTTGAAGGGGTCTGCGCAGCACACCTACGAGATCGAGTACTGCGGCCGGGGCGACTCGGAGAACCGAATCAAAGAACTCAAGAACGATCTGGCAATGGATCGAACCAGCTCGACATCCTTCCTCGCCAACCAGCTTCGCGTCCTGATGGCGGCGGCCGCGTTCGCGCTCTACCAGGAAATGCGCTGGGAACTGCGCGGCACCGAGCTCGCTCGCGCTCAGACGTCGACGCTCCGGCTGAGGATCATCAAGATCGCTGGGGAACTGATCCGTTCGACGCGCCGCCTCCTCGTACGGCTGCCCGAGTCGTGCCCCGACGCACGCATCTGGTGCAAACTCGCGTACCGCATCGGCGCCTCCCCGGGCTGAACGAACGACGGGTAGTTGATCCGGCGCGCAACCCGTGTCCTGCCGCGGGGACAATCTGTCCCCAATCGGACTCCCGAAATTCAGATGGCCGGGAGAAGCGGGAAAATTCCCGGATCCACACAAAATTGGATCGCGTCACGACGAAATCGGCAGCGACAAGCGCACGCGAGGGGCCGGCGGGTGCGTCGCCGGCACGCGGGACGGCTCAGGAGTCCGAAAACCGCGCGGTTCGTGAATTATGCGGGCTAGGCGGTCGTCAAGCGTAGGCGTGTACTCCTCCACGCGATCGATGCCGGTGTTCGAGATTCCGACGATGATCAGCGGCTCGATCGTGCCGGCGTTGATCAG
>JANNDT010000521.1:0-5037 GCA_031387905.1 Deltaproteobacteria bacterium
GCGTACGCCTCCGATTTCGCAAAGGCGCCGGTGTTGAGCGCGGCCATCGCGCGCTGCGCCGAAATGAACGCGCCATCGCCGGGGAACGCTTCGAGCCGCGCGAGCGCGCCCACGAAGTCGCGCGCCTCGATCAGCCCGCGCGCGATCTCGAGATCCACCAAGCGCGCGACGACGTCCTTGGGATCGATTCCGCCCACCGTCAGGTCGAGCGCGTGAGCCGGCGCCGCGACCACGTAGCCGAGGCTCTCGAGCCGCGCGCGCTCCGCCGCCGCGGGCGGCCTTATCCACGCGAGCGCGCGGGCGTGCTCGTGCGCGCGCTCGATCTCGCGATCGAGTTCCTCGAGCACTTCGGGCTCGCTCCCCGAGAGATCGTTGCGCTCGCCGGGATCGGCGCTCACGTCGTAAAGCTCGGGGCGCGGCGCGCGGATGTACTTCCACTTTTCGGTGCGCACGCCGTAGAGCGGGCTCCAGCCTTGATTGATGCGCGTGTCGATCGTCTCGACGTAGGCGATGCGACCGCCGCGGTCGCGCCCGCGCAGCGCGCCTGATAAGTCGGCGCCGTCCGTTTCGGGCAGCGCCTCAGCGCCGGCGAGCGCGAGCAGCGTGGGCGCGACGTCGGCGAGGCGCACCACGTTCGACACGACCGTGCCCGGCGCGACGCCGGGACCGGCAACGATCAGCGGAACGCGCTGCGTGGCGTCGTAGAGCGTGAAGCTGTGAAACGGCTCGCCGTGTTCCGCGAGTCCCTCGCCGTGATCGGCGGTCGCCACCACGAGCGTCTTCCCGTCTGGGAAACGTGCGGCGATGCCGTCGAGCAAGCGGCGCAGTTGGGCATCGGTGTACGCGATCTCCGAGCGGTACGGATCGCCGAGCACGCGATCCTTCCATTCCGCGGGCGGGTCGTAATCCGCGTGCGGGTCGTAAAGGTGGACCCAGGCGAAAAAACTCGGCGGCGCGCTCGCGATCCACGCCAGCGCGGCATCGACTACTGCCTCCGCGCGCCGCTCCGCGTAGCCGCCGCCGCCGGAAGAATGCCGCAGCGACATCTGGTCGTCGTAACGACCGAAGCCGCGGTCGAGCCCGTAGTGGCGATCGAGCACGATCGCGCCGACGAATGCCGCGGTCGCGAAGCCCGCGCTTTGCATGTGCTCGGCGAGCGTTGGAAACCCTGCGGGCAGCGCGAAGCTGCCGTTCGCGCGCACGCCGTGGCGCGGCGGCTGGAGCCCGGTCATTAGGGTGGTGTGGGCGGGCAGCGTGATCGGCACGGGCGAGATCGCCGCGTCGAAACGCGCGCCAGCGGCAGCGAGCCCGTCGAGCGTGGGCGTGCGCGCTTGCGCATCGCCGTAAGCGCCGACGCGATCCGCGCGCAGCGTGTCGATCGTGACGAGCAGCACGCGCTCGGGCCGCGGCGCGCGCGAACAGGCTGCGAAGAGCAGCGCGCACGCGAGCAGCGCGAACGCTCGCGTCGCGCGGGAACCCCGCGTCACCCGGGCGGGCCGGCGCCCATCGCCGAGAGCACGTTCGCGCGTGAGCCGAGCGTGTGCGCGATGCCGGAGAGGAACGAGAACACGCGGCCCACCAGCACGAAATCGCTCGGCACGCGCACCACCGGGTCTTCACGAATCGCTTCGAACAGCTCGTCGGTCATCTCTTCGGTGAACTCGCCCTCGAAGGTGCCGGTGCGGCTGCGCGACAGCATGCGCCGCGCGATCAACATGAAGGTGTTGCGGTCGCCGGTCTTCGTTTCGAAGCCGAGCTCGATGAAGGCGCGAATCATCGCCGACTCGTTCATCGTCATCATCGAGAACATCAGCTCGAACAGGCCGAGGCCATAGCCGTCGGGCAGTTCCTTCGAGAGCCCGAAATCGAGCACGATCAGCCTGCCCTCACGCGTAACCATTAGGTTGCCGGGGTGCGGATCGGCCTGGAAAAAGCCTGCCGCGAGAATCATGCGCACGTAGACGCGCATGAGGTCTTGCACGACATCGGCGGGATCGAGGCCGGCGGCTTCGAGCGCGGCCTTGTCGGTGACCTTCATGCCCGAGACGCGCTCCATCACCATCACGCGCGTGGTCGAGAGCCCGTGGTGAACGCGCGGGATCCAGACGCGCGGGTCGTCCGCGAACAGCGCGCGCACGCGATCCGCAGATTGCGCCTCGCGCCGCATGTCGAGTTCCATGCCGATGTGCGTGGTCAGCTCCCGCAGCAGCGGCAGCAGCTCGAGCGGCTGTGGATCGAAGCGCTCGTAGATCCGGCAGGCGCGCTCCATGTTGCGCAGATCCGTGCGCACGATGTCTTCGATGTCGGGGTACTGCACCTTCACCGCGACTTCTTCGCCTGATAACAGGCGTGCGGCGTGCACCTGCGCGAGCGAAGCCGAAGCGATCGGCCGCTCCGAGAACTCCGCGAACAGCGCGCCCAGGGGCTTCCCGAGTTCGCTCTCGACCGCCGCGCGCACCACCTCGAACGGCTTCGCCGGCACCGCGTCGTGGCACTTCTTCAACTCTTCCACGAACTCGGGCGGGAACACGTCGGCGCGCGTCGCGATCGCCTGGCACATCTTGATGATCACGCCGCGCATCTCGAGCGCGCAGGCGAGGATCCAGCTCGCTGCGATCTCGTGACGCCGGCGCTTCGTCGCCTCGTCCGGCTCCGGGCGCCCCAACAATTTTCGCCAGTACTCTGGCAGCTTATAATGCGCCCACAGCCGGGCTGCGAGCGTGCCCACTCTCGCCGTGCGGCGCAGTCGCGCGATCGGGTGCATGCGCGATTAGGCCGCGAGCGGTTCGAAGCCGGTGCGCTCCGGCGGCGTGAAGCTCGCTTCGAGCGCGTCGAACTGCTCGAGCAGCGCGGCGGGATTCGGCGCGGCCTGCATCGCTTCGCTGAGGCTCGAGCGCACGTCCTCGCGCTGATCGCGCGGGCGGTCGCGGGTGACGGCGTGCAGTACGCGATGCAGGAGCGCATCGACCACCGTACGCCCCGCGATCGTCTTGCCGTCGACCGTGCGCAGCGTGCGCGCGCGAACTTCGGAGAGCGCAGTTCTCAAGTACTCGACGTGCGGGCTCTCGTCGCTCCGAATGTTGCGGACCATGTCGCCGGCCTCCTTCGGCGCGGCGGAGACCTCGGGATCCGAGAGCAGCCGCACGCCCCAGTCGAACGTGCCCTCGGCGAACACCTCGACCACTAACACCTGGGCCAGCATCGCGAGCATGCGCTCGAGCGTCTCGTCGAGCATCGGGAACGGGCGCTCGGGTGCGGCGCCGCGGCGGCCAGTGCGCCCCATCATGCGCGCCATCACGTCGGCGGGAATCTTCGGCTTCTCGAGCGCGAGGTCGCGCGCGGCTTCCCACATTTGCTTGTGGCCGCCCTCCTCGCGCCAGCCGGCTTCGTCGCGCGCGTGCGCTTCGAACAAGCCGCGTCCGAGGTGATCGAGCGCCGTGCCCTCGAGCGGCTCGACCACGAGCTCGCCCAACTTCGGTACGCGCACGTCGCGAATGACCGCGCCGAAGCCCTCGACGATCGAAATGATCGTGAGCGTGCGCACGATCGGATCGCGCACGCCATTCTTCAGCAACAACTTCGCCTGCGCGACGTTCGGGTACTGCGGCGGCATCAGCGCGCGTGGGATTTCGAGGAGCTCGCTGCCCTCGCGCGCGAGCCGCGCTTGCCAGGCCGCCACCGCCGGGCCGCGGTGCACAGTGCGCGGCGAGCGGTACGCGCCGTTTGCGTCGAAGCCGCCGTGGCAGCGCACACCGCCTGCGATGAGGAGTGTGTCGTAAGCGCCCGAGTCGAGGATCTCGGCTTCGGAGAACGTGAGACGCGACGAGTCGAACGGCTGCACAGCGGTGGTCATGGCGTTTCCTAGGTGCGGGGGGCGCGAAAGGCGCAAGTTAACCGCGCTTCGGACGAGCGGGCGGCTGGGCGGAGCGAAGGGCGGCGCAGCTACCGGATCGGGAGCAATCGGATCCGGAGGCGATCATCCTGGACGGTAACGATTGCGCCGCGGACGAGTTCGATGTCGCTTCGTTCGAGCGCGAGGCGAAGCCGCTCGTTGACGTGCTCGATTCGCGTCGTCCCCAATCGCAAGGAGATCACTGAGGGGCCGGTTTCGCCGGATAGCGCAACGAGCGCCGAATCTGGCGTGCGTGGATCCAGTCGGTCACCAACGCGCTCGACGTCGTGGCCCAGGCGGCGCAGGAACTCCGCCGTTCGGCGCGCAACGTGAACGTCGGGCAAGAGCCTCACGCCACAGCGGTCGTGCGCCCGCTCGCGAGCCACGCCCCATAGCGAGCCGCCTCGAGAACATCGTCACGATCGAGTTCCGGGTACTCGCAGACGATCTGGTCGGCCGTATATCCGTCGCCGAGCAAGCGCAACACGAACTCGACCGTGATGCGCAGCCCGCGAATGGTCGGTTTCCCTTCGCAGATGCCCGGGACGACCTTGATTCGATCGAAGAGCATGAGGCAAACCTAAGGCTGGGGACCACGCGGGCGATCGCCGCCCTTCACTATCGGCGCAGCGCGGTCACCTCTTGCTGCAGCTTCCCGATCGCGGAGCAAATCTCGTCGAGGCGGTCGTGCAGGCCGCGCATTTCGTTCGAGCCGCCCGCCGGCTTCGCCTGCTCACGCAGTGCCTGATAACAACCGCGCAGCATGCGCCCGCTGTCGCGCTCCTCGGAGATGTAGCGGCCGAGCAATTCGCCAGTGGCGATGTCGATCGTCTGGTCGTCGAAGACGCCCTTGAAGATGTCGCGTTCCTCGCGGCGGCCGTAGCCAAACGCCTCGAACTTCTCGAGGTCGCTGCAGTCGGCGTTCGCGATCGCCATGCTCTTCTCGAAAGTCGGATCCGGGCGGTCCTGCACGCCGTAGCCCAGTTCGCAGAGGCGCTTCGTGAACGCGTGCGAGTGCTCGCCTTCGCGGATCGCCACGGTCTGTATGACTTTCTTCACCGCGGCGTCAGGCGTCTTCGCCGCCCAGCACGAGAGGTATTGATGCGAGCGGCCTTCGCCCAGCGCGATCGCATTGAGCAGGCCCA
>JANNDT010000543.1:0-7119 GCA_031387905.1 Deltaproteobacteria bacterium
GCTGGCCACGCCGGCGAAGTCGAAGTGCCCGGCTTCCTGGGCCATGCGCGCGTGGAAGACTACTTGCAATAACAGGTCGCCGAGCTCGTCGCGCAGCGCTTCCATGTCGCCGCTGCGGATCGCGTCCTCCACCTCGTAGGCCTCTTCCAGCGTGTGCTTCGCGATCGAAGCGAAGTCCTGCTCGAGATCCCACGGGCAGCCGTCCTTGGGATCGCGCAGCCGCGCCATGATCGCGAGCAGGCGCTCGATCGCGGCGAGCTGTGCGCTCATTAGAGCACCCGCCGCAGGTACTGGCCGGTGTAGCTGTCCTTGCTCTTGGCGACTTCCTCAGGCGTGCCGACCGCGATCACGCGCCCGCCGCCGTCGCCGCCTTCGGGCCCGAGGTCGATCACCCAGTCCGCACAGCGGATCACGTCGAGGTTGTGTTCGATCACGAGCACGGTGTTGCCCGCATCGACGAGCCGGTCGAGCACGGCCAGCAGCTTCTTGAGATCGTCGAAGTGCAGGCCCGTGGTCGGCTCGTCGAGGATGTAGAGCGTGCGGCCGGTCGCGGTGCGCGAGAGTTCGCGCGAGAGCTTGATGCGCTGCGCCTCGCCGCCCGAGAGCGTCGGGGACGGCTGCCCGAGTTTCAGGTAGCCGAGGCCGACCTCGCCGAGCGTGCGTAGACCCGCGAGCACTTTCGGCTGGTTCTCGAACACTCTCAGCGCTTCGGTGACCGAGAGTTCGAGCACCTGTGCGATCGAGAGGCCTTTGAACTGCACGCGCAGGGTGGCGTCGTTGAAGCGCTTGCCCTTGCAGATGTCGCACGGCACGAACACGTCGGCGAGGAAGTGCATCTCGATGCGCTTCATGCCGTCGCCCTCGCACGCCTCGCAGCGCCCGCCCTTCACGTTGAACGAGAAGCGCCCCGCCTTGTAGCCGTAAGTGCGCGCGTCCGGCGTGGTCGCGAACACCTCGCGAATTAGGTCGAACACTTTCGTGTAGGTGGCCGGGTTGCTGCGCGGCGTGCGCCCGATCGGGCGCTGGTCGATGTCGATGACTTTGTCGATGTAACCGAGGCCCTGGATGCGGTCGTGCGCGCCGGCAGGGTCGTGGCTGCCGTGGAAAGCGCGGCGTAGCGCCGGGAACAGCACCGAGTTGACGAGCGTGCTCTTGCCGGCGCCGGACACTCCCGTAACAGCCGTCAGCGTCTCGAGCGGGAAGTCGACATCGACCGACTTCAGGTTGTGCTCGCGCGCGCCTTCGACCCGCAGAAACTTGCCCGAGCCCTTGCGGCGCTGCGTCGGCGTCTCGATCGCGAGCCTGCCTGACAAGTAGGCGCCCGTGAGCGAACGCTTCGATTTGCGCATCTGCGCAGGCGTGCCCGCGAACACGATCTCGCCGCCCTCGGTGCCCGCGCCGGGCCCGAAATCGAGCACGAAGTCGGCGGCCTCGATCGTCTCCTGATCGTGCTCGACCACGATCACGGTGTTGCTCATGTCGCGCAGGCGCTTCAGCGTCGCGAGCAGGCGTCCGTTGTCGCGCTGGTGGAGCCCGATCGACGGCTCGTCGAGGATGTAGAGCACGCCGGTGAGTTCGCTGCCGATCTGCGAGGCGAGGCGAATGCGCTGGCTCTCGCCGCCTGATAACGACGGACCGGGGCGTTCGAGCGTGAGATATCCGAGCCCGACATCGAGCAGGAACCCGAGCCGCCCGTCAATTTCTTTGGTGACTTCGCCCGCGATCGTGCGCTCGGTCGGCGTCAGCTCGAGCGCACCCAACAACTCGCGCGCCTGCGCGACGTTCAGCGATGTCAGCTCGGGCAGACTCTTCCCGCTCACGAACACCGCGCTCGATTCCGGCCGGAGGCGCCGCCCGCCGCACGTCTTGCACTCCGCGTCCGAGAGGTACTTCATGTACCAGCGCTTCATGCCCTCGGATTTGGTCATGCGGAAGCGCCGATAAAGCTCGTTGAGCACGCCTTCGAACGTGCGCTCGAACTCGATCTTGCCGGTCGCGAACTTCATCGAGAGCGCGATGCGTTTGTCGCCGCTGCCGAACAACAGGATGTCGCGGTGTTTCTTGGGAAGATCTTTCCACGGCGAGTCGAGATCGATCCCGAATTGCTTGGCGAGGTTTTTGACGATCGAGCCAGTCCACGATTCGCCGCGCTCGAGAATCGTCTTCCACGGCTCGATCGCGCCATCGCGCACGCTCTTGCTGACATCGGGCACCACGAGCGACGCATCCATCTCCGGCTTCGTGCCTAGCCCGTTGCAATCCGGGCACATCCCGAGCGGCGAGTTGAACGAGAAACTCTGCGGCGAGAGTTCGGGGAAGCCGAGGTCGCAGTCGTGACAGTGCAGGTGCTCCGAGTACAGGCGCTCCTCGTCGTCGAACACCGCGATCAGCGCGCCGCCACCCTTGCGCAGCGCAGTCTCGACCGAATCCGTAACGCGCGAGGCGTGCTTCGCGTCGCGGCCGTCGGGCGCGACCAGCCGGTCGACCACGATGTCGATCGTGTGCTTCTTCTTCTTGTCGAGCACCGGCAGCTCGTCGCCCCGCACGGTCGCGCCATCGATGCGGAAGCGCGAGAAGCCCTCGCGCACCGCTTCCTGCAGCACGTCGCGGTACTCGCCCTTCCGGTTGTCCGCGATGCGCGCGATCACCTGGAAGCGCGTGCCGGGCGCGAGTTTCAGCAGGCGCTCTGCCGCCTCCGCCGCGGAGAGCCGCTCGACCGGCTCGCCGCAGCGATGGCAGTGCTGGCGGCCGATACGCGCGTACAAAACGCGCAGGTAGTCGTAGATCTCGGTGATGGTGCCGACGGTCGAGCGCGGATTGTTACTGGCGGACTTCTGCTCGATCGAGATCGTCGGCGAGAGGCCGCGGATGTGGTCGTAGCGCGGCTTCTCCATCTGCCCGAGGAACTGGCGCGCGTAGGCGGAGAGCGATTCGACGTAGCGGCGCTGCCCCTCGGCGTAGATCGTGTCGAAGGCGAGGCTCGACTTGCCCGAGCCCGACGGCCCCGTGAAGACGACGAGGCGCTGCTTGGGAATGCGCGCGTCGACTCGCTTGAGGTTGTGCTCGGCCGCGCCGCGCACTTCGAGATAGTCGTTACCGGAAGACATGTAGGGGTGGGGCTCTCGAGCGTGGCGCGCGAGTGTCGGCGCAATGAGCGCGCGTTGCCAGTGCTGCTAACGAGTGCCGCGCATGTTCCCCGACGACACCGCCATGATCGCGCTGCTGGTGCTGTTCGCATCATTTCTCGCGGGCTTGTTCGGCTTCGGATTCGGCATCGTCGCGACCGCCGGCCTCTCGCTCAGCATGGATTTGGTGCACGCCGCGAACCTCGTGAACCTCGCCAGCCCGTTCGTCACGGCGAGCCTCTTCTGGCGACTGCGCCAGCACGTCGAGCGGCGCGCCGTGTTGCGCATCGCGCCGTGGCTGATCGCGGGCGTGTTCGCGGGCGTGTTCGCGCTCGCGACGCTCGACGGCGCGCTGCTCGTCCGCACGCTCGGCGCGTTCGTGGTGGTAGCCGCCGCGTGGAATCTCTCAGGCCGCGCGCTGCGCATCCCCGAGACCGTGCTCGGCGACGCCATCGCGGGCGGGCTCAGTGGAATCTTCGGCGGCGCCTTCAACAGCGGCGGCCCGCCGCTGATCGCCTACGTCTACAGCCGGCCGGGCCGCCCGGAACAGCTGAAGGCCACGCTCCAAGCGCTGTTCCTGTGCTCGACTCTCGCGCGCATGGCCGTCGCCTCTGCGCAGGGCGTGATGGACGCGGGAGTCGTCTGGCAAGCCGCGCTCGCGACGCCGTTCGCGATCGGCGGGCAGTACGTGGGCAACGCGCTCTCGGCGCGCCTCACCGGCGACACCTTCCGCCGCCTCGCCTGGGCCGGCCTGCTCGCGCTCGGCGTGGTGTTATTGGTGCGCGGCTAGAATGCGGCGCAGCGAGCCGAAGGCGAACTCAGCCCGCAGCGCGCCGAATCACGATCTCCGTGATCTCGCTCGGCGCGAGCAGGCGCATCGGCGGGCCCCAGAAGCCGCAGCCCCGGCTCACGTAGAGCGTGCTCGCGCCGCGGCGATAGATGCCCGCCACGAATGGAACCAAGGCGCGCACCAACAGGCCGAACGGCCAGATCTGTCCACCGTGGGTGTGACCTGATAACTGGAGGTCGACGCCAGCCACCGCCGCTTTCACGAACGTGGTCGGATCGTGCGCGAGCAGAATCAGCGCGCGCTGCGGATCGCGGCCGGCGACCGCCCCGTCCACGTCCTCGGTCGGGCCCTTCGACCAATCGCCGCGGTGGTCGTCGACGCCCGCGAGGTCGAAGCCTTCATCCCCGCCGATCGCTACGCGCTCGTTGCGGAGCGCACGGAAGCCGAGCGCGCGCAGTCTCGCGAGCCAGCCGTCGACGCCCGAATAGAAATCGTGATTGCCGGTGACGAAGAAGACGCCGTGCTCGGCGCGCAAATCGGCGAAGGGCGCGACGTCGTCGGCGATCTTGTCGACCCCGCCGTCCACGAGATCGCCCGTTACCGCGATGAGCTGCGGCGCGAGCCCGTTCACGCGCGCGACCAGCGCCGCCGCGAAACGCCGCCCGAGGATCGGGCCGATGTGGATGTCGCTGATCTGCGCGATGCGAAAGCCGTCGAGCGCGCGCGGCCAATTCGCGAGCGCAACCTCGACGCGCTTCACGCGCGGCACGCGCAGACCCGAGCGCAGCGCGAGGCCCGCAGTGAGCAGCGTGAGCGCGCCGCCGGCGAGCGCGCGTCCGCGAGCGAGCTCGAGCGGCGGCGCCGTGCTCGCAGCACCCATTAGGGCGAGCGCGCCGTCCGCGAGCAGCAGCGCGACGAAGCCGAGCCAGAACACGCCCATCCAGAGCGCGAACGGCCACGAGACGATGCGCAACCAGGGCGGGCGCAGCGCGCGCTCGACTGCGAGCTGGACGAACATGCCGAGGAACGCGACGGGCACGAGCGAAAGCCCAATCGTGCGCCACGGCTCGGGCAACGCGGGGTCGAGCACGAAGCGCTTCGCGAGATAGAAGTGCACGGCGCCAATGCTCGCGAGCGCGATCAGCAGCACGAGGAGCGCTGCGAGCGAGCGCGTGCGCGGTTGGGGAGAAGCGGCAGCCATCCCGGCATTCTCGCAGACCTTTGCGCGCGCGCAGATCGGGCGGAAGTTGCCGCGCGGTTGCCGGTCGTTGAAAGGCCCGGCTTCGAGGGACCGCGCCGCGGGCTTTAGCGCAGCCTCGAATGCGCCGATGAGCGAATGGATTCGCACCCCATGGAGGGAGTCATCATGCGTCTCGTTCCCAAGTTTCTCGCTGCGACGGTAGTCGCGGCTCTACTCGCCGGCCCCGCAATGGCGGGACAGCAGTTCTCGAACGTCGATGCCTCGAACACGGCCCCGATGTTCGACGTGCTCGTGATGCGGCCCCTGGGCTTGGTCGCCCTCGGCGTCGGCGCGCTGCTCTGGCTTCCGGCTGCGGCGATGACCGCGGCGGTTCAGCCCTCGGAAATGGGCAAGCCGACCGAGATGCTGGTCATGAAGCCGTATCGCTACGTCTTCGACGATCCGATCGGCTCGCACTGAGCCAGCCCACGCGAGGCTTCTCCGCCGCTTGAAGTGCCGCGGGCCGCATGGCGTAACTGCTGGGCGTGCTGCGAGTCGCTGGCGAGTTGGAGATGCGCACCGGGTGGCGCGCGGCGAAAGCCGGCGCGCCCCCGGCTGCGCTACGCGCGCAATCTGGCGCTCACGCGTTCAGCCACGCGAGATCGGCGAAACCCGCTCGAGACTCGACCACGCGCGCACCGCCCAGCGTCTCCCGCAACACCTCTCCCGCTTCGCGCGCGTAGCCCGGCTGCGTCCAGCCGCTGTACCCAGCGGCTTCGAGTTTCCGCAGCGCCGCGCGGCTGCGGCGTCCGCCTGCGCCGTCGCCGCGAAAGAAGTCGTCGAGCACGACGCGATCGACGAGCGGATCGAGCGCTCGCGCGAGCTCGCGCACGTCGCCAGGCAGGAGGGGCGCGATCGCAGCCTGCACGCGTAGGCCGGCCTGTTTCAACGCGCGCAGCGTCGCGAGCCGCCGCGCGAACTTCGGCGAATCGGGCTCGAGCAGGCGGCGCACGCGCTCGTCGCTCGTTGTCAGGGTGAAGCTCACTGCGAGGCGCGGAATGCGCGCGAGCAGGTCGAGATCGCGCAGCACCAGCGGGCTGCGCGTTTGCACGATCAGCGCGGCGGGCGGGCGCGCCGCCAGCACTTCGAGACAGGCGCGCGTAATCCCGAGACGGCGCTCGATCGGCGTGTACGGATCGGTGGCGGAGGACATGAAGATGCGCGCGTGCTCGAGCTTTGCGCGCGCGAGCAGCGCGGGCGCATTGCGCTTGGCGATGAGCCAGCGCGACCAGGGCAGGCCAAAGCGATTGGTGCGCTGCACGGCGAGCTCTCGCACATAACAGTATTCGCAGGAGAACTGGCAGCCGAGGTAGGGCTGCAGCGAGTGGGTGAAGCCGGCGAGGTAGCCGGTGGTGCGCGTCAGAATGCTCTTCGCGTCGGCGAGTTCGATGTGGGCGCGCGGCATCGGCGATTAGCGTAGGCGGGTCAGATGCGTTTGCTCGCATGGGGCGGGGCGCGCGGCTGTTGGGTGAAGCTCGGGCTGCTGCGTTTTGCGGCTTGCGCGCGCGTTGTCTCGGCTAGCTTGGGCGCCGTGAACGCGCTCGAGCTGCGGAATGTGACGAAGGGATACGGCGGACGGCTCGCGCTGGATGGCGTGAGCCTGGAACTCGCTGAGGGCAGCGCGCTCGGGTTGCTTGGGCCGAACGGCGCGGGCAAGACGACGGCGCTGCGGTTGTTGCTGGGATTTGCTGCGCCTTCGCGCGGGGAAGTGCGGTTGCGTGGGCGCGATCCCCGCGATCCCGAGGCGCGGCGCGGCGTCGGGTTCTTGCCGGAGCGCGTCTCGCTGCCAGAACGCGCGCGGGTGGCGAGTGCAGTGGAGCTTTCGGCCGGCCTCGCGGGCATGCGCGGCGCCGATCGCGATGCGGCGGTGGCGGAGATGCTCGATTACGTCGGGCTCGGCGAGCGCAGGCGCGACCGCATCGGCGATCTCTCGAAGGGGCTGCGACAGCGCGTCGGCTTCGCGA
>JANNDT010000544.1:0-2208 GCA_031387905.1 Deltaproteobacteria bacterium
GCGGCGAGCAGCGGCGCAGCCAGCGCGTGCTTGTTACTGACCAGGATGTCCGCCCACATCGCGGGATCGCTGGCGGCGATGCGCGTGAAATCGCGGAAGCCGGCGCCGGCGAGTTCGCGCGCGCTCTCGGGCGCATCCGCCAGCGCGGCCGCGAAGGCGAAGGCAATCGCGTGCGGCGCATGGCTCACCCAAGCGACTTCCGCGTCGTGGCGCACAGCGCTGCGGCGCAGCACGCGGCAACCGAGCGCGCGCCAGAGCCAAATCACGCGCTCTTCGGCGGCGGGGTTCGCGGGCCGCGCGGGCGTCACGATGCAGGCGGCGTTCACGAACAAGTTGGCGCGCGCGTGCGCGTAACCCGTCTGATGACTGCCGGCCATCGGATGAGAGCCCACGTAGCTGACGCCGCTCGGCAGCAGCGGCGGGAGCGACTCCGCGAGGAGGCCCTTCACGCTGCCGACGTCAGTAACAATCGCGCCCGCCGCGAGCCCGGGCGCGAGCTGCGCGAGCAGGCCGGGCATCGCATGCACGGGGCTCGCGAGCACGACCAGGTCCGCGCCTGCGACTCCCGCTGCGAGTTCGCGCTCGGCGCGGTCCGCGATGCCGAGCGCCACGATCTCGCGCTGCGCCTCTGCGCGGCGAACAACGGCGACCACCTCGCGGGCGAGCCGCCGCTCGCGAAGTGCGAGCGCGAGCGACCCACCTAACAGGCCCGTGCCGACGACCGCGACGCGCTCGAAGTGAATCGCCGCCTCGCTCACGATTTCGTCTTCCAGGCTTGCAGCGCTTTCACGCAGCGCTCGTTCTCTTCCGCGGTCCCGATCGTGATGCGGATCTGCCGCGGCATCCCGAAACCTGCGAGCGGGCGCACGATCACACCCTGCCGCAACAGCGCGTCGTAAGCGCCAGCGCCCGCGTCGGCGAGCAGGAAGTTCGCGTCGCTCGGCCAGGTCGCGATGCCGAGGGCGGCGAACTCGCGCTCGAGGTAGGCCATGCCGTCCGCGTTCAGCTCGAGCGTGCGGGCGACGTGCTCGTGATCGTCGAGCGCGGCGACCGCGGCTTCTTCGGCGAGCAGGTTCAAGTTGAATGGATGTCGGGCGCGCTCGAGGTAGCTCGCCAGTTCGGGGTCGCCGACGCCGTAGCCGACGCGCATGCCCGCGAGCCCGTAGATCTTCGAGAAGGTGCGAATCACCAGCGTGCCGGGGCGCTTCGCGACCCACGCGAGCGAATCCGGGAAGTCGCTGCGCCGCGCGTACTCGACGTAGGCCTCATCGACGACCAGCACGACATCCGCCGGCAACGAGGCCACGAACGCATCGAACTCGGCCCGGCCAACGCTGGTGCCGGTTGGGTTATTGGGATTGCAGATCATCACGACGCGCGTGCGCGGCGTTACGGCGGCGCGCATCGCGGCGAGATCGTGCACGAGCCCCGCAGTGAGTGGCACGGGCACAGCGGTCGCGCCCATGCCCGCGGTCACGATTGGGTACATCGCGAACGACGGCCACGCGTAAACGACTTCGTCGCCGGGCCCGACGAACGATTTGACCATCAACTCGAAGATCTCGTCCGCGCCGCAACCGAACACGATCTGGCCGGGCGCAACCGCGAGCCTCTTTGCGAGCGCGGTGCGCAGCCGGAAGCTCGCGCCGTCCGGGTAGCGATTCACGCGCCCCGCAGCGGCTATTAGGGCCGCGAGCGCCTTCGGCGAAGGCCCGAGCGGGTTCTCGTTCGAGGCGAGCTTCACCGCTTCCTTGATGCCCAGCTCGCGCTCGAGTTCTTCGATCGGCTTGCCCGGCTTGTACGGCTCGAGGCCCGGGATCCACGGCTTGACGCGCACTAGACCGCCTCCCCGGGCCGCAGGTTGGTCGCGCGCGGAAAGGAGCCAAGCACGCGCCACGAAGTCGCGAGCGTCGCGGCGTCGTTGCAGGCGCGCTGCACGCGCTCCTCGCTGTGGTGGCCTTCTAGATCGATGAAGAACACGTACTCCCAGGGCGTGCCCTTGAGAGGCCGCGCCTGGATGCTCGTGAGATTCACGCCGTGCGCCGCGAACGGTGCGAGCAGACGATGCAGCGCGCCGGATTCGCTCTTGCGCACGGTGTACGCGAGGCAGGTGAGGTCGTTGCCGCTCGGCGGCGGCGCGTCGCCGCCTAACACCAGGAAGCGCGTCGTGTTGTCGCGGCGGTCTTCGATGTTCGCGGCGATCGTGGC
>JANNDT010000545.1:0-3171 GCA_031387905.1 Deltaproteobacteria bacterium
CGATCAGTCGCGCGAATCCCGGTGAGCTTCGGCGCGGCGTCCGACAGCACCACGTCGAAGCGCGCGCCCGCTTCTTCGAGAAGCGCCGCAACAACAAGGGGTTCGCCGATGTCGCCAGTCAAGGCGAACACGTTCGCGAGCGGCAGCGGCGGATCGAGCGTGGCGATGTCGACCCCTACCACGCGGCCCTCGAGCCCGACGCGCTGCGCTGCGACCTGGAGCCAACCGCCGGGCCAACAGCCGAGATCCGCGACCCGCGCGCCGCGCCGCAGGATGCGCTGCGCGTCGTCGATCTCGAGCAGCTTGTACGCCGCGCGCGACCGGTACCCCTCCGCCTTGGCGCGTTGGTGGTAGACATCTTTGCGGTCGTAGGTGGGCATTCGACTGCTGCGCTAGGTGACGACTCCGGAGCCACGCGGGAACGCGAGCGGCCGGGCGCTGCGCGCGGCGAAGCGCCGCCTGCGATCAGTGCAACGCGATCGCGCCCCGGACCTTCACGACGCCGTTGTTGTGGCCGGGCACCGCGCCGCGAACCAACAGCAGGTTGCGCTCGGCATCGACGCGCACCACGACGAGGTTGCGGGTTGTCGTCCGCTCGTTCCCCATGTGACCGTGCATGCGCTTGCCCTTGTGCACGCGGCCGGGGTAGGAGCGCTGACCGATCGAGCCCGTGCGGCGGCTGCCTTCGTGTGAACCGTGCGACCACTTCGTGATGCGGAAGTGATGGCGCTTCACGACGCCCTGCGTGCCGCGGCCCTTGGAGGTGCCGATCACGTCGACCCGCTGGCCCGCCTTGAAGAGGTCCGCGGCGTTCACCTGGCCGCCAACTTCGTGCTGAGCGAGTTCGTCGGCCGCAACGCGGCTCTCGAACACGAAGCGCTGCACGGCGACGCCGGCCTTCTTGAAGTGGCCAACCTCCGCTTTGCTCAGCGTCTTCTCGCGGCGGCTGCCGGCGCCGAGCTGGAGGGCGGTGTAGCCGTCTCGCTCAGGCGTGCGCTTCAACACGACCGTGTTGGGCGCGGCGTCCAGGACGGTCACCGGGATGCACTCGCCGGTCTCAGTGAACACGCGGGTCATGCCGATCTTGCGGCACACGAGTTCGATGGCCACGATCGATCTCCAATCAAACGATGAATTGAGGCGCGGCGACGGGGAACGGGATTCGCATCCGACCGGGCCAAGCTGGGCTGAGGGGCGGCGCATCATAAGAGGGGGCCCAGATGGTGTCGAGTGGCGAGAACGCCAAGCCGCGCGTCCATGCGGTCGTGTTGATCCCAGGCGATGGCATTGGGCCAGAGGTGACCGATGCAGCCTGCCAGGTGATCGCAGCCGCTGGCGTCGAGATCGCCTGGGAGATCGCTGAGGCTGGCGCCGACGTGGTCGCGAAGTACGGCACCCCCGTACCCGAGACGGCGCTGCACGCGGTCCGGCGCGCGGGGGTGGCCCTCAAGGGCCCGATCGGGACGCCGATCGGCGGCGGCTTCAGGAGCGCGAACGTCACCCTGCGGCAATCGCTCGACCTGTACGCCTCCGTTCGCCCCGTGAAGACGCTGCCGGGCGTACCCGCGCGCTACACCGACGTCGATCTCGTGCTCGTGCGCGAGAACACCGAGGATCTTTACGCGGGGCTCGAGCATCGGGTGGCCCCGGGCATCGTCGAGAGCATCAAGGTCGTGACCGAGGCCGCCTCGCTGCGCATCGCCGAATACGCCTTCGCGCTGGCCGAGCGCGGTGGGCGCCGCGAAGTGGCCGTGGTGCACAAGGCCAACATCATGAAGCTTTCCGACGGGTTGTTTCTCGAGTGCGCCCGCCGCGTCTCGAAGCGCCACGCAAAGGTCGGCTTCCGCGAGATCATCGTGGACAATTGCGCGATGCAGCTCGTGAAGGACCCGAGCCAGTTCGATGTGCTGCTGCTCGGCAACTTGTACGGCGACATCTTGTCGGACCTCGCCGCGGGCCTGGTCGGCGGCCTCGGCGTCGTGCCGGGCGCGAACATCGGCGAATCCTGCGCGCTGTTCGAGGCGGTGCACGGCAGCGCGCCCGACATCGCGGGCATGCGCGTCGCGAACCCGACTGCGGTGCTGCTCTCGAGCGTGATGCTGCTCGAGCATCTCGGCGAACGCGCAGCCGCGGAACGCGTTCAGCGGGCAGTGCGGGGCGCGCTCGCAGACCGCGCGAACCACACGCGCGACCTCGGCGGCACAGCGAGCCTCGACGCCTTCACGCGCGCCGTCATCGATCGCCTCGAGTAGCCGCGCTTGTTACGCCCCGCGCTCGTGCTCGGCCTCGATGGCGCCACTTTCGCCGTGCTGCGCCCGCTCGCCGAGACCGGGCGCTTGCCGAATCTCGCGGGCCTGATGGCCGAGGGCGCCTTCGCACCGCTCGCGAGCACCGTGCCCGCGATGACGTTCCCCGCCTGGTCGAGCTTTTGGACGGGCCTGACGCCTGGCCGGCACGGCCTCTTCGATTTCACGCAGAAGCAGCCCGGCGCTTACGCGCTGCGCTTCGCGAACGCCGCGGATCGCGACGGCGCCTCGCTCGCGCAGCGCGTCTGCGCCGCCGGCGGCAGCGCGCTGGTGTTAGGGCTCCCGGCCACGTATCCGCCGGAACCCGTGCGCGGGCTGCTCGTGGCTGGCTGGGACGCGCCGGTCTCTACCGGCAGCGACGCCGCGCGCGCGACCGATCCGGCGCTCTATCGCGCGATCGAGGAGCGCGTCGGGCCGTGGATGACGCCAGATCTCGATGAGAACGCACACGGCGACGCGTGGCACGAGACGGCGATCGACGCGCTGCTGGCGCGCATCGAGTGCAAGACGCGCTTTGCGCTCGAGGCGCTCGCGCAGTTGCGTGCGCGCGGCGACGCGCCGGACCTAATGGTCGTCGTCTACTCCGAGAGCGACACCGTGTGTCATCACTACTGGCGCGATCACGATGCGCACTCACCGCGGCACGATCGCGCGGCGAGCGCGAAGCGCCGCGGCGCAGTCGCTTCCGTGTACGAAAAGCTCGATGCGGCCTGCGGCGAGCTGCGCCGCGCATTCGGCGAGAGCGCCGCGTGCTTCGTGCTCTCCGATCACGGCGCCGGCGGCGCGGCGCGCGAGGTCGTACACCTCGGGCGGCGGCTCGCGGAGTGCGGGCTGCTCGTGCGCAAGCGCGGGGGCGCGCTCGATG
>JANNDT010000559.1:0-5163 GCA_031387905.1 Deltaproteobacteria bacterium
GCCCGGCGTCAGGATTCCCGGCGCGCGCGAGGCCTGCTTTGTTGCGTCACCCACGCCTGCGCCGCCGCCCCGAGCAGTTCCGTCGCAACGAACGCCCACAGCAAGCTGGGCAGTTGATCGAGTGCGAGGTTCCAGCCGATCAGCGCCGACACCGCGCAGCGCCCGAGCGCGTCGGCGCGCGCGAGCCAGGCTTCGGGGCGTAACAAGCGCACCAGCGCCCAGAGCACCCCCAGCACGCCCGCGAGGTTCGTGAAGAACCAGCCGAGCGCGCCGAGGTTCGGCGTCGCGAACGGGCCGCCGAGGGCGCGGTCGAGGGCGTAGAGCGTGGTCACGAAGACGGGCGCGGTGAAGGGGAGTGCGAACAGGCCGGTTACGACGAGGTCGAAGCCGGCGATGAGGCGAATGATGGGAGCGGCGCGAGCGGGCATCGGGTTCGTCTCGGTTCCCACGAGCCGGAAGCTCGGCGCGCGGGCACGAGAGGGAAGCACAGAAGAAGTGTTCGCCCGGCAACCGAGATCGAAGAACTCCTCACTTCCCTCCGAGGCCGGCCAGGGCGAGCAGCTTGTCCGTGTCGAACTCGAAGCCGAAGCCAATCGTGAAGTCGTCCTTGCTGCTCGTCTCCGTGCGGGTCGAGTAACTGAATGAGAGCGGAAGCTGGAGGCCGCTCGTGAAGGGCAGGTCGATCCTCAGCTGCGCGGTGCCCACGTTCTCGCCGATGTCCGCGAGCCGCCTGAACTCTCCGCTGAACGAGAGCGCGATGGTGCTGAACTCGCTGCTGCCGGGGAGGCGGTCTGTTAGGCGGTTTTTCGTGGTCCATGCCAGCGAGAAGTTTGCGCCGTAGTCGCGAATCGTATTCTGGCCGAGCGCGGAGTCCGGCTCGTGGTTGATGGCGAGGTTGGCGTTGACGATCAGCTCGAGTGGTCCGCCACCACCCAGGAAGAGCCCGTCGCCGATCAGCTTGATCTCCGAGTAGTCGGAGCCACCGACCGTTCGATTGAGCGTGTAGCCGAGCGAGAAGAGCGGCGTTTCGCTCTGGAACTCCTCTATCGCGGTCACCAGCGCCTTCGTCGCGGCGACATTGGCCTTCCGGGCTACCTCGAACTTCGCCGCGACCTCGTCGCGGTCGAGCATATCGTCAGTCACCTTCGCGAAGACCAACTCGCACAGTTTTGGCTCGATCAGGTTCATTAGGTCGTCGCGAAGCCCATCCCTACCCGCCTTCGTTTCCAGCGGCCTGGCGCCCATCTTTTCCGTCAAGCCCTTTGGCAGCTCGTCATTGGCCCAATCCAGGAATCCCTTTTTAACACTGGCGATTTCCGAGTTCAGATCGTTACCGAGTGCGGTATCCCAGGCGGCGAGTTCCGCATTGGTCGCCGCGGAAGCGAGCGGCTCGAGTTTTGCTTTCCATTTCTCCTCTTGGAATTTCGTCGCGCGCGTAGTGCGATCGCCGATCACGAACTTCGCGGAGATAGAGGACAACTCCGACTGCTTCAAACCATTCAGGCCCTGGCTCCCGTCGCCTTCCAATGAGAAGTTGGCCGAGACCCCGATGGCCCGCGCCCAAGCATTATTCTTGTAGAGATCAGCGTCGTCTTCTCGCGTCGCTGTGAGAAAGCCGTACGGCGACGTACTGAGGGTGAGGCTCGTCCCCGATTGCTCTTGACGGATCGCACCGTGCTCGACTGCGAGGCCAAGCAGGAGCGGAATTGCCGCGCGCTCGGACAGCGTCGTCGTACCGCTCGCTCCGCCAGGACTCCCGGCCTGCTTGTCGTTGCGCACGACCTCGCTCAGATTGCTCGCCAACTCTTCCGCCTGCTGCACTCCCTCGCCGTTCTTTGCGACTGCGGCCCGCGCGATCAGCGGCACCCAGTGCTGAGAGAGCGCCTCCAGCGCCCGCTTAGCTGGATCTTGTTCGTCCTCCCCCTCACCCGCACCGGGCGCGAACTCCCCGCTTGCCTGTCGCGCCGCCTCAAAAAGCTTCCCCGTTTCGCGGTCGCGAATCCCTTCGATCACGCAGGACTGTGCGCTTGCGCCACTGGCCGCCAGGAGCGAGGCGCATAGCGCGGCGAGTAGCGCGTAAAAGATTGCCCTGGCGAAGTTTGCTCGAAGCATCGCGATTCCTCTCGACATCATTCGGTCTCGAACTCGAGGGCGATCGTCACCGTGGTGGGGAAGTCGCCTCCACTCGGTTGGAGCACCCGGAGCGGTTTGAAGACCTTTTCCTCGCCTTCTTGCCAGACTTCGAATCGATATTTCGCCGGCGGGTCCATCTCCTCCGGGAACATGCAGCCGATCGCCACGCGCTTGACCTTTTTCGCCTGCCCGGGAGTGACAAGGCGATAGACGTGGCCGTGCCCTGGATCGGCGAACAGGTCTGCGCCTGCGACAGTGTCGAACTGCCCACCGCCGACAGCGACCACCCGAATCAAGACCGTACTGCCCTTGGGAACTACGAATATCGCGGGGGTGCTTCCCTGTTTCACGATCGCTCCTTTAGCGCAGGGTGCGAAGCAAGCTGCCTGCGCAGAGCCCGAGCGCCGCGATCCTAAGCGCACACCGAGGGCGCTCACAATGAACTAGTTCACAGCCTCGAAGCCGGAGAGTGCCTTCGAGTTGCTAGTCGCCGCGCGCCCTCACTCCGGCCTGCGGAAGCGCATCACGAACTGATCCGTGCTCCCGCGAATCGCCGGATCGAACACCGCCACGATCAGCGTGTCCTTCGGATTCCGCAGCACGCCCGATTCGCCGTCGTACTTGAAGCCCGCGGCCTCGAGCTCGCGCCTAACAATCGCGGGGTCGATGCGGTGCAGCGTGTCGGCGACGCTCACATCCGCGCCCGCGCGCGCCGAGTGATCCACCACAATGCAAACGCCGCCGGGCTTGAGCGCGGCGAAGATCTGCCGGTTCACGGCGGCCACGTCGAGCTTGAAGCGCGCGAGGTGAAGATCGTGGTAGTTCTGCGCGGTGAAGATCACGTCCAGCGGCTCGGGCACTGTGAGCGTCGTGAAGCTCTGCTGCACCACGCTCACGTTCGCGTACTGCTCGGCGATCGCCCGCACCGGGTCGGGGCCGGTCGCTTCGGCGCCGGCGGGCGGGATCAGCGCGAACACTTTGCCGCTCGGGCCGACGGCTTCGGCGAAGAGCCGCGTGAAGTAGCCACCGCCGGGAATGAAGTCGGCCACGCGCTGGCCGGGCGTGATGCCTGCGAAGGCGAGCATCTCGGCGGGCTTGCGCGCGGCATCGCGTGCGCGGTCGGCTTCGGGGCGCGCAGTCGCAGCGAGTGCGGCGACGATGTGCTGCGAAGTCACGGTGATGACGGGCGCTTCGGGCGGCGGCGAGGTGCAGGCGAGTGCGAAGACAAGGGGTGCGAGGAGGGTTCTCATGTCGGGCTCCGGTTGGCGGCGTCGCGCGGGAATGCGCGCGGGGGCGTGGCGAGCGGGCGCAGGGTACGCCGCCGCTTGGCCAGCGCGGTAGAGGAACCAGCCTTCACCGAGCGGCCCGATGCTCAGTGTCAACGAAGCGCTGGCCGCGGATCCATGCGGAAGAACCAGATGTCATTCGGGCCAACGGTCGGCGCCGCTGCCAGAGGTTCCGGCGCCACCCACTGCCTGGCCATGCGCTCCAGCTGCAGACGGAGTGCGGCCAAGAGTTCCGGATCCGTCACGCGCACGGCCTGCCGCTCGTAACGCTTCCCGTCGATCCGCAGCACCGCGCGCCCATCGCGCAGCGCATCTTCGTGCCAGCGCTTGAACAGGTAGATCAGGTGCAACACCCGGCGTTGGTTCCCTGAGAACCGGCCCCACATGAAGCCGAGATCGCAGGGCACGTAGAGCTGAGCCTCGTGCACCATGATTCCCACGTACCGCGAACTCGGCGGCTCGACGAGCTGCAACTCGATCGGATCCATTGGGGCGCAAGCCCCATCTACACAGGAGCCATTGCCGCCCAGGACCGTCGGCCAATCGATGTCTGGCTCCGACACGAGGGCGCCCGCGCGTAACGGCCCGCCCGGAATGATTGGGTTCAGCGGCCCGTCTGAAAGCCGCTGCGCGACGAGGCTCGCTGCGACGAGCACGAGAATCAAGATTCCGAGCGCCATCGCGGAGCGGCCCAGCCAGCGTCGCTTCTTGCTCGGGCGAGTGGTCGAGTGCATGTGATTTCTTCCTCGGGTTGACCTGGAGTTTGGGCGCGCGGTCGCGCAGCTACGCGGAGAGCCGCGTGTGCGTTCGGCTACCCGGTCCTCACTTCGTGCGCGCCAGCCAGCGGAACACGAGCAGGTGCCCGAACCACGCGGCCTGCACCAGGAACGCGGGCAGCCACACGTACGGCAGCTGCGCGACGAGGGTGTTCGCGGGCTCGTTCATGAAAACGCGCAGCGGAGTCGGCGCCGAGAGCAGCGCGATCGTGACGATCGTCCCGAGCAGCGCGAGGCCGCTGCAGTTCCACGCCAGCACGAGCCAGCGCGACAGTGGCCGCGTTACCGCAACGAGCGGGAGCACCGCGGCGCTCACGCCGGTGATTACGTCGAAGTTCAGGCCCGCCCATGTCATCTGCACGGGGATTACGCCGCGCTCGTAGCTCGCGTGCAGGAAGAACTCGAGCGGCGCGCGAAACGCCTGATAACCGATCAGCCAGGCGATTGGGGCGTGGTTCACCAGCTTGGTGCCGAGAGGCGAGAACGCGAGCGCCGTGGTGGCGGCGAAGTAGCCGGCCATCATCAACATGAACGGCGGCGGCAGGCGCGAGAAATCTGCGAGCACGCCGCGCGCGGCGAGCGCGCCCGAGACGCCGAGCCAGGCCGCAACTACGAGGGTGCCCGCGAGCGTGCCGCGCAGGCGCTGCGCATTGGTCGGATCGCCGAGCCGCGACTGTGCGGCGACGAACAGCGCCGCGACCGCCGAGACGAGCGCGAGAAACATCTGCGCGAGGTGCGCGGGAACTTCGGGCATTTCGGGGCTCCGTGGCGCTGCGGCATTCTCCACCAGCGCGCGTGGCAGTGGAAGCGGAGGCGAACGCGCGGCCAGGAGGCGTGATGATTCGCGGAAGCTGCTTGTGCGGCGGCGTGCGCTTCGAGTACGGGCGCTCGCGCGGCGGCGTGGGAATGTGCCACTGCTCGCAGTGCCGCAAGGTTTCGGGCACTGCCTCGAACGCGGTGATCGTGGT